>JAQTQN010000103.1 GCA_028712225.1 Methylobacter sp.
CAACAATACCTCGCCAAAGAACCACAGGGTTATTGCGGATTAGGGGGCTTGGGAGTGGCGTTTGAATGAAGTTGTAAATCTAACGGGCAAAAAAAAGGCAGTTTATAAAAACTGCCTGAAGTATTAGGAAGGATATAACGCAACTTTCAGCTATGAAAGCCTGCTTAGGCTCTAAAAGTTGAATTAATGATAGCAACGCCTTATGCAAATAAAAATGTGGCATATTGTCGCACCCCGCCCATTACGCTATTAAAAACGCCAGAGATGTCCAATAATGGCGGTCGGCCTAACTTCCCCACTTGCTGAACTCAACATGCTTTCACACGTTTCTTCGAGACCCGGATCATCGGCACTGCAAAACCTGAGCTGGCTGTTCATTTTGCGAAATTTGATGATCCTCAGCGAGTCTCTGCTGATTTTTTTAACCACGTTTGGATTAAATATTAAATTGCCGCAACAGCAACTTTGGCTGGTGGTAATGTCGATAATTGCGGTCAATGTTTATACCTGGTTACGCTTACAGATTGATGAGCCGGTAACTGATCAGGAAATTTTTTCGCAATTGGCGGTCGATGTTCTTGGTATTACCGCTTTGCTATATCTGACGGGCGGCGCATCCAATCCGATTATATGGGTGTATCTGCTGCCACTGATTATCACCGCTATTATGCTGCCTCAGGCGTATGCATGGTATATGGTCATTTTGACGACGTCGATGTACACGATTTTAATGGCTTATAACGTGCCATTGCCTTCAATAGAGCCGCATGTCCCTAACCCCGACATGGTGCATGACAATATTGAACATCTGGAAATGTTACATCAGGCACACGCCACCAGTGACAGGCATTACTTCAACCTGCATATTTTTGGCATGTGGTTCGGATTTGTATTCAGTGCCGGATTAGTCGCATTTTTTGTGGTCGAATTGGCAAGAACACTAAAAGCTCAGGAGCGTAGCTTAGCGGAGGCGCGCGAAAGCGCGTTGCGCGATGAACGGGTGGTGGCGTTAGGTACTTTGGCGGCCAGCGCCGCGCACGACATGGGGACGCCATTGGGGACTATCGCTATTCTTGCGCATGAACTGGAGAACGACTATCCCATCCATCGCTATCCTGAGTTGCATGAAAGAGTAGTCATCATGCAGCAACAGCTTGATCGCTGTAAAAAAGCGCTCTCAGTAATGTCCGCTTCAGCAGGTGAAATGCGCGCCGAATCCGGTAGTATTATGCTAGTGGCTGATTATCTGGATGATGTGCTCAAGCAATGGCGAACTCATCAACCATCAACAAAACTCAGGTTATTTATCGATCCGGGTATTGTTGAAGACGCTAGAATTATTGCTGAACGTACGCTAACCCATGCGCTAATTAATATTCTAAACAATGCCGCCGAAGCGTCTCCTCCAGAACAAGGAATTGAGTTTCATGCCAGTTGGGATAGAGAACAGGCGACCATAAAAATTCGTGATTTTGGCCCAGGCTTCCCCCCCGAGGTCTTTCAACTGGTCGGCAAGCAGCCGGTAGCCAGTAAAAAACGAGGTATGGGCGTGGGTTTGTTTTTAACCTATTCGACCATTAGTCGGGTTGGTGGCAAGGTTAATTTCGACAATATGGATTCGGGGGGCGCTTGCGTAGAAATAACCCTTCCTCTTTTACAAATGGAACATGACGATGACAGCACAGGAAATTGATAAACCCCGGTTATTACTGGTGGATGACGATGAAGTTTTTTGTAATGTATTGAAAGCCGCGTTGCAAAAAAGAAATTTTGAAGTATTGGTCGCTAATGACGTTAATACCGGCATTGAACTGGCCGAACTCAATCTGCCGGAATATGCAGTGATTGATTTGCGTATTGGGTATGATTCAGGGTTGGAGCTAGTAAAAAAATTGATTTCGTTAGATGACAACACCCGCATTGTTATGTTGACGGGGTTTGCCAGTATTGTTACTGCGGTTGAATCCATTAAGCTGGGAGCCGTGCATTATTTGACTAAACCCGCCAATGCCGATGAGATTGTGGCGGCGCTAAATAAAAATGAAGGCGATTCTTCTGTGGGCATCAGTGAAAGTCCGCTATCGGTAAAGCGCTTGGAATGGGAGCATTTACAAAAAGTCTTGATGCAGCATGATGGCAATATTTCTGCCGCGGCTAGAGCCCTGAATATGCATAGACGCACCCTACAAAGAAAGTTGGATAAAAAACCAGTGCGGGAGTAAATAGTGCTTTTTTGATTGAATCCCGTGCAAATTTTAAGGATTAATTTTTCTAGTTGATTAATCTAATAGCGAAATAATAACTTGAATCAATAAAAAATATATGTATGTTTTTCAATTAGTTATTTGTGTTCTCCCTCGAAATAATCTCCCCGGTTTCCGAAAAGATAAAAATAAATTATTTATAGTTTTGACACGACACCTAAAGGCGTGATAAAAATTACCCCGTCGCTTGTTTTGCATGCGGCATACAACTCAAATGATCTTTGAGTTGTCCCTTAGCTAAGGGCTATAAAAATTACTATAAATAACTATGAGGATTTAGAAATGGCTGAAGAACAAGAAAAAGACTATTTTTGGTTTTATATTGGCGGATTAATATTGGCTACTATCGTTTTGGTGCTGATGCTGAAAGCCGATGAAACCAAACATTTGGCTAGTGGCGTAGTTGCAGAACAGCAAAAAGAAACATTCACTAAAATTGAAAAAAGACACACTAGCAATAACAGCAGTGCTGCTGCGATGGCTGGAAAATAAAATTTTATAAAATTTTGTTGTTACAAAATCCCCCGTTGCTTTCTGCACGGGGGATTTTTTTTGCCTTTCATTTTTATCTTTAAGCTGACATTTAGTCCGCTGGGGTAGCGTATAAAATTAGAAGTGTTTATTCCGCGCTTGGTGGCGCTTGTAGCTCAAGATGTTTAATTTTTTCTTCCAGTAATTTCACTGTTTTTAATAGATCAGGCAGTTTACTAAGAGCGATTTGTTCCTTATAGGCGGTTTTTTTGTCTTTGGCGGGACTGCCAAACATTTGCGAACCGGCCGCAACGTTTCCTGCTACCCCGGAACGAGCCATGATCACTGCGCCGCGACCAATAGTGACATGGTCGGCAACACCCGAGCTACCGGCCAAAATGGCATAATCCTCAATATTGCAAGAACCGGATACGCCGGTTAATCCGCACATGATTACGCCCTGGCCAATTTTATTGTTGTGGCCGATTTGTACCAAGTTGTCTATTTTGCTGCCCGCACCGATGACCGTACTGCCCAACGCACCTCTGTCCACACAGGTATTCGCACCGATTTCGACATTATTGCCAATGACGACATTGCCGACTTGCGGCACTTTGACATGTTGGCCATTCCTGAATTTATAGCCGAAACCGTCGGCACCAATAATTGCTCCTGAGTGGATGATAACGTTATCGCCAATCTCTACGTCATCATAAATTACCGCGTATGGGTAAATCCGGCAGTTGCTGCCGACTTTGACGTTTTTGCCGATGTAGGCGCCCGCTAAAATTTCACTGCCATCACCAATTCGAGATTGCTCCCCAATGATTGCGTATGGGCCTACATAAGTGGCATTACCCAACACAACATTCGCTTCAACTACGGCTCGTGGTGCGATGCCCGGCAGGTAAGATCGTTCAGGGTGGAGTAATTCAACTGCTTTAATAAAGCTAAGTTCCGGATCAGTACAGATTAATAAAGCTACGTTTTCCGGGACATCAGTGACAGGGAAATTCTCGCCGATGATGCATGCTGACGCAGTTGAGTTTTTCAGATGGTGAGCATAGCGGCTGTTGGTTAATTGGGTTACCTGGCCATTTCCTGCAGAAGTAATGTCAGCGGCCGAATGAATTACCGTTGCCTCCGTGCCGCCTACCAGGCTGGCGCCGCAAAAATCGGCTAATTCTTTTAATGTTATCGTCATATTTATCTCTATTCGATTAATGGGGTAACGCGGATCAGAATTTCATGGCAAGAAGTCAAAAAATTGACCGACCATGGTTTTGACAACAAGCATAGCATGGTGAAAAAAAGTTTCAGCGTTGCCAATGTCCGCTTTTACCGCCGTCTTTTTCCAGTAATTGTACTGACTGAATGACCATGCCGCGATCAACCCCTTTGCACATGTCATAAATGGTAAGCAGGGCAATTTGGGTAGCTGTTAATGCTTCCATTTCTACACCGGTTTGACCATTGGTTTTTACTGTAGTTTGGCAGCGTACCCTGTGGTTATCAGGCTCTGGCGTCAGGTTGACCTCTACGTGAGTAATGGGCAGAGGGTGACAAAGCGGAATTAAATCTGAGGTCTTTTTACTGGCCATAATCCCGGCAAGCCTTGCCACAGCGAGCACATCGCCTTTTTTGTGCTCGCCGGCAATGATAAGTCGCAGTGTCTCAGGCTGCATTTCGATGAAACCTTCGGTAACAGCTACCCGTTGCGTGATGGCTTTAGCGCCCACGTCGATCATGTGTGCTTCGCCAGCCTGATTAAAATGCGGAGTGTGGGTCATTGGCGGTAGAATTGCTAACAAAAAGCCATTATCCATTTTTTTAACCAGCGCGTGAATGATCATGTCTATCAAAGTACGTTATTTTGCCAGCCTGAAAGACCGTGTAGGACGTGCGGAGGACACTTTGGACAGTTCAAAATTATCGACAGTCAGGTCGGTATGGTGTGCTGCTAATCCGGATGAAACGCTACCCGATAACATTCTGGCAGCGGTCAACATGGACTATGTCGAGTTGGATAGTCCAGTTAAAGAGGGTGATGAAGTGGCCTTTTTTCCGCCGGTGACAGGAGGTTAAATATGCTGATAAAAATTTGCCCGGATGGTTTTGACCCCTGGCAGGAAATACACACGTACCAACAGAGTGCGTTATCGACGTTGGCCGGTAAAATTGGTGCGACCAGCGTATTTGTCGGCACGATGCGCGATTTTAATGAGGGTGATCAAGTTAAGGGGATGACTCTTGAGCATTATCCTGGAATGACCGAAAAACAACTGGCAAAAATTATTGCCGACGCTCAGGCACAATGGCAGCTTTTAGATACGCTGATTGTGCATCGGGTAGGCGCTATTTTGCCCGACGAGGCGATTGTGTTGGTGGTCGTGTGGTCAGCGCACCGAGGCGAGGCTTTTGATGCCAGCCGCTACATTATGGAAGCACTGAAATCGAAAGCGCCATTTTGGAAAAAAGAGCTGCTAGACTCAGATCAAGAACGCTGGGTGTCAAAAAACACCGATGGCTATACAACTTGTTAAATTGAAAGGATTTAGATGGTGATAAAGCCTATTAGCCTATTTATGTTCGCGCTGACGTTGTTGATGTTATTTAGCAATATTGGGTATGCAAAGATTTCTCCTCTTTACCAACCATTATCAGGGCTGACAGCAAAACAACTGGCCGTTATTGTCAATGACGCCGATCCGTTAAGTGTGCGCATTGCCGATTATTACCAAAGCAAACGGCAAATTCCGTCGGCGAATATGATTCATATTCGCTTCGATGCAAGTTCCAATGCGCTGTCTCAAAAAGACTTTGCAGCTGTTAAGCGGCAGGTAGATGTGAAAACACCCAAACAAGTACAGGCTTTTGTTTTGACCTGGCTAAAACCGTTTCGAGTGGATTGTATGTCGATCACTACCGCCTTCGCGGCCGGTTTTGATCAGGCATTTTGTGCGAAAGTCTGTCAGGAAACCCGCAAGAGTCCGTATTTTGCCTCCGATAGTCAGAAACCCTTTGCCGATTACCAGTGGCGCCCCACCATGACTTTGGCTGGACATTCGTTTGATGAAGTTAAGCAATTGGTTGATCGAGGCGTTGCGGCGGATTTTACCCGGCCGCAAGGATCGGCGTATTTGTTAAAAACCACGGACCAGGCGCGTAGTTCCCGTGCTGCTTATTTTCCGGAAGTGGCCAAGGCGTTTTCAGGGCTATGGCCGGTAAATTATCTGGAACAGAATGCTATTACTGGAAAAGCGGATGTGATGTTTTATTTTACCGGCTTGATGCATGTGCCGGACATAGACAAAAACACCTACCTGCCGGGCGCTGTTGCCGACCACTTAACTTCTGCAGGCGGGATATTAACCGGCAGCGATCAAATGAATATTTTGGAGTGGATTAAAGCGGGGGCGACGGCGACTTACGGTGCTGTCGTCGAGCCGTGTAATTATCCGGCTAAGTTTCCTCATCCAGGTGTGTTGCTGCAATATTATCTGCGCGGCAATACGTTGATTGAAGCTTATTGGAAGAGTGTTTGGGAGCCTGGGCAGGGTATTTTCGTCGGTGAGCCGCTGGCCCGACCTTTTGCTTCGCCACCGGCAAAACAATCTCGCTAACATAGCGTCAAAATCCCTGTGTTAGCGGCCTTCGTGGGCTGCGACATGTCCACCACGAACGTAAGCTACGCTGGTGGTGGGCTGCCGAAAGACTAAAGCAGTGCTTCTTTTAGAACAGTGGTTTTTTCTCTTCAGCGTTATAGCGTGCGATGCTTGAAAGAATCTCTTCACGAGCGTCGTCAATGCCATACCAGCCATCGACTTTTACCCATTTGCCAGGCTCCAAGTCTTTGTAATGTTGAAAGAAATGGACGATTTTGGCTAATTTGTCTTCAGGAATATCTTCATAGGTAGTAACGCGATTATAAAACGGCGTTAATTTAGGAACAGGTACTGCCAACACCTTGGCATCGCCGCCAGCTTCATCAGTCATTTTCAAAATACCAATCGGGCGGCACCGAATCACGCAGCCACTCAATAATGGCGCGGGCGTAATCACTAACACATCGACCGGATCGCCATCATCAGAAAGACTATGCGGTACATAACCGTAGTTGGTTGGATATTGCATTGAGGTGCCCATGAAACGGTCTACCGTTAACGCGCCGGTGTCCTTATCAATTTCATACTTGACCGGATCGCTAAAAGCCGGAATTTCGATAACTACATTGATATCGTCGGGTACGTTAATGCCAGACTTGACGTTCATTAGTGACATGGGCTGTCCTCGTGGAGTGAATGGTAAAATAATGACATTATATCAGCTGTTATCAGCTTTAATCAGAGGAAAGCCAGAACAATGCAGGGACAATTAGAGAAAATGCGCGTAATTTTGAATTCGCCGGTTGAGTATCAATTACCGCTAGGCGATCAGCTGGTTCCCTTAAATCGATTGATTGGGCAGTCTATTAAGCTTAAATTTACCGGCAAGATAACCTGTATTCATTGTCAGCGGGCCGTCAAAAAAAGCTTTAACCAGGGTTACTGTTATCCTTGTTTTACGTCATTGGCACAGTGCGATATGTGCATTATGAAACCGGAAACTTGCCACTTTGCCGCCGGAACTTGCCGAGAGCCTAGCTGGGGAGAGCAATTTTGTTTTCAGCCGCATATTATTTATTTAGCTAATTCCAGCGGCATCAAGGTAGGCATTACCCGGCAAACACAACTTCCTACTCGTTGGATTGATCAAGGTGCGGTGCAAGCATTGCCGATTTTTAAAGTGCCTTCGCGATATGTTTCCGGCTTGATCGAAGTGATGATCGGCAAACATGTCAGCGATAAAACCAGTTGGCAGCAAATGCTTAAAAATAATGTTCAGCCCATTGATTTGCCGGCAAAAAGAGATGAATTAATAAAAACATGTAAGCAAGAGCTTGATGCGATTTGCCAACGTTTTGGTGAACAGGCTATTGAATTTTTAGTCGACGCGCAGCCAGTGGATATAACGTTCCCAGTCGAGCATTATCCGAGCAAAATTAACTCCTTCAACTTTGATAAAAATCCGGAAGTTTCAGGCGTTTTACACGGTATTAAAGGGCAATATCTGTTGTTGGATACCGGTGTAATTAATATCCGCAAATTTACCGGCTATGAAGTAGAGTTTTCGGCGTAAGCGTTGTGTTTAATCAATTTAAACTGCTAGCTTGGTTTGTTTTAATCATATTTGTACCTTGGTTTTCCACTTGCCTTACCACGAAATTCTTGGCTTGCAGGCTAATTGACGCCTAAGTTGGCAATTACATTTTTTCCAGGAACCGGTTAAAATGATTCGAATACATCGTCTAACGCAGACGTCCCCGTGTCGCCGTTTTTAACCAAGTAATTTGGTAATGAATTTTAAAAAACGCATATAATCGGCATCAAAGTAACAATCTACTGTCAGTTTATTGAGGATATTAATGTGGAGCTAAACGGCGCACAAATTGTCATTCAGAGCCTTAAGGACGAAGGCGTAGAATATATTTTCGGCTATCCAGGCGGCGCTGTGCTGCATTTGTACGATGCCATTTTTCAGCAAGATGATGTCAAACATATTCTTGTTCGCCACGAGCAGGGAGCCACGCATGCGGCCGACGGCTACGCGCGTGCGACCGGAAAGCCTGGTGTGGTTTTGGTCACTTCCGGGCCTGGGGCTACCAATGCTGTTACCGGTATTGCCACGGCTTATATGGATTCCATTCCTTTAGTAGTGATTTCCGGGCAGGTGTCATTACCGGTGATCGGCAGCGATGCTTTCCAAGAAGTCGATATGGTGGGTATTACCCGGCCCTGCGTAAAACATAATTTCTTGGTAAAAGACGTCACCCAGCTGGCAGAAACCATCAAAAAGGCTTTCCATGTTGCGACCACCGGTCGTCCTGGGCCAGTAGTCGTTGATATTCCAAAAGATATTACCGACCCACGAATTAAGGTGCCTTACAAATATCCTAAAAAAGTCGTCATGCGCTCTTATAATCCGGCAACTACCGGGCATAAAGGCCAGATTAAAAAAGCAGTGGATTTACTTCTGGCTGCTGAAAGACCGATTATTTATTCAGGTGGCGGCGTTGTTTTAGGCGAAGCCAGCAAAGAATTGATTGAATTAGCTAAAACGCTTGGCTTTCCGGTGACTAACACTTTGATGGGCCTTGGCGCTTATCCTGCAACTGACCCCCAGTTTGTCGGCATGTTAGGTATGCATGGTACTTATGAAGCCAACATGGCGATGCACGAAAGTGATGTCATATTGGCCGTTGGCGCACGCTTTGATGATCGCGTTACCGGTAAGCTTGATGAGTTTTGCCCGTACGCGAAAATTGTTCATATAGATGTTGATCCCGCTTCTATTTCCAAAACCGTCAGAGTCGACGTGCCTATCGTCGGTAGCGTTAAACCGGTTTTGGACCAAATGCTGGAAATGCTCGCTGAAAGCAAAAAGAAACCAAGCAAAAAAGCGTTGGAAACCTGGTGGAAACAAATTGATCAGTGGCGCAGTGTGCATTGCCTTGAGTTCGATCGCGAAAGCCGATTAATTAAACCGCAATATGTCATCGAGCAACTCTATGAAGTGACCAAAGGTGACGCCTATGTCACCTCTGATGTCGGTCAACATCAAATGTGGGCGGCTCAATATTATCCATTTGATAAACCTCGTCGCTGGATCAATTCCGGTGGTC
>JAQTQN010000104.1:0-5759 GCA_028712225.1 Methylobacter sp.
CTAATCATTTTGTTTACCCGGTAAACCGCATGAAGGATCAATTAATTCGATCATCAGCCGAACAACAACTTCTAAGTAAGTCGGCTGAGAAAAATCCGGCGTTGTCGATTGAAGAAATGCAGCACGAGCTCCAAGTTCATCAGATCGAGCTGGAAATGCAGAACGAAGAGTTGCGCCGGGCACAACATGAGCTGGAAGCCTCCCGTGACCGCTATTTCCGGCTCTTTGACTTCGCACCGGTAAGTTACCTTACCCTCTCCGAGCATGGCCTGATTGTCGAGGCCAACCTGACCACTACCAAACTTTTTGGCGTTAATCGCCATCATTTGATCAATAACCGTTTAGTACACTATATCGCAACAGAAGATCGCGACCGCTGGCATCGCTTTTATTTGCAAGCCAAAAAATCGAGTAACGAACAATCTTGTGAATTAGCAATTCTCCGTGCAGATAACACACTGATTCAAGTCCATCTGGTTTTTCAGCAAATGAATGGTGCCGATGGACCTGAATACCAAATCATGCTCGTCGACCTGTCCGAGCGTATTCTTGCCAAAAAAGCTGCCGAAGTTGCCACCCTGGCCAAGGCAAATTTTCTTGCCAACATGAGTCACGAAATCCGAACACCGCTGAATGGTATTCTGGGGATGACTTACCTGCTGCGCCACAGCAACTGTACGCCAAAGCAAATCGAGCAGCTCGACAAAATATCCAGTTCAGGGAATCATCTGCTTGGGCTTATAAACGACATTCTTGATCTATCCAAAATTGACGCCGGTAAGCTCGTACTTGAAGAACAGGATTTCACCCTCACCAAGCTCTTGTCGAATATTACAGCCATGTTCGACAACGCAGTCACAGCAAAAGGGCTAAATTTACTGATCAAAATCTCCGACCTGCCAAAAGTGCTACACGGCGACTTCAACCGGCTTTCACAAGCCTTGGTTAATTATCTTAGTAATGCCGTCAAATTTACCGAGCACGGCAGTATTACCTTGCAAGGCCACGTTCTTGAGGAAACAACGGATGGTTACTTATTACGCTTTGAGGTTATCGATACCGGCATCGGTATTTTGCCGGAAGACCAGGCCCGGCTTTTTAATGCCTTCGAACAAGCAGACAATACCACTACGCGTAAATACGGCGGCACCGGCCTGGGGTTAGCTATCAACCGGCGACTCGCGCTGCTGATGGGCGGGGATGTTGGCGTGACAAGTAAGTCCGGCAAAGGCTCCACTTTCTGGCTGGACGTACAACTAGGCAAAGGTGATCCGCTGACTATTGAAACCGACACTGTCCTGGCAGAGAAAGCCAGCGCCATCCTTAACCGGGAGCATCATGGCAAGCGTATCTTGCTGGTAGAAGATGAGCCGCTAAATCAAGACGTTGCACTCATGTTACTAAAAAGTGTTGGATTATCCGTAGATCTTGCCGAGAATGGTAAGCAGGCGGTCCGATTGGCTTGGGAAAATGCCTACGCCGCCATCCTGATGGACGTACAAATGCCGAAACAAGACGGTCTGGGAGCAACCACCGCGATCCGCAAAATCGTTGGTCGTGAAACAGTCCCCATTATCGCCATGACAGCTAATGCCTTTGATGAAGATAGAGTGAAATGTCTTAGCGTAGGTATGAACGATTTTCTGAGTAAGCCGGTAACTCCAGACTTACTCTTTGAAACCTTACTCAAATGGTTATCCCGCTAAGATGCCCTGAGTACATTAAAATCAACCACTAACTCAACAAGTCCCTAAACCATTTCATGACTCAAACTACTACACCCGGTTTCTTATCCAAAGAACGTACTATCGCAGGTCCCGGCTTTAACCGCTGGCTGCTGCCTCCAGCCGCTTTAGCCGTGCATTTATGTATCGGCATGGCTTATGGCTTCTCGGTATTTTGGCTGCCACTGTCAAAAGCTATCGGCATTAAAGAAAGTGTTAAATGCGGCGCGGAAACCGGTTTTTTCCAAGAGCTGTTTGTGACCAACTGCGATTGGAGTATTGCCACATTAGGCTGGATGTACACCTTGTTTTTTGTATTATTAGGGTCGTCAGCGGCAATTTGGGGCGGTTGGCTGGAACGTGTCGGGCCGCGTAAAGCCGGTGTGGTCAGTGCCTTATGCTGGTGCGGCGGCATGCTGCTTTCCGCTCTGGGCATTTATCTGCATCAGTTTTGGATCATGCTGCTGGGCTCCGGCGTTATTGGCGGCGTGGGTTTGGGGCTGGGATATATCTCGCCGGTGTCGACGCTAATCAAATGGTTTCCCGACCGGCGCGGCATGGCCACCGGCATGGCAATTATGGGCTTTGGCGGCGGTGCGATGATCGGTTCGCCGTTGGCGGCTGTACTGATGAAAATATTTGCCACTGAAACCGACGTCGGCGTTATGCAAACATTGATTGCAATGGCATTAATTTACTTCGTATTCATGATGTCAGGCGCGTTAAGTTACCGGGTACCGGCCCACAACTGGCAACCGTCCGGCTGGAAGCCACCGGCTCCTGAACAAAGCAAAGCACTGGTCACGCACGGCCATGTGCATGTCAAAAATGTCTTTAAGATCAAGCAATTCTGGCTGGTGTGGGCGGTGTTGTGCATGAATGTCAGCGCTGGTATCGGCGTGATCGGCATGTCCTCGCCGATGTTGCAGGAAGTGTTCGGCGGCCTGTTGATCGGTGTCGATAAGCCCTTTGCCCAGCTGGATAAAGCCGAATTGGCAGCGATTGCCGGTGTAGCCGCGGGTTTTACCGCATTATTGAGCCTGTTTAATATCGGCGGCCGGTTTGCCTGGGGCAGTTCGTCGGATTTGCTGGGCCGCAAATTGACTTTTTTTGTGTTCTTCGTGTTCGGCGGTTTGCTGTATATCAGCATTCCCAGTTTGGCGATGGCGGGCAACAAAGCCTTATTTGTCGTGGCGTTCTGCATTATCTTAAGCATGTACGGCGGCGGTTTTGCCACCGTACCGGCCTATCTTGCCGATTTATTCGGTACGCAAATGGTCGGGGCGATACATGGCCGTTTACTGACAGCCTGGGCAACTGCGGGCATCTTAGGCCCGGTGGTGGTCAACTATATGCGCGAATATCAGTTGGGCTTAGGCTTACCTCGTGAGCAGGTCTACAACCAGACCATGCTGATCTTGGCCGGTTTGTTAACGATAGGCTTTATCTGCAATTTATTGATTCGGCCGGTTGCGGATAAATGGTTTATGTCCGATGCCGAACTGGCAGCCGAAAAAAGCCTGGAGTACAAAAAAATACATGCTCATGATGATGACGAAGAAATCGCTTCCACCAGCCGCAGCCACCCGCTACTGGTATGGCTCGCTTGGTTGGCGGTAGGAATTCCGATGGGTTGGGGCATTGTTAATACGTTGATTAATGCCAGTAAGTTTTTTTCTTAAAAAATCCAGTCTAAGTTAGCTCGCATAGAGCGCTCTTGACTCCGAAGAATCGGGTTCAAGAGCGCATCGCTAAATTCTACAACACCAAAAACTCTTCCAGCCCCTGCCCGATTAAACCCAGTTGCGCGGCAACGGCTTTGTCGTCAGCGGTGTTGTATCCCCACAGCGCAAAAATCAGGTTAACGTTCGCTAAGGCTTCAATCTTTCTGACGTTCAATAACGTAGGTAGTCGATCTTCGACAAAATAAATCGTTTTATCCGGATGGGTTTTCAGTAATTGCGTTAGTACTTCCGGCTTGCTCATATTACGATCCAAGCCAAAAATCTTGTCATCAGCCAAGTCGATGGCGTTAGCTTGCAGAATTTGTTTAACGAAACGTTCTTGTTTAGTAGTAATAATCACCCAGAACGCTTGCTGCCCCAACTGCTGCAATTTTTCCGCAACACCTGAAAACAGCGGATTCATATTGACCCAATCCGCCAAATCATTTGCTATCCAGGCATCTCGGGTTTCCCCAAAAAGCTTTTTCAGATCGTCAGGTGTGACCTGAGCCTGCTGCAATAGAGTGTCAATTTTACTGGCATAGCCGCTAGTAATCGTCTCAGGCGACTCGCCTAAATGCAGCAGACGCATTGCTAAGATGGCTTCGTAGCCGGTTTCAATGATCGGCCGGACTAAACGAAATTGATCAATCATTGCTTGCGGCACAGCGTCGGACATATCCCCCCAAATGTGGTTCGCAGCTTTCCAGCCGGTGATTGCGGTTTCTACCGCGCTGTCGCAAATAACGCCATCAAAATCGAGAGCATAGAGTATCGAGTGGTTCATGTTCTGTTTGCTTTAAGACAAGGTTGAAGTGTTTGCTAAAACACCAATGGGTAGGATTCGAAAGTATAAATAACAGGAGGAATAATCGACTATCAACATATATGAAACATTTTGTTAATTGTTAGCTGTATTGTAAACAAATACAGCCGCGACTATAGTTAGCACCAAGTTAAACAAGTCCCTTTTATCAATATTGAATAGGACTTTTCACCAGTTTCATGTACCTCCTCGTAGTGTGAAATTCAGATCCCTTTGGAATCTGTTACTTTTAACCTCCCTCTGCTAAAGCATTGGGAGGTTTTTTTTGCTCTATTGATTAGCTTTAGCTCTTCGGTAATTCCGACAACCAGCCCTGAATCTTGCTGACCGCTTGTTGTGTTAAATCAGCAAAGCCGCTAATTGCGCCCTTAGCATCTGGCGTTTTGCTCGGCTGTTCCAATCTAAATTCTTGCGTAGCGACTTTTTGGGTATTGTCTGCAGAATATGCATCGACCGAAAAATGCAGTACTACGCGCGCTTTATCCGCGGCATCAAATTGCTGCTCAAACGTTTGCAATTTCACCAATAACCGATAATTAAAGCCACCCCCGCCGGCAATAAGTTTTTGCTGAAATAATTCCGGCGGCGAAGCAATCCACACATCTTGACCATAAAACCTGACTTGGCTGGGTGCAGAAAAAAGCAGTCGATAGCGAATTCGATTATCCCAAAGCCACGATGGGGCATCGACGTTAATCGCCGGTTTTTGTTCAATGTTAATTGCAACCGTTTTGCTTGAGTCTTGACCAAAGTCATGTGCGTCCGGCTGTCTGGCATTCGGTGTGCAGCCAATAGTTAATAGCGATAACGCTAGGGTTGTCAGAAGCGTTTTCATTTTGGAGCCTCATAGCCTGGTTCGCCGGGGCCTCGATCCTGTTTGCTTGGACCTAACAGCAGTTCTTGGGGATTATGTTCCAGCATGGTAGCAACCCGTTTAATCTGTTGACTGGTGCCGTGTAGCTCAATCAGCAGATCATTGATTTTCGGCAAGGTCGTCTGCAACGCAAAGTTGCCTGCGCTTTGACCGGTATCCGCGAGTTTGCTGGTTTTACTACTGAGTGCTTTGACTTCCTTCGTCAAACCTTGCAGGTCCGCAGTCAGTTTATTAATGTTTTTGAGTGTGCCGCGCGCATCGTTAGTTAATAACGGAACGTCCGCTAACGCCGCATCAACACTTTTTTGCAACTCGCCTAGTTTGGCGGTCAGGCCTTTTAAATTATCGAGAATACCAGCGATATTCTGGATGTTATCGTCACTCAATACCTGGCCTAAAGCCACCATCAGTCGATCAGCCTTATGCAGTATTTCTTCACCTGAGGTCATCAACCGGTCAGTCAATGATGGCAACAAAGGAATTCGCCGATCAGGAATATCACCCGGCGGAATCGCCTCCTGCACCTTATCGTTATCTTCCAGCTGAATCTGCGTTAAGCCGGTCACGCCTTTGAGCCTTAAGGTTGCGTATACGCTCCTACTTAAAACAAT
>JAQTQN010000104.1:5859-9397 GCA_028712225.1 Methylobacter sp.
GCCAATTTCATAAACACCAAGCGGCTAATCAACTCCTCATCCTTAACGCCGACTTCACGTAACGGGAACGCGATGTTATCAAACACATCCAGCACGCTAAACAACGCACCTTTTTGAAACAACACGCCACAATCACTGCGCAAGCGTTGCCCATGACCGGCGGTGATCTTTTTTAACGATTGCCCCATTACAAACACCTCGCCTTCACTGGGTATCTGTAAGCCGATAATTTCTCGTAATAGCGTCGTTTTACCGCAGCCGGAAGCGCCAACCAAGCCCAATATCTCGCCGCGTTCCAAATTAAGGCTGACATCTTTATGAACCACTTTGTCACCAAAGCGCGTCCAGACATGCTCGATACTGATAGCAAAATCATTACTCATGGCATGCCCACGCCCATAAATAAAATGGCAAATACCGCATCGATCATAATCACGACGGTAATGGCGGCAACCACCGAATTGGTGGTTTCATTACCTAAGCTTTCAGTATTGGGCTTAATCCGAAAGCCAAAATGGCACGCGATTAAAGCAATCATTAAACCAAAAACCGCGCTTTTACCTATGCCGATAAACACGTTAGCTAAAGGCACCACATCGGGCAATTTAAAGAAAAATTGTTGATAGCTAATATCCAAGGTGTTTTGCGCGGAAAACATGCCGCCGATGAGTGCCGCGGCATCGGTCCAAATACTGATCAGCGGCATTATCAGCGTTAATGCTGCCACATTCGGTAAAATTATCCGCACGGAATGCGAGATTCCCATGGCCGATAATGCATCCAGCTCTTCCGTCACGCGCATGATGCCGATTTGTGCGGTCATCGCCGAACCGGAACGACCGGCAACCAGGATTGCCGCCAGCAACGGCCCCAGCTCCCGAATAATGCTTAAGCCCAAAATATCGATGATATAAATTTCCGCGCCGAAGATCTTTAACTGTAACGCCGACAAATAGCTCAGCACGATACCAATCAAAAACCCTACCAGCGCGGTAATCCCCAACGCCCGAACGCCGGATTCATAAATGGTGATTGAGATCTCCGCCCAAGGAATTTCACTTGGATGCCGCAGTAAATAGGTTATGTCTAAAAATAACTGGCCCAGCAAAAACACTACATCCAACAACTGAATCCAAAAGTCTTTGAGCAACTTTTGCAATACCGGCCATAGCTGAATTTTTGCTGACCGCAGTGGCGGCAAGACTTGTTCCTGCCAACGCTCGAATAGGCGTTGATGTTCAGGACGAAGTTGCAAGCCTTCCGGCAAGCGATTACCCCAGGCTTGCCAAAGCATTAATGCCGCCGCATTATCCAGCACCTCAACATTTTGCATGTCCCAATGCTTAACCTTGTTATCGTTAACCAATCGGGTAATTTTCTGTGTCAATGCAGGTTCCGCAGTCAAACCGCGCAGATTCCATACGCCTGACAGTTGCACAGAACGCTCGCCATCTTGATCAAGCACGGCTAGCGTCGGCGTTATATCAAGATTAAGTTCAGTCATAAATCCACCCTATGGCGCGGCCAGCCAATCCAGCTCGACATCTGAAAAACCGGCACGTTTACGTAGCTCTCTATTAAACGGACCTTTAGGTTTACCGGCAATATAGTATTGCGTGATCAGCGCTTGATAAGTGCCGTCAGGCTCCATTCCGCGTTGCTGACAGACAACACTAAACCACTTCGACCCCAGCGCCACATGGCCGATTTCGTCAGTCAAAATTCGTGTTAACAACGTCACGCTGGCTTGATCGCCCAAGTTGGCAAATTTTTCGATAATCGCAGGCGTCACATCCAAACCGCGTGCCTCCATGCAGCGCGGCACCATCGCCAGCCTGGCCAATAAATCATCAGAGGTATCTTTGGCGTGATCCCATAAACCGCCATGCGCAGGCAAATCGCCGTACTGGATGTTTAAGGCCTGCAAATGAGTTCTGATTAACTCGAAATGCTGTGCTTCCTCATCGGCGACTTGCAGCCAATCCATATAAAATTGCTCGGGCATGCCACGAAACCGGTACAGCATGTCCCAGGCCAGATAAATCGCCATAAATTCAACATGCGCAATTGCATGAAAAAACGCCGCCACGCCTTGGGGGTTAGTCAATTTGCGATTAGGCATATTGCGCGGCGCCAGCAACTCAGGGCTATCAGGAAAACTCACCTGCTCAATTGGCAAGGGCGGGCAAGACGGGCTAAGCTTTAGCTCGCCGTTATGTAATAATTGCCAAGCTTGGTGCGTTAGCGCCAGCTTTTCATCAATATTTGTGCGATGTAAACACGCAGCGGCAAAATCAAATACGTTATTCATTACCTTTACACGTTGACCCTATGACTAAATATTTCGACCTAAGTGCATTACTGCTTTATTGCCTGTTTATTTATTGGTTGTCCGACCAACAATCCCTGCCCGCGCCCACTTGGTGGGGCGTCGAATTCCAAGACAAAATCAACCACGCGGGTGCTTATTTTATTATGGCAACATTCGCCTGCCGCAGTTTCAGGCATATTGGCAAGTCACCCATTGTACTGGCTTTAATCAGCATTCTGTTTTGTAGTTTATACGGGGCGTCAGACGAATGGCATCAATCCTTTGTCGAAGGTCGATCTTCAGATGTCATGGATTGGCTGGCGGATACTAGCGGCGCGGTGATGGCGATGGTGTGCTTATATTTTTTTCAGCGGCGGAATCTTTTTGTGCCCGGTATTTAAAAGTAACTTTTGTTCAACATTACCATGCCGTAGCGGTCTAACCAGAATCGCAATGGTTACGGCTGGTACTTAGGTACGTCGTCAAGCAAAGACAAAGACTCCAAGCTCCTCAATATAAAGCGCTATCGCGCTGAATTAATGCCTAAGCGCCTCATGCACTAAAGCCATCAGTTTTATTCACAAGCCCATTTTGTCTCTCATTGATGTTACTGGAATCAGCATGGCTTTTAATTTTATAACAATAAACTTATTGTTATAAAATTTGACAATAAATTTATTGCCTAATATATTAACAACAAATTTATTGTCAGGATCTCGCCATGCCTAAGTATCAGCCCTTGCTCGATGTGCTCGAAACCCTTATAGATCGCCTCACCAGTGGTGAACACGTCATCCTCAGTGGTCATCGGCGCATCGGTAAAACCCAGTTGATGCAACACTTGGAGGCAAACGCTCCCGATGCTTTCCTGCCTAGCTATTTAATTGTTGAATCGTTGGATACTGTCGACGAATTTTATCGAAAGCTGATTTCTCATTTGGTGGATCAAAACTTTCTGAATCATTGGGAAGCCTTGGGTTGGAATATCACCAGCTGGTTCAAAAGTATCAACATTCAAGAATTGGGTAAAAGCGTGCGTTTCGGCGATGCGAAGGCGCTGGATTATCACGCCGAGTTTTGCCGTTTGCTTGAAAGCCTGGAGCCGGGGCGCCCTATCGTGTTGATGCTGGATGAGTTTCCCCAGACATTGGAAAACATTCGTGAAAACGAAGGTGTCCAACAAGTCCGAAAATTGCTGACGACCCAACGCGAACTCCGCCAAGAATC
>JAQTQN010000105.1:0-4719 GCA_028712225.1 Methylobacter sp.
CAACGCCGCTGCCTGGCTTGATGTCAATGCCGCTGTCCAGCAATGCCATTTCTACACCGGCAATAGCGCCCAGCAAAGAAACATCATTCATATCGCCGACATGGCCGATGCGGAATACTTTACCGGCAACTTCTGACAAACCGGCACCCAGTGAGATGTTGTATTTGCTGAAAGCGATGCTGATAACTGTCTTGGCATCTTTGCCTTCCGGCACAACGATAGCGGTTACTGT
This sequence comes from Methylobacter sp., assembly GCA_028712225.1. GTDB lineage: Bacteria > Pseudomonadota > Gammaproteobacteria > Methylococcales > Methylomonadaceae > JABFRC01. The sequence continues at coordinate 233 of JAQTQN010000105.1, forward strand.
GTTTGATTCAAATCCAGGCTGCGCGCACTGAGTTAAACCCCAAGCGGCAACGGCTTTACGAACGCCTTCAGCTAGACGATAGTGACGAGCGTAAACATTTTCCAAGCCTTCTTCTAATAACAAATCCAATGATTTGCGAAGACCGTATAGCAACGGCAGGTTAGGCGTATAAGGTGTGTAGCCGTCTTTGTTGGCATTGGCTTGGTCTTTCAAATCCAAAAAGCAACGCGGATAAGTAGATGTTTCCGCAGCTGTTAAGGCTTTTTGGCTGAATGCCAGAAAAGCGCCGCCTGCAGGCAACATGAAACCTTTTTGTGAACCGCTGATGGCAGCGTCAACGCCCCATTCATCCATACGGAAGTCCAAGCTGGCAATGGAGCTAACGCCGTCAACGAACAACATGGCAGGGTGATTGGCGGCATTTAATGCTTTACGTATACCGCCGATGTCGCTGGTGACGCCGGTAGCGGTTTCGTTATGCGTGGCTAAAACGGCTTTGATTTCGTGTTTGGTGTCTTCTTTTAAACGCGCTTCGATTTTGTCTAAAGGAATACCTTTGCCCCAAGTTTCTTGATGAATTTCCACATCAAAACCCAGGCGTTTAGCCATTTCAGCCCACAAGTGGCTGAATTGACCAAAACGATAAATTAACACTTTATCGCCGGGATTTAAGATGTTGGTCAGAGCAACTTCCCAGCCTGCAGTACCTGTTGCCGGGAAGATGAACGCTTGACCCGTTTCAGTTTTGAAGACTTTTTTCAAATCCTGTAAAAGAGGCGTCAGCAGCTTAGGAAACACCGGTGAACGATGATCTTCCATAGGAATATGCATGGCACTGAGCACTTCGTGCGGCACATTAGTTGGGCCAGGTATGAATAGGTGGTTACGACCAGCCATGGGGTTGCCTCTTTGTTTAGGAATTGAATGAAAGTGGGTGTTTTTTAAGATGGGCGGTTTGGATGCTAAAGCCCAAAAAAGGCAGCAATAATGACATAGCCACCCGAAATCGGCAAGGTTTGCGGCGCGCCAAGACTGAGTAGACGTGTTATAAATTGACTTTGAATTCTCGAAAAGTAAAATGCCCGGTTGATTTATGTCTGGTTTAGGCTGGAGATAACCGTTTTAGTGCTGACAATCAGCGCTCACTACAATCTTTAGGAAGGTATCAATGAGTCATACTCTCTACACAGCGTCGGTTCAGCGCGTGCAACGTTGCGAATTGGCTGTTCCCGGATCTAGCCCTGAAATGTTTGAAAAAGCGTTAAAAAGCGGCGTGGATTTCATTTTTCTGGACTTGGAGGATGCGGTTGCTCCGGATGACAAATTAACCGCCAGAAAAAATGTTATTCAAGCGATCAATGATCTGGACTGGAAAGGACATGGCATTACCATTTCTGTGCGTATTAATGGTTTGGATACCCAATACATGGTGCGCGACGTGGTTGATTTGGTCGAGCAGTGTGGCGAAAAATTAGAAACCGTTTTGATTCCTAAAGTCGGCGTTTACTCCGATGTCTATATGGTTGAAGCGATGCTTAGCCAACTGGAAATGCAGCAAGGCCTGAAACATAAAATCGGCATTGAAGCGTTGATCGAAACTGCCTTGGGTATGGCCAATGTTGAAGACATCGCCCGTAACGGAGCGTCCGGTCGTCTTGAAGCACTGCATTTTGGCGTTGCCGATTATGCTGCCAGCAACCGCGCAAGAACCACCAACATCGGTGGCTTAAATCCTGATTATCCCGGTGACCAATGGCACGCTGCCATCAGCCGCATGACCGTTGCTTGCCGTGCTTACGGCTTGCGCCCAATTGATGGTCCATTCGGCGATATTAAAGATCCCGAAGGCTTTAAAGCGGCGGCAAGAAGAGCTGCTGCGTTGGGCTGTGAAGGCAAATGGGCGATTCATCCTTCTCAAGTTGCACTGGCTAACGAAGTGTTTACGCCACCAGCGGCCGAAGTTGATAAAGCCAAACGCATTCTGGTGGCGCTTAAAGAAGCCGCCGCGCAAGGTAAAGGCGCCGCTGCACTGGATGGTCGCCTGATTGATGCGGCTTCCGAAAGAATGGCCAATAACGTGGTGAGAGCAGCAGAAGCGATTGCTGCAAAAACGAAATAACAACTTAAAGAGAGAGATGCTGTGGATATTCATGAGTATCAAGCCAAAGAACTTTTAGCTGGCTACGGCGTTAAAATCGCCGAAGGTGGCCTGGCCTATAGTCCGGAAGAAGCGGTGCAACGCGCCAGAGAAATCGGCGGCAATGTCTGGGCGGTTAAAGCCCAAATTCATTCAGGTGCGCGCGGTAAAGCGGGCGGAATCAAGATTTGCTTTACCCATGATGAAGTTGAAGCGGCTGCCGAAGCTTTATTGGGAAAAAAACTGGTAACACATCAAACCGGCCCGGCTGGCAAAGTCTGCGGTAGGCTTTACATTGAAGCGGGCACCAACATTGTTAAAGAACTGTATTTCAGTTTTTTGGTGGATCGCAGTTCAGAGCGCATCGTGATGGTGGGCTCTGCGCAAGGTGGAATGGAAATTGAAGAACTGGCTGAAAACAATCCCGATGCCCTTACCAAAATTTACATCTCGCCCGCAGTAGGTTTGCAGGATTATCAAGCCAGAGAGATGGCGTTTGCCTTAGGCTTAGAGCCTGCATTGTTAAGCCACGCGGTCAAAACCATTAAAGGTTGCTATCGCGCGCTGCGTGATCTTGATGCCAACATGCTGGAAATTAACCCGTTGGTGATTAATAGCAACGATGAATTAATCGCGTTGGATGCCAAAATGGGCTTCGACGATAACGCTTTATTTCGCCAGCACAAAGTCGCCGAATTGCGCGATAAAACGCAGGAAGACCCCCGCGAAACCGCAGCAGGCGATCGCGGCTTAAGCTATGTCGGTCTGGATGGTGACATCGGTTGCATGATCAACGGTGCGGGCTTGGCGATGGCGACCATGGACATGATTAAGCTGGCCGGCGGCGAACCTGCCAACTTTTTGGATGTCGGCGGCGGCGCTTCGGCGGAACGCACTGAAAAAGCCTTCCGTTTAGTGTTGGCGGATAAAGGCGTTAAAGCCATGTTGGTGAACATCTTTGCCGGTATTAACCGTTGCGATTGGATTGCTGAAGGTGTGGTTGAAGCGGTTAAAAAAATCGATATGAAAATCCCGTTAATCGTCAGATTATCAGGCACCAACGTTGAAGAAGGTCGGCGCATTATCGCTGAAAGCGGCTTGCCCATCATTACGGCGGAAACATTGGCTGAAGCGGCTGAAAAAGCAGTGAAAGCACGTAATGAAGTTGTTGCAAACGAACGCTAAGGGGATAACAGATGGCTATTTTAATTAACGAAACGACGCGCATTATTGTTCAAGGCTTTACCGGTAAAATCGGCACTTTCCACGCTCAGGATATGATCAACTACGGCTCCAATGTCGTTGGCGGCATCACGCCGGGCAAAGGCGGCCAAAAGCATTTAGACCGTCCTGTCTTTAATACCGTCAAAGAAGCGGTCAATGAAGTCGGTGCCGAAGCCAGTATCATCTTTGTGCCACCGGCATTTGCCGCAGACTCCATTATGGAAGCCGCGGACGCAGGCATTAAATACTGCGTCGCCATTACCGACGGCATCCCGACCCAAGACATGATGAAAGTGAAAAACTTTCTGCGCCGCTTCCCGAAAGAAGAAAGAATGGTATTAACCGGCCCTAACTGCGCCGGTACCATCAGTCCGGGGCGCGCCATGTTAGGCATTATGCCCGGGCATATTTATATGCAAGGTAATGTCGGCATCGTCGGTCGTTCCGGTACATTAGGTTATGAAGCTGCTGACCAAATGAAAGCACTGGGTATTGGCGTGTCTACTTCTGTGGGCATCGGTGGCGACCCGATCAACGGCAGTTCACATCGCGACATCCTGGAAATATTCGAGCAAGATCCGGAAACTAAAGTTGTGATCATGATTGGCGAGATCGGCGGACCTCAAGAAGTAGAAGCCGGTTTGTATGCTAAAGAACACATGACCAAACCGTTGATTGCTTATATTGCCGGATTAACCGCACCGGAAGGTCGTCGTATGGGGCATGCCGGAGCGATTATTTCTTCAGTGGGGGAAAGCGCTGCAGAAAAAGTGGCTATCTTGAAAGAACTGGGCGTCACTATTTGTCCAACTCCTGCAGCAATGGGCGAAACAGTTGCGGCAGTGTTGGCCAAGCTCTAAGAAAGTCCCGGCCGCCGTTAAAACTCGTTTTAAGGCGAGTTTTAACGGCGACCCAGCTGCTCTTCTTTGTAATTAATAAACATCAACGTTTACTGATTCAATAATGAAAGAAGAAAAAGAAGTTGATGCACTGTTGTGGATAAAGATTCTTAAAATAATTGGCATTGCCCTTGTTATTATTTTGGGTATGCTGGTTGCTAGCGGCATACTTTTTAATGCTGCAGTTGTACAAATTACCGCTCCATAATTAACTCGATTTATCGGGC
>JAQTQN010000105.1:4819-9357 GCA_028712225.1 Methylobacter sp.
ATAAAGATTCTTAAAATAATTGGCATTGCCCTTGTTATTATTTTGGGTATGCTGGTTGCTAGCGGCATACTTTTTAATGCTGCAGTTGTACAAATTACCGCTCCATAATTAACTCGATTTATCGGGCAAATAACTCTTAAAAGATAAATTCCAATCTTTAATCTACTGTCTTTTGATAAAACATGACTGCTACCGCCTTACCTATCCAAGATTACGCATTACTCACTGATGAAGAATGCGACGCCCGCATTGTTGCCGCCAAAGCCAAGCTGGGCAAACGTTGCGTGATACTGGGTCACCATTATCAACGTGATGAAGTGTTTAAACATGCGGATTTTTCCGGCGATTCTTTAAAGTTATCGCGCAATGCGGCGGAATCCGATGCCGAATACATCGTATTTTGCGGCGTGCATTTTATGGCGGAAGTGGCAGATATATTGTCTCGACCTGATCAAATCGCCATATTGCCTGACATGGCCGCCGGTTGCTCCATGGCTGATATGGCCAACCTGATCAAAGTGCAAAAATGTTGGAATGAATTGGCGCAGGTGCTTGATGTGGAAAATGAAGTTACTCCGGTAACTTACATCAATTCCGCAGCCGACCTTAAAGCGTTTTGCGGCAAACATGAAGGCATCGTGTGTACTTCATCCAATGCGCAAAAAATCCTGGAATGGAGCTTCGCTAAGCGGGCAAAGATTTTGTTTTTTCCTGATCAACATTTGGGCCGCAATACCGGCTATCGCATGGGTATTCCGCTGGATGAAATGGTTGTTTGGGATTTTACCAAGCCGATGGGCGGATTGACTGAAGAGGAAATTCGTAAGGCAAAAATCATTCTGTGGAGTGGCTATTGTTCGGTGCATCAAGTCTTTCAACCTGAGCAAATCGATAACTTTAAGCAACGTTTTCCGGAAACCAAGGTAATTTCACATCCGGAAGCCTGTTTTGAAGTGGTCCAAAAGGCCGATTATGTCGGATCAACCGAGTACATCTTAAAGACTGTGCGCGAGGCGGAACCTAATACCCGCTGGCTGGTGGCAACTGAATTAAACTTGGTTAATCGCTTGCATGAAGAATGCAAATCTCAAGGTAAAAACGTACATTTTATGTCGCCAACCTTGTGCATGTGCTCAACCATGTTCAGAACTGATCCCCAACATTTAGCTTGGGTGCTGGAAAACCTGGTGGCAGGACATGTAGTCAATCAGATTTCAGTGCCTGCGGAAGATGCTAAGTACGCTATTCACGCATTGGATAATATGTTGGCGATAAACTAAGCAGAATAGTTAACTCTGACTGTGTTGATATAACGCGGATAAAACTTAGGCGGTTTGCCGATGGGCAAACCGCCTTTTTTATTTACTGCATTGCAGCAACAATGGCATTGCCCATTTCCACCGTACCGACTTTGGACTGCGGGTTAATATCCGGCGTAACATTAATACCTTCATTAACCACTTTTTCCACGGCATTTTGTACTTTGTCTGCCGCTTCATGTTCACCCAAATGATGCAACATCATTACGCCAGCCATAATCACCGCAGTCGGGTTAGCGAGATTTTTTCCGGCAATATCAGGCGCACTGCCATGTACGGCTTCAAAAAGTGCCGCATCTTTGCCGATATTAGCGCCTGGAATCAAACCTAAGCCACCGACTAAACCGGCAGTTAAATCCGACAAAATATCGCCAAACATATTGGTACATACCACGACATCAAACTGATGCGGATTCATCACCATGTGCATACAAGCGGCATCAATAATCTTTTCATCGTATTGAATATCAGGATATTTTGGGGCGATTTCTCTGGCCACATCTAAAAATAAGCCTTGGCTGTATTTCAAAATATTGGCTTTGTGACAAACGGTAACTTTTTTACGCTGATTATCACGCGCGTATTGAAATGCATATTCGATGATTCTTTCAGACCCAGTTCTGGTCACTACTGCCAAACTTTCGGCAATGTCTTTTTTGGGGGTCAGGTAATGCTCTAAACCGGCATAAAGCCCCTCGGTGTTTTCCCTGACAATGACAATATCAATATCTTCGTAACGGGTTTTTACACCAGGCCAGCTCTTGGCAGGGCGGACGTTGGCGTATAAATCGTATTTTTGCCGCAATGCCACATTGATACTTCTAAAGCCGTTACCGCCCACGCCAGTTGTTAACGGGCCTTTAAACGCCAAGCGCGTTCTATCAATCGATGCCATCGTTTCATCAGGCAGCGGTGTGCCAAATTTTTCAAAAGCAGCCATGCCCGCATAAGCTTCTTCCCAGTGAATTTTTACGCCCGATGCATCGATTACTTTAACTGCCTCATCCATAATCGAAGGGCCAATTCCATCACCTTTTATTAACGTCACGTTATGCATTGAAATCTCCAGCTTTAAAAAATAATTAAAAGATTCATGGGTTGTGGATTTTGTCCCAAGGCAGGAATTATAAGGCTTTACGGGTGTGCTTATCTACCGGCAACCGTTAACAAAGCGTTTCTTAATAAAGAATGTTGTCAATGACAGCGCTTTTAAGTGGGGGGTGCTGTAAATTGTTGAGCGTTTGTTATTATGCAAACTTGCTAGTTTCCAATATCTTTAGGAGCTCGTCATGAATCACCGCATCCCGCCGTCAAACGCCAGCCGTATTAGTTTTAGCAATGGTAAATTGATTGTCCCGGATTATCCGATCATTCCTTACGTGGAAGGCGACGGTACCGGCCCCGATATATGGCGTGCCACTGTCAGGGTATTAGATGCGGCGATCGCTAGGGTCTATGGCGGCACTAGGCAAATCCACTGGCTGGAAGTTTATGCAGGCGAAAAAGCTCATCGATTATTCAATACCTGGTTGCCCGACGAAACGGTTAACGCCTGTCGCGAATATTTGGTATCCATCAAAGGCCCATTAACCACACCCGTGGGTGGCGGTATTCGTTCTCTTAATGTCGCATTGCGGCAAATGTTGGATTTATACGTATGCTTGCGACCGGTGCGTTGGTTTAAGGGCGTGCCGTCGCCAGTCAAAAGGCCGGATGCCGTCGATATGGTGATATTTCGCGAAAATACCGAAGACATCTACGCGGGTATCGAATTTGAACAAGGCAGTCCGGACAATCTGCGTTTTCTGCAATTGTTGCAACTTAACTTCCCCGCTCAATACGCGAAAATCCGCTTTCCGGAAAGTTCCGGAATCGGCATCAAGCCGGTATCGCAACAAGGCACGGAGCGACTGGTACGCGCTGCAATTGAGTACGCCATTGCCAACCGGCGCCAAAGCCTGACGATTGTCCATAAAGGCAATATCATGAAATACACCGAAGGCGCTTTTCGGAATTGGGCTTACGCACTGGCGGAACGTGATTATGCTGAGCAAACATACACTTGGTCACAATGGGAAAGAACCCGTAGCAGCCTGGGCCAGGCGACGGCTGATCAAGAACAGGCAGCCGCATTGGCGCATGGTCGAATTTTAATTAAAGATGTAATTGCCGATATTGCCCTGCAACAAGTGTTGACTCGCCCGGAAGACTTTGACGTAATCGCCACGCTCAATTTAAACGGCGACTATTTATCCGACGCGCTGGCTGCACAAGTGGGGGGCATCGGTATCGCGCCAGGTGGCAATATCAATTATCAAACCGGCACCGCAGTGTTTGAGGCTACGCATGGCACTGCACCCAAATATGCGGGGTTAGACAAGGTAAATCCGGGCTCGTTAATTCTGTCGGGTGAAATGATGTTGCGTTATTTAGGTTGGACTGAAGCCGCCGATGCGATTATCAACGCGATGGACGCGGCGATTGCCGGTAAACAAGTCACTTATGACTTCGCTCGGTTAATGGAAGGTTCCACCGAAGTAAAATGCAGTGAATTTGCCGATGTGTTGATACAAAATTTATAAGATTAAGCAGAAGGTTAATGTTGCAAAAGTACGATCCAGTCTATACAATGCACGGCTCTTGAGGACAAGAGTTTACTGCTAAAGGGATTGAAAGTTAAAGGTGGGCTGGCTGAGTGGTCGAAAGCGGCGGTCTTGAAAACCGTTGAACCGTAAGGTTCCTGGGGTTCGAATCCCTAGCCCATCGCCATAAAATAAAAGGGGCATGATTTTTTATCATGCCCCTTTTTTTGTGCCCTGAGTTTTTCGATTTATTCAAAAATAGCCGAGTCAACATGCTTGCTGGAATCCAGGCCTTTGAGCTGGGATTTGTTTTTAACCCCGGCAAAGCGGGTGCCTTGTAAGTCGCTATTGCTAAAGTCGGTGCCTTCAAGATTGCAGCCCGATAGGTCCGCGTCTGACAAATCTGCGCCAGTTAAATTGGCACCCGTCATATCGGAGATGGCTAGTACGGTATTTTTTAAGGTGCTGTTGGAAAGATTGGCGAGCCTTAACAACGCGCGATTAAGATTGGCATTGGTCAGATTAGCGCCAGACAGATTGGCGTGATTCAAACTGACGCGCATCAACCCCATCGGCTGGTTTTTCATGTCCACACCCCAATTGGCATTGCTGATGTTGGCATTGCTCAGGTTGGCGC
>JAQTQN010000106.1:0-6108 GCA_028712225.1 Methylobacter sp.
TGATGAGCGGTGTAATGCTTAAAGTCGCGTTGTACGGTTTGATTCGCTTTTGCTTTGACCTGCTGGCCGAAGTGCAATGGCAATGGGGCGTGGTGCTGTTGATTGTGGGGTCGATTTCCGCATTGGGCGGCATTTTGTACGCGATGATGCAGCCGAATTTGAAGCGTCTTCTAGCTTACAGCTCGGTTGAAAATATCGGCATCATCTTTATGGTGCTGGGCTTATCGATGATTTTTATGGACAACGGTCATCCGCAACTGGCGGCACTGGGCTTTTTGGCGGCGTTACTACATGCCTTTAACCATGCCTTGTTCAAGAATTTATTGTTTCTGGGGGCAGGCATACTCCAGCATCAAACTCACGAATTAAACATCGACATGATGGGCGGTTTAATTAAGCGTATGCCGCAAACCAGCGCGCTGTTTTTGATCGGTTGTATGAGTATTTCTTCCTTGCCGCTGTTTAACGGCTTTGTCTCCGAATGGCTGGCGTTTCAAACCGCGTTGCAAGTGGATGTGCTGGATAACGGCGTCTTGCGCAGCATGATACCGGTTGCGGCCGCGGCCTTGGCATTAACTGCCGCATTGGCCGCCGCATGCTTTGTGAAAGTATTTGGGCTGATATTTTTAGGCCTGCCGCGCTCGCGTAACAGCGAAAAAGCCCATGAAGTCACCGATAAAGGCATGTTGATCGGGCCTGCTTTATTGGCGGGCTTGTGTTTTTTATTCGGGATTTTCCCTGGCTTGATCATCAATTTGATCAATGGCGTCGCTAAACAATTGTTGGCTCAAGGCTTGCCTAATGAATCGCCCATGAGTTGGCTGTGGCTGGCGCCGGTATCGGCACATCAAGCCTCTTATTCTGCACCGTTGGTATTGATTGGCGTTTTGCTGGCTGGGTTTATCACCTTTTGGTATCTACGACGTAATCCTGAAACCAAAACCATGCGCCGGGCAGAGACCTGGGATTGCGGTTTCGGCGGTTTGACTTCGCGTATGCAATACACCAGCAGCGCGTTCACCATGCCGTTTCGACGTATTTTTGCCAGCGCCTGGATCATCGACGAACAAATCGACAAAGACATGCGCGGTGCGATGAATCTGGATGTTGCAGCGGTGCATTACAAGTTGCAGGTTGAAGATCACAGCTGGCCAAAGTTATATCTGCCGATTGCTCAAGCTGTGAATAGTTTAGCTAAACATGTTGGACGCATTCAAACGGGGAATATCCGGGTTTACCTGAGCTATTCGTTTGTCACTTTAATTATCATGCTATGGGTGATCAGCTAATGTTGTGGATACTGGCTATTATTCAAACCCTTCTGTTCGTTGCATTGGCACCCTTGCTGGCAGGCTGGCTCAAATGGTGTAAATGTCGATTGCAAAATCGCCGGGCGCCGTCGTTATTTCAACCCTACAAAGATCTGCTCAAGTTGATCCGCAAACAGCCGGTGGTGTCTGAGCATGCTTCATGGCTATTTACCAAGGCGCCGTTCATTATTTTTTCCGCCACGGTGTTGGCAGCCTCCGTCGTGCCGTTGATTGCCGTGGATTTACCGACTTCCGCCAGTGCTGACGTGATTGTATTGGTAGGTTTTTTTGCCTTTGCCCGCTTCTTCCTGGCGTTGGCAGGTTTAGATGTGGGGACGGCGTTTGGCGGCATGGGCTCATCACGCGAAATGACCATTTCATCGCTCGCAGAACCGGCCATGTTGATGGCGATTTTTACCCTGACCATGACCGCGTCCACCACCAATTTGTCCTTTGCGATCAGTCATGTACTGGAGCAAGGGCTGGTGTTAAGGCCTTCGTTTGTATTCGCGCTGTTTGCTTTGCTGTTGGTAGCCGTTGCCGAAACCGGGCGGGTGCCGGTTGACAATCCCAGCACGCATTTGGAACTGACCATGATTCATGAGGCGATGATTCTGGAATACAGCGGACGGCATCTGGCGTTGATTGAATGGGCCAGCCAATTGAAGCTGATGCTTTACGGCGTATTGATTGCCAATATTTTCTTGCCTTGGGGCATTGCGCAAACCCAGGATTTAAATGCCCTTGGCGTTGGTTTACTAGCGATACTCGGCAAGCTTGCAGTGTTGGCGATAGTGCTGGCAATTACCGAAACACTGCTCGCCAAAATGCGTCTGTTTAGGGTGCAGGAGTTTTTAGGTTTTGCCTATCTGCTGGGCCTGCTGGGGATGTTGAGCCATATTATTTTGGAGGCCTCGCGCTAATGAATATCGAACTACAAGATTTTTATACCCAAGCTATTTTGTCGATGGCGGCATTAGTCGGGTTAACTTCATTTTTAATGCTGGGGCAGGGGCGATTATTGCGGCTGATTTTTGTGTTCGCGTTGCAGGGCTTATTGCTGACAGCGACCACGGCATTGGCGGCCTACAGTTTAGATAATCACCATCTGTACATTTCTGCCGTGTTAACGCTGGCTTTAAAAGTCATTTTTATCCCGATCATGCTTAGACGGCAGGTACTTATGATGAATATGCACCGGGATACCGAGGCTTTAAAAAACAACACGGCGGTGATGATAGGGGGAGCCAGTTTGATGGTCTTCAGTTATTACGTGCTGCATCCTATCGTGCAAACTTCTTCCGTCGTCATGGTGAATGCTTTGGCGGTGAGTCTGTCGGTAGTGTTGCTGGGAATGCTGCTGATGATCTCACATCGCCAGGCGATTGCGCATGTGGTGGGGTTTATGTCGATAGAAAACGGGTTGTTCTTTGCGGCGATTGTCGCGACCAACGGTATGCCGTTGGTGGTTGAATTGGGCGTGGCTTTTGACGTGCTGGTTGCCGCCGTGCTGTTCGGTATCTTTTTCTTTCATATCCGTACCAGCATCGATTCACTGGATGTTGACCGACTCAACCGTTTACATGAGGTGGAAAAATGATTGCGGCCTATGTGTTACTGCTAATTTCGTTTGGCGGCATCGTTTATTTTGCGCTGTCAGGACATAAAGCCGATACCGGCAAGATCAATGTCTGGTTCAATGGTGTCAGTCTGTTGGCCACTATTTGGCTGGCTGTAAATGTGTTTAATCAAGGAACCTTACTTTCAGAAGACAAAGCATTTCTGGTGGATTCGTTTAACGTTTACTTAATTGTACTGACTGCTTTTATCGGTTTTACCACGTCGATATTTTCTTCGCCTTATATGGCCCATGAAAAGGAGCTGGATAAGCTCACCGATCAACGCTTAAAAATGTATTACTCCATGTATCAAGGCTTCATGCTGGCGATGTATCTGGTGCTGACTACTAATAACATGGGCGTGATGTGGGTGGCGATGGAAGGCGCGACACTGGCTACCGTGCTGTTGGTCAGTTTGTATCGCACCCCCGAATCGATCGAGGCGGCCTGGAAGTACTTTATTCTCTGCGGCGTCGGTATTGCCCAGGCCTTGTTCGGTACCATTTTGCTGTATTACGCCGCCGTGCAAATTGGCGATGGTGAAAATGCCTTGTTGTGGTCGGTGCTTTATACCAATGCCGATAAGCTGAATCCTGAAATTCTTGAAATAGCGTTTGTTTTTATGTTGATTGGCTATGGCACCAAAATCGGTCTGGTACCGTTGCATAACTGGTTGCCGGATGCGCATTCGGAAGGCCCGACGCCGATGTCGGCAGTGTTATCCGGATTATTGTTGAACGATGCCTTGTATGCCGTGGTACGCAACAAAATGCTGGTCGATGGCGCTACCCAGACACACATGGCCGGGTTTTTAATGATGGGCTTCGGTTTACTGTCGTTCCTTGTCGCCGCACTGTTTTTACATCGCCAAAAAGACATCAAACGCTTGTTTAGTTATTCCTCAATCGAACACATGGGCTTGATGACCTTCGCCTTCGGCATGGGCGGGCCGCTGGCAACGTTTGCCGCCTTACTGCACATGACCGTGCATTCACTGACTAAATCAGCCATTTTCGTGACCGTCGGTCATGCCTCGCAACTGGCCGGTACGCAAAGCATGGACAAGATTCGCGGCTTGATCAGAACCCAGCCAAAAATCGGCTGGGGATTGTTGATAGGCACCGTCGCCATTGCCGGATTTCCGCCGTTTGGCGTATTCACCAGCGAATTTTTGGTGTTGCTGGCAACCATGCACAGTTACCCTTGGTTAGCGCCGGTACTGTTATTAGGCATCGGCATTGCATTTGCCGGGTTATTTAGACATATCCAGCCGATGGTGTATGGCGAGCAACCCGAAGGTCAGCTACCGGTGAAAGCTAATTTATGGCCCGTGATTATTCATCTTGCCCTGGTGCTGTGGATGGGCTTAGCCATCCCAGGATTTTTGGCTGACTGGTTTGGTCAGGCGACTACGTTGATTGCCGGGAGTTCACCGTTATGAGTGATGCAAATTGGACTAATGAGTTTTTAGCCTTACTAGATATTGCCGGTATACCTGTTGAGCCGATTCATGTGCCATCGTTGGAGCAGGGCGGCGATAAAATACTCTGGCAGGTTGATAGCGAAGACTGGCAACAATTCAGTCAGTACGCGAAGGCGCAAGGCCTGCGTTGGGTTGCAGGATGGGCCGAGCAAGTACCAGGACAGTTTTTAGTGAATGCCTGTTTTGAAAAGCAGGGCGCGTATGTGTTGCTACGCACCATCATCAGCGAGCACAAACCGGAATTGCCGACACAAACCAATGTTTATCCGGCTGCCAATCGCAGTGAACGGCATACGCAGGATATGTTCGGCATTCATTTTGTTGGTCATGCCGACAATCGCCGTTGGACTCGTCATCAAGCTTGGGACAGACACAGCCACCCGTTACGTAAGGACTTTCCGGTTCAAGGCGTGCCGGAAGCTGTGACTCCGCCGGATATGGATTATCCGTTTATCAAAGCACATGGCGCTGGTGTGTACGAGATTCCGGTCGGCCCGGTGCATGCAGGCATTATCGAGCCGGGCCATTTTCGTTTTCAGGCCGTCGGCGAGTTGATATTGAACCTGGAAGAACGCTTAGGTTACGTACACAAAGGCATCGAAAAAATCGCCGAAGGCCGACCGCCAGAATCGTTGGCCCGTTTAGCCGGACGAGTATCCGGCGATACCACGGTGGGCCATGCCTGGGCCGCCTGTATGGCGATGGAGCAAGCCGCCGACGTGACTATTCCACCGCGTGCTGCTTTGCTACGGGGTATTTTTGCTGAACGTGAACGCATCGCCAATCACATGGGCGACATGGGCGCCATTTGCAACGACGTCGCTTTCACGTTTGCGCAAATGCAGTTCACCCGTTTGCGGGAATTATGGCTGCGCACTCATGCCAAAGTGTTTGGTCACCGGTTGCTGATGGACCTCATTATTCCCGGCGGTGTGGTTTGTGATTTATCTCACGAAGCATGCACTTTGATCAGGCAGGAACTAGCCGTGTTACGCAAAGAGTTGAGTGACGTCGTTAATGCGGTAGACCTTAATTCATCACTGGAAGATCGCTTATATACCGCCGGATTTTTATCACAGGAACTTGCTGAGGCTTTCGGTGCGTTGGGCTATGTCGGACGTGCTAGCGGACAGCAATTCGATGTGCGCCATGATGCCGCCTACCCGCCATACGATCAGGTCAAGGTGAAGGTTGCCACAGAAAATCAGGGCGATATTGCCTCCCGGTTCTGGGTCAGGCACAAGGAGATCAATACCTCGTTAAAACTGATCGAGCATTTTCTGCAGCAACTGGAACCCGGAGACATTATCAGCAGTTGGCAAACACCAGAATCCGGTAGCGAAGGATTAGGGATTGTCGAAGGCTGGCGCGGCGAAATTGTGACCTTTGTTCGTTTTGATAAGCACAACAAAATCGCCCGCTTTTATCCGCGCGACCCCAGTAGCCTGAACTGGCCTGCCTTGGAAAAACTGGTGCTGAACAACATCGTTCCGGATTTTCCGGTGTGTAACAAATCTGTGAACGGCTCTTATTCGGGCAATGACTTATAGGACTGGATGGATATGCTCAAACTCATAAAAAAGATTATTAACATCGGCGTTATTACTGAACCTGTTAAATCGCCTACCGACAATGAACTGGAACAGTTAGGCATCACGCTTAAACGACGCATTGACCAAAAATTTTCCGGCAGCAT
>JAQTQN010000106.1:6208-9309 GCA_028712225.1 Methylobacter sp.
GCTACTCAATGCCACGGCTGTGATCGTTGGTTTAGCCGCTATGTTGCCGCTTGCAAAAGCCGATGAATTGTTTCAAGACTCCGGAAGCTGGTTACAGGTAGTAGGCGAGGGCAGTTTAAAGGTGTTGGATCCTGGCCTGGAAAAGGGGCGAATCTGGGTGGAAGGCCAATCCCGTTTTAACGACGATTGGGGGCATTGGTATCAAGGCATGGCACGGGCCGCGGTCGGTTATTCGCTCAGCGATCGGGCAACCGTTTGGGCGGGTTACACTTGGTTGCCGACAGAAAATATTGGCAAACCTTATGTGTCGCAGCAAGATGTGTGGCCGGGATTTCGTTACGTATTACCAACTGACATCGGCACGTTTACTTTTCGCACTTTGGTTGAAGCCAACTTCCTGCCTGGCAATGGCGATGATGTCAGGGTGCGTCCACGGCAGATGCTTCGATTCATGCACCCTCTGGCCGTTGAACCGCGTTTGAGCCTGATTACTTGGGATGAGTTCTTTGTGCGTATCAATTCGACACCCGCAGGCGGTCAAGCCGGGTTCGACCAAAATCGCGCGTTTGCCGGTTTAGGCTGGACGTTTAATACAAATTTCCGGACTGAAGCCGGTTATATGAATCATTATCAGGAAGATGGCAGCCACACCACCGGCACGATGCGCCATCTGTTAATGGGTTCGCTGTATATCAATTTTTAGTAAGGTAGGCATTGTGTATCTAACAATAATCCACACCAAATGAAATCACATTACCCCCGCCCCATACAACATCGTGTTTTAGCGTTCTTAATGCTGTTATTGCTGGCACTAGCGACGCTGGGCGGGCTGATTTGGCGCAATTTGCAGCATTTCGATACCGTGCTGTCGCATGTGGATTATTCGCACAGTGTGCAAAACGTGTCAGTGGAATTACGGCAATCGCTGATTGAATACCTCACCGAATCGTTGCCAATGGCGTATCCGGACGTTTTGACCAAAACCTCTAAAGCGTTAACAAAAACGTTGGGTGAATTGGATTCGCTAATGAAAGAGGAGGGGCTGCTATCGCCTGCAACCAGAAACAGCATGGAAACAGTCAGGGGGTTACTGATAGATGCGGGCACTCTGGAAAAAAAAGAAAAAAATATTCGCCTGCTTAAGGCCTTAAAAGAGTTGGGGCTGGCGCTGGATAGTGAAGTGCTGGCGCGGGATCATTTGCTGGAACAGATCAGCCACGATACCGAGGCTGAATTAACGTTGGCTTCGGTGGTATTGGCAGTGATTTTACTGATCGCGGTATTGTTTTTTTATCGCAGAATCCTGCACCCATTAAACGACCTTAGACAGTTGTTGGAACGGTTGATTGATGAAACGTATACACCGATAACCACGGCGCATTTGGATCCGCTGCTGCTGCCGGTTTTCAATAGCTATAACGAAATGGTTAAACACTTGGCCGAGCTGGAAGAGGCCAAACGTCTGCATGCTCAATCTTTGCAATATGAAGTCAGGGTAGCAACGGCTGCATTGCTGGAGCAACAAACCAGTCTGGCTCGCTCAGAGCGTCTGGCGGCTATTGGTGAAGTGGCGGCCAAACTAGCGCATGAAATACGCAATCCTTTGGCCGGCATTCAAATGGCGTTCAATAATTTGCGCAGAGAAATTGATGATCAGCATCAATGCGAACGCATGGGCTTAATCGATACCGAATTAAAACGGTTGGCGCGCTTGCTTAACGATATGCTTGATCAAAGCCGCCATGCCCCGGAAGAAGCTAAAGAGTTTGATTTAACAGATTTGATCAACGATTTATTGACATTAACACGTTATCAAATCCCTGACGCGATACAACTACGTACCGAATTGCCGAATCCTTTGCCGGTAAATTTACCTGCCAGCGGCATGCGCCAAGCGCTATTGAATTTAGTATTGAACGCGGCCGATGCACTCGAAGGCAGTGCCGGTTCCATTACAATTAAAGCCAGCCTTGAGCAGACATCGTTGCATATTGAGGTGTTAGATACTGGTTCAGGATTTTCTCAAGAGCTGTTAACCCAAGGTATCCGGCCGTTTCGCACCGAACGCCGACATGGCACCGGCTTAGGTTTGGCGATGGTGCAACGCTTTGTTAAAGAGCTGGGCGGCAGCATTCAATTGAACAATATCGAGCCACACGGCGCCCGAGTATTATTAACGTTGCCAATGGGAGTGAACTAAAGATGGAAACCTTGTTGATTATCGAAGATGAACAACTACTAGGCTCCGAATTATCGCGGCACTATCAATCGCTAGGCTGGGATGTGTTGTGGGTACCCAATCTTGCCGAAGCCAAAGAATTATTACTGGTAAAAGCAGCCGAACCTTTGGTTATTCTTTCTGACATGAATTTACCTGACGGCAATGCGCTGGATTTCATGGAACAGTTGAAAATCAAAGGCGGGATAGACGCGGGTTCCATTACGCCATGGTTGTTTTTAACCGGCTACGGCAACGTGCCCGACTCGGTTAGAGCACTTCAACTGGGGGCGTATGATTTTCTGGAAAAACCTTGCGACCTGGATCGTCTTGATCTGATTGTGGCTAGTGCTGCCCGCAGTGCTACGGTGCAACGCCGGGTAATCGACCAAACCCGGCAGGGCCATAAACGCTATTCGCCTGAAGCTTATGTCGGGCACAGTCAACAGGCTCATCAGGTCAGGCAATTATTGACGCGATTGACGGAAGTCCCGTTCAGTGCGTTGATCATCGGCGGCGAGAGCGGCACCGGCAAGGGCTTGACCGCACGGATTCTGCATTACGGCGGCCCGCGTGCCCAACAACCGATGATCGAGGTTAACTGCGCTGCATTGCCGCGCGAATTATTGGAATCAGAGTTATTCGGTCATGAATCCGGCGCTTTTACCGGGGCAGCTGGGCGCCACCGAGGTTTGCTGGAGCAAGCCGACGGCGGCACCTTGTTTATGGATGAAATCGGCGAAATGCCGTTGGATTTGCAAGCCAAATTGCTCAAAGCCATTGAGGATCACAAAGTCCGGCGCTTAGGCGGCGAAAAGGAAATCAACGTCGATGTGCAAATTGTCGCGGCCAGCAATCGAAACCTGGAAAACATGGTGCAGGC
>JAQTQN010000107.1:0-3285 GCA_028712225.1 Methylobacter sp.
CGTACTAGGGACAAACCGGATAAAGTTTGTCAGCAAAAGGTAAAAGATTGGCTTGTCGACTGGTATCCTGCCGAAGTTGAAGGCAGCGATGCCAAACAAATCAGTGAAATCGGGCGTGGTCAAGCCTGTTATTTAAAGCTGGGGGCCTTTACTTTTGAAGCGGTGAAATTCGCCTTGCTGGATCATGCCCAGCGTGTCAGAAGTAAAGTTCCAAGCTTTAAACACTCTCATATCCGCAGCATTCATTTTGAAGGCGCCGGTGCTTTGGGCGGACAAACCCTATCGTTTTCGCCAGAGCTAAATACGTTGATTGGCATTCGTGGTAGCGGAAAATCGTCAATTTTGGAAGCCATTCGCTATGCACTTAATATTCCGTTCGGCGATAAATCATCGGATACAAATTACAAAAATAATCTGGTCGGATACACCTTGAGCAGTGGCGGCAAAATCACTTTGCAGGCGGTCGACAAACGTGGGTGCGCCTATGAAATCCGCAGAATTTACGGCGAACAGCCGGATGTGTTTGTGGATGGCAAATTACAACCCGGCGTTTCCATTCGAGAAACGGTTTTACATAAACCCATCTATTTCGGACAGAAAGACCTGTCCAGCTCTGGCGAAGGTTTCGAGAAAGACTTAATTGAAAAATTACTGGGTGAGCATTTGTGCGATGTGCGGAGCAAGATTGACGCTCAGAAAGTCCGTGTAACGAATGCAATCGACCAGCTTAAACGTTTGTCGCGTTCCCACGAGCAAAAAACGGAATGGTTGCAAAAAAAACAGAATGCTGAATTCCAGCTTAAATTTTATATAGATCACGGTGTTGAGGAAAAACTGCAAAAACAGGTGGATTTCGATGCGGATGATCGCAAATGCGGATCGTTGACCGGCCAAGCCGTAGAATATCTTACAGCCTTAAACGAACTAATCTCGCAATATGAAGATGAATTGAAGAACCAACTTGTTTATAGCTCCAGCCAAAATCAGCTATTTTTTTCCGAGCTTTTTGCAATCTATCGGCAATTACTTGATGACTTCGACAGCATTAAACAAGCCAGTGCGCGGGGGCAGCTGACACTCAATAACTTAAAACAAAAAATCGCGGAATTTGGTCTCAGCAAAGAATCATTTAAAGAGGAATTTGCCGAGATAGAGCGAAAATTGGCCGCAGAGCTCCAGCAGGCCGGGGCACAAGCAATTAGCCCACAGCAGTTCCGCCAGCTAAAGTCTACGCTCGATCAGGCGGAACAGATGCTCAAAGCCTTGGAACAAGGCGAGCAGCAACAGAAAAAACTCCAAGAGCAGTTGGTTGGAGAATTAATTAGCCTAAATAATAGTTGGCTTGAGGAGTATCGCCTCATTGAACAGGCATTGCAGAAAATCAATCAACCTGGATCGCCTTTGCAAATCAAGCCGCGTTTCAAAGGTGATAAGCCAGCCATGTTGGAATATTTAAAGGACCTACTGCGTGGCAGCCGTATTCGTGAGAGCAATTTAACCAGCCTTGTTGAGCAATTTAGTGACTTTTCGGCGGTTTACCGGGAGTTAGAACAAGCAAAAAAGTTGATAGGTAACAATTCTGCTGAAATTTTCGAACAATACTTTATGGAAAATCTTGAGGCTTTGCTGACTTGGCAGGTGCCTAACACGTTTATTATCGAATATCGGGGGAAAGCGCTTAAAGATCATTCTCTTGGGCAACGTGCTTCTGCACTTATCTTGTTTATATTGAGCCAACGCGATAACGATGTGGTCATTATTGATCAACCTGAAGACGACTTGGATAACCAGACCATTTATGAAGATGTCATCAAGTTGGTGTGTTCGCTTAAGCCGCAAACTCAATTTATTTTTGCAACTCACAACGCCAATATTCCGGTGCTCGGAGACGCTGAACAAGTCATTGCTTGTCAATATAACGATGACAAAATTATTGCGGAAAGCGGCGGCATCGATTGCCCGGCGATACAGCAACATATTGTGGATATTATGGAAGGCGGTGAAGAAGCATTCCGGCAACGTAAAAAGGTATATGAAATATGGAAACCACAGAACTTTTAGCCATTATTGCCCGTGGTGAAGATGGTAAGCATCAGTTCAAAGCCAATTTAACCAATCAAAATACACTCGCTGCTGAAATGGTCGCATTCAGCAACAGCGAAGGCGGTTTAATCTTGCTCGGCGTCTCCGATAATGGACAAATTGCAGGGTTAACAACACAAGATATAGCAAGATTAAACCAACTGATTTCCAACGCAGCATCTCAATCGGTTCGCCCTCCGATTAACCCGCAAACTGAAAACATAGCGTTTGCCGATGGCTTGGTGATGGTAGTAAAAATTGATAAAGGTATCAGTAAACCTTACATGGATAATCAGGGCGCAATATGGATTAAAAGCGGCTCCGACAAACGCAAGGTTACCGCACGGGAAGAGATTCAACGTATGTTCCAAGATGCAGGTTTGGTTCATGCCGATGGCGTGCCGGTAACAGGTGCTACTGTTAATGATTTGGATCGTGATTATTTCGATGCTTTTTTGCAAAAAGAATTTGCTGAATCTCTTACCGATCAAACGATTGCATTGCCGCAGCTGCTTGAAAATATGAATCTAATGCATGCCGGTCAGTTGAATATGACAGGACTTTTGTTGTTTGGCCGTCAACCGCAATTTCGTTTGCCGGTTTATGTTGTAAAAGCGGTTGCTTTTCCTGGAAACGCTATTGAGGAGCAAAATTATCTCGACAGCCAGGACTTCAATGGAAAAATCGCCGAACTATTTCAGCATTCACTTAGCTTTATTTTAGGCAACATTCGGCATATACAAGCGGAGCAAAGTTTTAATTCCTTGGGTGAGCCCGAAATACCACGCATCGTATTCGAAGAACTGATCGCAAATGCGCTAATTCATAGGGATTATTTTGTTTCTGCACCGATTCGGCTGTTGATATTTGCTAATCGCATTGAAATTATTAGCCCAGGCCACCTTCCTAACAGCCTGACGATTGCTAATATCAAACGAGGTAACTCAAATATTCGCAATCCTATCCTGGCATCGTTTGCAACCCGAATTCTGCCCTATCGCGGCTTGGGTAGCGGTATTTTACGTGCGCTTAAAGCATGGCCAACTATTGAATTCGATGATGACCGCGATGGAAATCAGTTTAAAGCGATTATTTATCGGGGCATGAGTAATGTTGTTGGTATGGATGAAGACAAGGAAGGCAATGTATCTGATGAATAAGGATGAAATTACTTACGATGAACATGTGGTTACGATGAACATG
>JAQTQN010000107.1:3385-9289 GCA_028712225.1 Methylobacter sp.
TTACGATGAACATGTGGTTACGATGAACATGCCGAGTTGTTATACAAGTTGACCGGTCAATTGATTGCCCATTTGCGTGCTTATCTAAGTAACGAGAGCCAAGTCGAAAACGTTTTGGTCTATTGGCAAAAACAGTTGAGCGAATTTATCTGGGCGCAACTGCGAGAGATCAATGGACTACGCCGACTGATTATATTGGCAAGGTCACTCAAGGTTTTGAAGTGCTTAAGCCCGCAACCTTTACGCTCGCTGCCGGTGAGCAACCACGCGACTTCCGCACCCCTATTGCCGACAAACGCGCCATACGCCAGATGGTATTCAAGGGCTTTGGCAAATGTTGTTACCCGTATCAGAAGTTTGATTCAGTTGAAGGTGAATGGCGCTTAGCGCACTTATTGGAAGACGATCATCAGGTGCTCAAATGGATGAAACCGGCATCCGGACAATTTCGTATCGAATACCAGAACGGCCAAAATTATGAGCCGGATTTCGTAGTGGAATGTGTGGATCACTATTTGCTGATTGAGCCAAAACGAGCCGACCAAATGAATACGGATGAAGTCCAGCTAAAAGCGCGTGCTGCCAGCAGTTGGTGTGGATATGCAAATGAACACGCAAAAAACAGCGGCAATAAGTGTTGGTTTTATTTATTGGTTCCTCATGATGCGATTGCCTTGGGAAGATCATTAGTCAATCTTAAGGCCGAGTATTCATAGGTTATAAAAAAGTCAGGCAACACTTCACCTTCGCTTCACATTCCCAACATTATCTCCTCACCGTGCAGGTGCATGCTTTGTATCGTCTTTTAACGTTACAGGAGCAACACGATGCAAAGAAAACTTTGGCAAAAAATCGGCATGATGCTGGGCTTGACCTTGGTCTTGCTGGTGCCGATCGGCATGATAGAAAATCTGGTTAGCGAACGTTCAAATCGCCAGCAGCAGGTGGTGAATGACATTGCCTCCAGTTCCGCCGGGCCGCAACAGCTGTTCGGGCCTTTGCTGGTAGTGCCGTACAGCGAACATTGGACGGAAGTGATTGAAACTCGCCACGACGGCGTGCCTACACGCGAAGTTGTGGAGCGCGTCGATAACCGCGTGCTGTATTTTTTGCCGGAACATTTGAATATTAACGGCGAGCTATCTACCGAAACTAAGCAGCGCGGGCTGTTTAAGGTGCGTACCTACGTGCTGAACGTCAGCGTTAAAGGCGACGTTAATTTGCCGGGCGGTTACGGCAATCCCAAGCCTCTGCATAACGGCCGGATCAGTGTTGGCGTGCCTTATACCAGCGTGGTGCTGTCCGATATGCGCGGCGTTCTGGAAGCGCCGGGCATGGAATTAGACGGCAAACATTATGCCTTCGAACAAGGTGCAGAACTGCCGATGGATGGGGTTAGCGGGATGCATGCCTCGCTGAATACGCTATCGGTGGAGTCCGGCCCGCTCAATATGCCGTTTGCTTTTACCCTGAAATTGCGCGGTATCGAGTCGCTGGATTTTATCCCGGCCGGTAAACAAACGCGGGTCGAGCTGTCCTCGGCTTGGCAACATCCGAGCTTTTACGGCCGCTTTCTGCCCGAGCCGCAAAGTCAGCAAGTCGGCCAAGAAGGTTTTCATGCGCTGTGGACGGTTGATTCGTTGGCCTCCAATGTCGCCGAAAGCTTGAATAAATGCCGGGCAATCAGCTGTTACGACAGCTTCGGTATTAAGTTGATGGAGCCTATCAATATTTATTCGTTGTCCGACCGGGCGACAAAATACGGCTTTTTGTTTGTTTGCCTGACGTTCGCGGCGATTTTCCTGTTCGAAATCCTAAAAAGCTTGGCGATACATCCGGCTCAATATGCATTGGTCGGCTTAGCACTGGCGATGTTTTTCCTGTTGCTGTTGAGTTTGTCGGAGCATCTGGATTTCGTGATTGCCTATTTGATTGCGACCACGGCTTGCGTGACATTGATCGGCATTTATCTCAGCGCGGTATTGCATAGCGGTAAACGTGGCTTGGCGGCAGGGGCATTGCTGGCCGGTTTGTTCGCCAGCTTGTACGGTTTGCTGGAATCCGAGGATAACGCGCTGATGCTGGGCTCATTGCTGTTATTTGTGTTGCTGAGCTTGGCGATGCTAACGACGCGGCGTCTGGACTGGTACGGAATTAGTCAGTCGACCGGCAAAAACACGGTCGATAGTCAAATTTCGCTTTAATCAGGCCACGAACGGATGACGGTCATCGGCCGTCGTTCTCCCAAATATAAATCAGAGATACTTATGATTATTGCTCATTTACCCGCCGGCTACATTGTGTCGACATTGCTGTTCCCACGGTTGCAAAACTATGGCGTGTCGCGCCAGGGCTTTATGCGCGCAGGTCTATTCGGTGCCGTCGCGCCAGATTTGGATATGATTTATTTTTACTGCTTCGATGAACGAGCCCATCCGCACCACAGCTATTACAGCCATTTTCCCATGGTCTGGCTGTTGTTGCTGATACTTAGCGCATTTTGGTTGCACACTGCAAAACGCAAGGAGTTACCGGTGCTGACAATGATATTTGCAGCTAACGGTTTGCTGCACATGTTCCTTGATTTTATCGCCAGTAATATCTATTGGCTGGCACCGTTCGTGAACAAGCCGTTTTCGTTGATCACTGTCCCCAGAGTTTACGAGCCCTGGTGGTTAAATTTTATTTTGCACAGAGCGTTTGGGGTGGAGATTGCGATTGTGGTTGCGGCGATTTATTTATGGCGAAGGGATGTTCGGCGCGAAACGTTAAATCTTTCGCTCAATGGATGCTGCATGTTAGGAATGAGTGACAAAACCGCCAGCTGAGTTATCAAGCTGGCGGCGATAAGGCAGATTATCTGGATTGGCGTTTTTTATTGAAGCCAAGTAGGCCTATAAAAGCGCTGCCAAACAACCAGGCTGCGCTTGGTAAAGGAACGGCGCTGATTTGTTGGGCTTGCAATACGGTGCTGCCACCCAGATCGGCGTCGGTAAAGCCGAACACATAAAACATGCTGGGGTTGGCAATTGTTATGCCTGAAGCTACTGCGGTAGAAAGAAAGTCGTTGTCGCTGCTGACATACAGAGTATGCATAAACTGGCCTGCCACGGTGACATCTTCACCAAAGGCTAAACCTTCTATTTTGGCCGGAATTTTGTCAGCACTGATGCCGTTGGCAACCAGAATGGCTTTGACGTCCAGTACTGACGTTTTATGGATAGTTGCCGATGCAGTCGATAGATCGCCACTGAGGTTGGATACTTCAGTGGCAGTGCTGAGATCAATTTTGAATAATTCTTTGGCAACAGCGGCAGTGCCATCACCTAAGCCTTTGCCGTCACGCTCACCCACTAAAAACTCATTATCGTTAAGTGCGATGATTTCACTAACGCCGGAGCCGGTTGTTAGTTTATAGGAATATTCCTTAGTGTCGCCGGTGGCTATGTCGATGGTGACGATACGGACGTTTTTCTTGGTATCTTGCAACAGCGGAGCCTGCATAATGCCAATCAGTTTTTTACCGTCCGGGGTGATAGCCAGCCCTTCCATGCCTTTGTTGGCTACCCGGCCAGTGGTGTTGTGAGTTCCATCTTCGGAGACGGTGGTGGGGCCTTGCACAGCCACAGCAAGATTGCCGGGAAGTGCAAAAGTTTTTATTAGCTCGCCGGTAGTTCGGTCGAATTGACGGACATACGGACCGTATTCGTCAGAAATAAACACGCTGTTGCCGTCATTCGATACCCGGACACCTTCAGGATCGAAGCGGGCATTGTTGGTGTTTGAAGACGGTAAGCTGGGGTCGAAACCATCAGAGCGGCCGGTAAAATAGTGGGTGTTGTTGGTTGCGTTTAACGCCGGTGTACCGCCTGCGCCGTAAGTCAGAGCGGTCGGACTAGACAATAAGGTGGTGGCGGTCAGTGTTGGTGTCAGGTTAAAGGCAAGTCCACTGCCTGAATTGGCGGTTAAAGACATGTTTAGTGTCTGAAAGCGCGTGATGTATGAGGTGGTGTCTTCCAGTGATGAATTGTAGGCAAGGGCATTGGGGCCGCGGTCGGGAGTTGCGATAAAGGTAGTGCCGCCCGCCCAGGCCAGGCCGGAACCTATGCCGCCCAGCACATTACCGGCTACACCACTTTCTAATGGTCCGCTGGTGGCAGTGGATAAGTCGTATAAGCCGGTTAACCCTGCTTGGGCAATCAGCGAGAAGCCTGCCTGGGCGCTGGTTGCCCCGGTTAGCGTGGTGATAAACAAGGGGAGAAGCAGTTTTTTATTCATTAGCAGCAATCCAAAAAGTTGAGGTAGTCAATAGAACTGTCCGGTGATTTTTCGGTTTCGGTCCAGTCTATAAACAGCTCAATGATGAAGAACAACTATTAAAATTTGGTGACAAGTTGATTTAATTGTCAGCAACAAGCTAAATCATCAAAGCAGATTGGTCAGGGAACAAGTCACTCAAAAGCTGGGCGCTCGCTCGTCAAATTGCGGCAATTTATGGAGCTGTATGGCTTCGCAAAGTAAACGTTACTGGGCCATTATTGACTAATGCCACTTGCATATCGGCACCAAATTGGCCGAATTGCACCGTGGGCCAGGCTTGTCTAGCCAGTTGTTGTAAATACTCAAACAATTGCTTGCCATATTCGGGCGATGCGGCCGGAGTAAAACTGGGGCGGTTGCCTTTTTGGGTGTCGGCGGCCAAGGTGAATTGCGGCACCAGCAATAAACCGCCGTTTATATCGCGCAAACTCAAATTCATTTTGTCTTCAGCGTCTGCAAAAATGCGGTAATTAAGGATGCGTTCCAACAGGCGTGCGGCGTCTTTTTCGGTATCTGCTTTTTCTACCGCGACCAGCGCCATGATACCGGTATCTATCTGGCCGATAATTTGTTGATTGACGGTAACACTGGCGGAGGTGACGCGCTGGATGATGGTGATCATAGTTAAATGCAGTCGTAAAAGCAGAATCAAAAAATCGGGCAATGTTGCACTAAACTCCAACGACATGCAAAGTGCGCGCTCTTTGGGCGTTGGGTCGGATAATAACGATATGACAGAGAAATTTTTAGCGGGCAACGGGCGGATGGTAAGAGTTATATTGGTTTTGTGGCTGGTATTGTCAGGCTTGGCGAATGCCGATGTCTATCAATGGCAGGATGCTAACGGTAAAGCGCATTTTTCTGATCGAGCTTACCCGGACGCGCAAGTTAAAAAGCTTGCTATAAAGCCGGGATACGATTTTTTCCGGGTCAAGACAGTCTATGACGGTGATACCGTGGTGCTTGAAGATGGTCGTAAAATTCGTTTGTTGGGCATTAATACGCCGGAAGTTCGGCACCGCGACAAACTGGCTGATGCTGGCGGTGAAGATGCGAAGCGCTGGCTACAAAATAAACTGCAAAATTCTCGGGTGCGTCTGGAGCTGGCAGCTGAAAAAACCGACAAGTACGGTCGAACTTTGGCGCATTTGTTCACAGACAACAAAGAGCATATCAACCTGCAATTGGTTGCAGTTGGCCTCGCCGAAGTCAGTATTTATCCGCCTAATTTGTTGTATGTCGCTGAATTGGTGAAGGCAGAAGAGCAGGCTGAAAAAGCCCGGCTTGGCATTTGGCAGCAAGCGCAATATCAGCCCATTGCTGTTGCCAGCTTAGCTGCGGAACCTCATTCCGGCTGGACGCGTGTCGTTGGCAAGGTGAGTGATGTACGAAGTACCCGCAAGTCAGTGTATTTGGAGTTCTCCGGCGGCTTTCAAGCTCGCATCGAACAGCAATGGCTGGAGTTATTTCCGGATGTTAATGAATACATAGGCAAAACCGTCGAAGTGCGTGGCTGGCTGAATAAAAACAAAGGCCAATTGTCTATGTTAATACGCCATCCAAGTGCGATTAAAATTCGCTGAA
>JAQTQN010000108.1:0-3791 GCA_028712225.1 Methylobacter sp.
GCTTCTTTAACCACTAAGTCATAGGCTTTAGCGATACTGCCGTCCTTATCAGAGGCAACAGCTACTTTGCCTGCGCAGTATTCCGGGTCAGCAGAAAAATCATTCAGTCTTTCAATGCTATCAAGCGATACACCGATAATAGTTGCACCTGCTGCAGCGAATTTTTCAGTATTGACCGCAAAGGTATGTGCCTGAATATTACAGCCGCCGGTGTAAGCCGATGGGTAAAAGTAAACCACCACCGGGCCGGTTTTTAGCGCGTCTTTTAATGAATAACTAAAAGCTTTACCAGCCAATGACGCTTGGGTTTGAAAATCCGGTGCCGCATCGCCTTCTTTTAAAGCGGCAACAGCCGGCAGTGTAAATGCGCTTGTTAACAAGCAACCAAGTAGAAATTTTTTCATCGATTTACTCTATTTATTAAATTGAAAGGTGTGAATTACTAAAGAGGTTTGTAAGTATCGTGACAAGCATCTTCACAATTTTTGGTGAGTTCTGACGCCTTTAATGACGCATTATCAAAGTCATTGGCTTCCACATACTTGATTACTTCAGTGGCCAAATCTATGTATTTTTGTGCATCAACGACCGCGTCGTTAGCATTGCCTCTTTTTGCAAAGAAACCGCCGACTTGCGTAAACTCAGTCTGGAGATCTTTGGCAAGCGCAATCGACGCGGGGGCATCCTTATTAACAATAAGGGTTTGAAGATTATGGGCATTGTTTTCAACTGCCTCCATTAACGATTCAAAATCAATGCCTTCCTCGGCAAATACCACACCGCATAACAATAGGAATACTATCCCGCTACGTTTAATAATCTTACGCATAAATTTATTTAATCCTTAACTCAGCGATTTCCAGTGCCAGTAACATAACAACTCAGACGAACTATTTTTCGCCTTTACCAAACTGCTCAGACAAAAATAACCCGGAAGGCGCAAACCATCCGGGTTATCGTCAAACTCCAATAAATAAGACCTCAATGTCCGTTAAGCAATAAGCTCCTTAATGACCTTGCCGTAAACCACGGTTGGCCGCTCTGATCGTCCTTGATATTGATAAATCAATTTAAGGTGATCCAAGCCAAGCTGGTTGAGTACGGTTGCGTGTACGTCATAGGTATCAACTGCCAAGCTCTTGTCGGCAACTTGCAGGCCAATTTCATCAGTTGCTCCGTGGGTGTAACCCGCTTTGAAACCGCCGCCCGCGAACCATTGTGTATAGCCCCAAGGGTTATGGTCTCGACCGGTGCCGGACTGTCCATACGAAGTACGGCCAAACTCTGATGTCCAGACCACTAATGTTGAGTCTAACAAGCCGCGTGATTGCAAATCGGCTAGCAAACCAGCGATTGGCTTATCGACAGTTTTGGCATGCTTACCGTGGTTTTCTTCCAAATCTTGGTGAGCATCCCAGTTTCTGCTGGTGCCATTGATGTCTTGCGGACCAGTAACTACTTGAATAAAGCGCACACCGCGTTCAACTAAACGACGAGCTCTTAACAAAGTAGTACCGTAGCTTTTAGTCGCATCATCGTTCAAACCGTACAGCTCTTTGGTTGCTGCCGTTTCTTTGCTCAGATCAACAGCTTCCGGTGCAGTCACTTGCATACGAGCGGCTAAGTCATAAGCCCTGCCACGCGCTTGCAGTTCACTATCATTTGGATACGCTGAATTTACTTTGTTATTAAGTTGCTTCAACAAATCCAGATTTTCTGATTGCTGAGCAGCTGCAATTAACTCAGGACGATCCAAATGCAAGATTGGTGAATCACCAGGACGGAAAGCAGTACCTTGGTACACAGCTGGCAAGAAACCTGAACTCCAGTTGATAGATCCGCCGGTTGGTTCCCTGTTGCCGTTATAAAGCACGACATACGCAGGTAAATCAGGGTTTGCAGTACCTAATGCATACTGAATCCATGCACCCAATGAGGGACGACCGGGGTTTAAACCGCCAGTGTTCAATTTTAAAATTGAAATATCGTGCGTTGCGCCGACTGTGACACTGGATTTTAGAAAGGTAATCTTGTCAGCGTGCTGAGCAATGTTAGGCACCAAATCAGAAAACCAGGCGCCGCTTTGGCCGTATTGTTTCCACGTTCTGTTAGAGGCAAATAACTTACCCACACCGCCTTGTGTAGAAGTTTTAATGCCTTTTAAAAAGGACGCGGGAACTTCTTGACCATGCAGCTTTATCAATTCCGGTTTGTAATCGAAGAAGTCAATCGTACTTGGTGCGCCGTCTTGATGCAGCCAGATAACCGACTTAACCTTACCTGGAAAATGTGGTTGCTTAGGTGTCAGCGGATCAGCACCCGCTATCAAATCAGATGCAAACGAGGCATTAATAAAACCTCCACCGGGAAGTAAACCACTCAAGGCAAGACCACCGGCACCCAGGCCTGATTTTATTAAAAAGTCTCTACGAGCTTTATCATTCATGTCATTTTTCCTTAATCAAAAGTATTAGTTGCTGTTAGAACCGGTAAATAAATTCGTTTGAATTTGCTACCGTGTGAACCAAGTCAACAAAGGCCGCGGCACGAATAGGATCTAACTTTTGGTTTTCTTTCAATCCGGTAGGGATGCTGATTGCAAACTTGCCATCGGTTATTTTTTCTCTAACAGACTTTTCGTGACTGTTCAAAAACTTCATCAAGGTTTCTTTTTCAGAATCAGATGCTTTACGAGAGAACAAGATTTGGTAGAGCTTATCCAGCTGGGCAGATTCATCATTACCCGCTTCGTTAATCACTCTGCCGGCCAACGATTGAGACCAACCCAACACCACATCACTATTCAACAATGCTAACGATTGCAATGGTGTAGTAGTCACGTCACGCTTGCTGTGGGCTTCTTGCGCAGTCGCCATGTCAAACGTGGACAGCAATGGATAAGGCACACTGCGACGAGTAAAGATATACAAGCTACGACGGTTGTGATCTTTCTTGTCTTTAGACACTTTCCACTGCGCTGCGCTCGCACCTAAATTTGCGGGTACTGGTGGGAATACACTAGGTCCACCGACTTTATCTTCCAACTGTCCGGAAGCAACCAATAACGAATCGCGAATTTCTTCAGCTTCTAAACGTTTACGTGGAAACACTGCCAACAGTTTGTTTTCCGGATCAGCCTTGGCGACATCTTCGCGATAGCCGGATGATTGGCGATACACACCGGATAATAAAATCTCTCTGTGCAGCTTCTTAACGCTCCAGCCATTTTTCACAAAGCTGTCAGCCAAGTAATCCAACAATTCCGGGTTAACAGGTTTTTGACCGGCTTTACCGAAATCACTGACTGTTTCAACAATACCGCGTCCGAAATACTGTTCCCAGATACGGTTAACATAAACCCGCGCAGTTAATGGATTGGTATCGCTGGTCAACCATTTAGCCAATGCTGTTCTACGTCCGGATGAAAACTCAGTTGGCGTAATAACAGGTTTTTCGTCAGTAATGGCTGCTGGGAATGCCGGCTGCACTTCTTCAAGCTTACGCTCATGGTCACCCCCAAAAAACACATATGAAGGAGGCGCATCAGCATGACCTAACTCACTAACGCCAGAAATAGTTGCCGCACCAAACACAGGTTTCAGATCATTCAGCTTTGTCAGCTCATCATTCAACTCTTTATATTGCGCAGCCTTTAACGCGATGTCAGTGCTGTAATCAGAATTATCCTTATTTTCAGAGGCATCTCTTAAATAACTCGCCACATCTGTTTCGCTAGTAACGTTTGCCAAACGATGATTAACCCAACGGTCATGCGCATTCCATTGTTCTTT
>JAQTQN010000108.1:3891-9226 GCA_028712225.1 Methylobacter sp.
GTTTGGTCGCCTTGGAAACCGGCGCTATCAGCATAACGCGCCAAATCCAACCAACGACGCGCTTGACGCTCGCCAAATTTAGTCGATGACAACAAACGATCAGCCAATTTTTCGTAAGCATCCGGCGCTGAATCATTAACAAAACCAGCCACTTCTTCAGGCGTAGGAATCACACCCCAAGCATCAATCGTAGCGCGGCGAATATATGCGGCACGATCCGCATCAGGCGAAGGCGTTAAGCCTTTTGCTTCTAAAGGTGCCAATACAAACGCATCAATTGGATTGCGCACCCAACTTTTATTGTTTACGGTAGGTTGAACCGGTGACTTAACCGGTTGGTATGACCAAAGCTTCTTAGGCGCCGCTGATGATGCTTCAGCGACTTTGTTTTCCGCTGGCGCAGTAACTGAAGCAGGCGCAGGTGCTGCTTGGGCAGGTTGAGCGGCCTGAGGAGCGGGTACCGCAACAGGTTCAGCTAAAGGAGCCGGTGCAGCAACAGGAGCAGTTTGAGCTGCTTGAGGAGCGGCTGCCGCTACTGAACCACCAATCGCACCGACCGAACCGCTAAAGAGATCAGGTTGATTTTTTTTGCCGATTTCACCGACCGGATTATTAAAGGTATCAACAGCAGAGCCGGCTTCACTAGCGACAGCGCCAGCTAATGCCACCATTACCGCAAGATAAAGTTTCTTTTTCATTTATTTCCTCCAAAAATTAAGGGAGCTTAAGACCATTGCCTTAAAAAATTACTTCTTTTCTTCTGCTTTTGGCTTAGGCGCAGGAATTGCGATTTTGGTCAGCTTGCCGCCTTCTTGTTCGTAATATTGAGCACCTAAATAACCGGCGACTTTAAAGCCTTTGCTCGCCAATAAATCCGCTGACTTACCGGAACGCCCACTGTGATTTGATACCGTAACAATTGCTCTTTCTTTAGGAATCAACGCCAAACTGTTTTCGAGTTGATCAGCTTGCACACTCAAATAAACAGGAAAGCCGCCGATAGTGCTGACTTCATCCGGACGACGTAAATCAATCACCAACACGCCCTCGGGCTTTGCCAATAGCGCATCAAAATCAGCACGATTCAGTTTTTTAGAAGTTGGCTTGTATTGCTCTTGAGCAGCAGGCGCTTCAGGCTTTTTGGCTTCTTCAGCGGCAAAAGCCAATGGTGCTGCAAACACAAATAACAACAACATTGCCAATTTTGATTTCTTTCTCATCGTTTCATCTCTTCAGTATTAATTAAAAGTTGCGGAGTGTGCGTTGTTACGATACTTCCATTAACTTTAAAGCAGCTATCATGCCAACAATTAAAAACCAACCGTCTTGATATGGAAATCTCTTTTTTAAACCAGCAACATATTGTTTTTTATAATTATTTTTCTATTGATTTGACTTATTTTTAACGCGAGGTTTTTACGCTTTCATCTAATTTACGAAGCCGACTGTTGAAGCAGCAACAGGCCATCATCAACAGCTGTCGCTAGATAAGCAGAATGTATCGTAACTATTCAGTCATTAATCTGAGTGAGGCTATGCGTTTATTGTGTAGGGTGGATAAGCAACGCGCATCCACCGCTTTTGCCGGATGCGCTAGCGCTTATCCAGCCTACGAGGGATTGCCCGCGACCACAAATCGCCAGGCAAAAAAAAGGCTCAGGAGCAACCTGAGCCTTTTTCGCTTACCTGACAACGCTGAAACACGCATTGCTTTTTCTTCATCCATGAACCAGCTCAGCTCTGGTGATTAAGTGCAGCAAAACTCCAAACGAGCTAAACGCTCTTTTGCACGCCACACCTAAGCACACACCTTAAAGCCGGTAAACTCTCCAACAAGCGGGTCGTATAACACCAAGCCCGCTTAAAACTGCATCCCTGCCATCGCCTCCTTGCGATCTTACTGCTCCTTAAATTTTTCCGCTAACCTGAATACCAAACCAACGAGGATTGGAAGTTGCTAGTAAAGCTAATGTGGAAGCTCATTTATTTAAACACAACTGTTACAGCTTGCTGCTAACCGTAAACCCAAACCACTGCGGAATACCCAAAGTGTAGGAATTCCATGTTATAGCTTGCGGTGTCTGATTATTGAACACGTTTCTCGCGACAAAAGAGACATCAATAAGCTTGTCACGACGCCCAAGGCCAACAGACAAGTCTGTATACGAAGTAGGCCCAATCCATGAGTAGTTCGATAGCAAAGGATCGTTTCTGTAGGCGCTCGTAAATGCAGTATTAAAATTCGCATGGAATTCTGGATTACCAAATACATCCAAGCCAAATAATTGCAGCGGAGCCCTAAATTCCGGACCTACGTTGAAGGTAAATCTTGCCGCACCGGGCAAAGTTTTTCCCGAGACATCTTGATAAGCAGGCCCTCCTGAATAGCCCAATTCCAAAGGAACGGCATTATTATTAAACTTTGTATAACTCGCATTGTTGTAAGCACCGGCAAAACGAATCGATGTATAAGGAATACCTCGAAATGCACCATCTATTTCAAGCCCAAATGCCCGCACACCTGGAGCGTTACCGGAAGCAGCAATAAAAGTTGGCGGCGCACTAGGATTGGATAGTCGTGCAAGATCGGTAGTGTATTTATCAAGTATTGAAGTCCCTTGCTGATAGTCTGTGATGTTACTGTAAAAAGCAGAAGCATTGAATAACAGATCATCTTGGAACAATGAAGATTTGAATCCAACCTCATATGTACTGTTTATTTCAGGCTTAATCTGAGACGCCACGCCGTTAATTGTCTGAGAAAAACCAGCTTTTTGAGTGTATCGCCACCCTGTATAAGCCGTCCATTGCTCGTTGAACTTGTAGCTTGGACTGACATTAAAAGTCGGCTGAAAACCTTCGTAAGATTCACCCGGCTCTGGATTCCAGAGAGCACCAATATTGGTTCTGCGGAGCGCTTTGGCAGTAGCCACTTGAGCCTGCTGAGTTTCAGTAAGTCCGCTAGCGCAACCGCCAACACCAGTTTGATAGCATTTCCCTGCACCAAAATATTCCGCAGCGACACTATTTGCCAGGGCTATCTGGGCAGCGCTATTTGTAGCGGTTAAGGCACCGGTAGTGCTATTTGAATCAAAGCCATTTGTTTGCACACCATTTATTGATACTGGATTTAAAGCTGCGCCATTGCCTTGGTTGGTAATGTACTTACTGGTTGGATTCTCGCGATTCTCGTAACTGCCCCGCAAACCAGTAGCCACGGTTAGCGGCTCCGTAATGTGCCATTTAGCTTCCCCGAAAATTGCCGCCGTCTTGTTATCAATGTTATAAGGATTTTGTGTCGACAATCCATTTAAGGAATTCGACATTAATCGCTGACCAGAGGCATCTGCATTAAGCCTCCCATATTGAGCATTTGAGGCAAACCACGCGCCTGCATCCGAGCCAAAACCAGTCGCACTTCCTCTTACCATCTTTCGCTCCATTAGGTAGACGCCAGTCTGGTAGTCAACCAACTTACCTATTGACGAGCTCACCTTCAACTCCTCGCTAATCTGCGAAAATTTATGTATCGAACCACCGCCACCTTTGCTGATATCGAAGGGTGTACCTTCTGAATCATTGCTGGCCTGGAAATCATAATCCCTAACCGAGGTGATAGAACTCAGTTTGTATTGGTCCAGCTGCCAATCTAAAGCAGCGTATCCTCCTTTGCTGCTGGCAACCAAAGGGTACTGGGCGTCCATATTGAACTGATGGTTGCTGCCGCCATAAAGGTAATTATTTTGGTAGGAATAACTTGGATCTGCATTCTTAAACCAAGATCTAGCCAATCTGGTCGAGGCATCGGTACTTAGAGGATTAACTGAGCCGTTGGCATAGCGTTTCGGCGTTGGCGTGTAAAACGAGTTGCCATTGAAGAATTCGCTGGAACTAGGTTGTATGTCAAAACTAAAATGCGCGCTAAAAGTTTCAGCAGGCGTCAGCAACAGTTGGAATCGACCTGCGGTGCGATCTCTGTTATACCAGGTTTGCTGGCTGTTATAGGTGTTACTGACGGCACCATCACCTTTATTGACATGCGCTGCGCCGCGCCAAGCAAGCAGACCATCAACAACTGCTCCGCCTGCCGCCACATCAGCGATGACTGTGTTATAGCTGCCATAAGCCACCGAGCCATTCGCTTCGTTGGTAAAAGTTGGACGCTTGTTCTTTACGTTGACCTGCCCTACGCTAAAATTTTTACCGCCCGCCGTGCCTTGTGGGCCACGATCGACTTCAACCGTATCGACATCGAACTGATCAAAACTATTCATCGGTCCATAAGAATAGGGCACGTCGTCGACAACCATACCGACACTGGTATCCATTGCATCGGTAACAGCAACGTTGCCAATACCGCGCATGGTTAAGCCAGCCGTACGTGAGTTGCCTGTGTTCCATTTGACATTGCCGGTACGTTGTAAAATTGAGCCAAGATCATTTGCCTGTTGACTCTTCAACTCATCGCCCCCGACCACGGAGGCCGAAACGTAAGTCTCCTTCAATTGCGCAAGCTTTGCTTTCTTTTTACCTTTGACAACAATTTCACCTAAATTATCAGTTTCCGCTGCTTGTTTTTCAGCAACCGTTTCAGCAGGCTCAGTGGTTTCCGCAGTCGGCTCAGCAAGTGAAGGCTCACCGACTGCCGACGCAGCTCCGCCAGCGCCAGCTTGTTTAAGTGAATCGCGTTCATGTTGCACGGCTTCTAATTGCGCTTTTAACAAGGCATTTTCTGCTTCCAACTCACTGACGGCTTTAGAGCTTTGTGACTTTTTTGCCGATTTTTTCGGCGCGGCATTAACATCGTGAATACTAGCCAAAGACACACCGACCACCGCAGCGGCCACGCATAGAGAGAGTCTTTTTCTTTGGCTTACCGAATATGGAATAGCCTGCCCGCGGCTAATGCCGTCTGAAAAAGTATCTGCCAAACTAAAATTCATTACCTATTTCCTCTTAATTTAAAAATTCAAAATCCATACAACGGCCGTCAAGCCGATCACGTGCAATGTGTAAATTCCGTTTGCTCTTTGCTAACTGATTAAGCAGTTTATTTAGCCCGGAGCCACCGCACAGACAGGATTAGTTCTAATTAAGCAAGGCATGTGCCACCACTTTAAATACTTACGTCCACCACAAATTCACCGCAAAAAAATCAATATAAGATATTGATTTACATTGTTTTTTAAAACAACAACAAAAACAACTCCAGTTAAAGTTTCTATATAAAAACACTTTATCAGCCGGTTGAATTGCTCATTGATACACACCATATGCTGATGCCATGCCTGTACATCAACAGTTATGAAATATCTAAACCTGAGTTATATCGACG
>JAQTQN010000109.1:0-5471 GCA_028712225.1 Methylobacter sp.
CCGGGAACTCGTCTAGGTATGGCAATATCAATATATTGAGACTATCGCTACAATATGTATGACACTGGTATTTCATTGGGTATTTAATTAATGCAACAACGCAATTTTTTAGTGAAACTGCTTTTACTCTGCCTGCTTTTGGGATTGGGCAGTCAGGCGGCGTTTGCGAAAAAAATGTATCGTTGGATTGATGAAAACGGCAATACTTATTTTTCAGATCAAGTGCCTCCAGACCAAACCCAGCATCGTCGAGATGTATTGAGTAAGTCAGGTCGGGTCGTTGAAAGTACTGAAAAAGCTAAAACTAAAGAGCAACAGGAGTTTGAAGCAAGGCTTGCAGAATTACGTAAAGCTCAAGAAAAGCTTATCCTGCGGCAAAAAACCCATGACAGGGTTTTACTCAGTACGTATCGTTCTAAGGATGATTTGATTACCGATATTGAGGTAAAAATGCACTCGTTTGAGACGCAAAAGAAAGCCCTGGAAGGCGATCTAAATCGTCTTATTCAGCAGCTTGAAGAGCAACAAAAAAAGGCAGCCGCTTTTGAACGTAATGGTCAGAAAGTGCCGGAAGAATTGTTGGGACACATCAATTCGACGCAGCAACAGATTCAGCAGGCGCGGGTAGCTGTCAGCGATCACACGCTTAAGCAGGCGCAAGTTCAAAAGGAATATGATGCCGATATTGAGCGCTTTTTGTTTTTGACTCAGTCCAATACTACGGAATCAAAAAACAAGCTTGCCAGTATTAAGGAGGCGAACGAGCTGGGGCTGTTTTATTGTGAAAACGATCGACAATGTAATAAAGCTTGGGAGATTGCGCGGGCGTTTGTCGAGTTTCACTCCACTACCGCCTCCGATGTTTTTAACGACAAACTCATCATGAATCGGCCACCGGCAATAGATACCGACCTTAGTTTGTCGTTGTCGAAAATCCCTGTTAACGACGATGAATATCAGCTATTTCTTGATATTCGTTGTCGCGATTCGTTGCCCGGTAAAGAGTTGTGCGCAAGTCAGCGAGTTATGGACATAAGGTCTGCGTTTAGACCTTATGTGAATGATGCTTTATCGCGGGCGGCTCAGTAGTAGTGTGCCGACGCCTTGATCGGTAAATAATTCCAGTAACACCGCATGCTCAACGCGGCCATCAATAATATGTACACTGTTGACGCCGCCTTTTAAAGCATCCGTAGCACAGCGCGTTTTTGGAATCATGCCGCCGGCAATAGTGCCGTCCGCAATCAGATCATCAATATCCTTTAGCGTCAGACCGGTAAGCAATTGCTGCTGTTTATCCAAAATCCCAGCAGTATTGGTCAATAGAATCAGTTTCTCAGCTTTCAGTACTTCCGCGACTTTACCCGCTACCAAATCAGCATTGATGTTATAAGAGTGACCGTCTTCGCCAACGCCAATCGGCGCAATCACGGGAATAAAATCACTGTTGCCCAGCATGTTCAATACGGCCGGGTCGATGCTGGCGACTTCACCCACATGACCAAGATCAATGATTTCCGGGGCTTGTGTTTCTGGAGCGTTGCTCGCATCACGACTGTCGAGCAGAAGTTTTTTGGCACGAATAAAGTCGCCATCTTTTCCTGTTAAGCCCACAGCTTTGCCGCCATGCATGTTGATCAAGTTAACAATTTCCTTATTAACCAGTCCGCCCAGCACCATTTCTACGACGTCCATGGTTTCGCTGTCAGTGATGCGCATGCCATCAATAAAACCGGTGGTTTTGCCCAGTTTGGCCAATAATTGACCAATTTGCGGGCCACCACCATGGACGACGATCGGATTTAATCCGACCAGTTTCATTAAGACAATGTCTCGGGCGAAACTGTGTTTCAGGGCTTCGTCGACCATGGCATTGCCGCCAAATTTGACGACTATAGTTTTGTCTTTGAAGCGTTGTATATACGGCAATGCCTCAATTAATACATCTGCTATTTGGTGAGCGGTTCGTTTTTGCATTGTTGATTAATCGTGGAGTTAAAAAGGTAAGTTGATATCAGGTTTGATTTGTTTCATTAATTGCCTGAATTGATTTTGTATGTCCTGCATGGCCTCGTTGGAATCGGCTTCAAAACGAATGACCAGTGACGGTGTCGTGTTTGATGCCCGGACCAAGCCCCAGCCATTAGCAAAGTCGACCCTCATGCCATCAATGTTGGTGATCTTGCCATCAGTAAAATGAGCTTTGGCAAATAGGTGTTCGATGAATTTAAAATTTTCGCCTTCGGTGAGTAACACCGTCAGTTCCGGGGTGTTGATGCTGTCAGGAAAGCCGGCAAAAATATCCGCACTATTCCGGGTGTCGCGTGACAATATCTCGATCAGTCGCGCAGCAGCATATAGCGCATCATCGAAGCCAAGCCAGCGGTCATTAAAGAAGATATGCCCGCTCATTTCCCCGGCCAATTTAGCCCCGGTTTCTTTGATTTTGGCTTTCATGAAGGAATGGCCGGTTTTCCACATTAAAGGTCTGCCGCCGAATTTTTTGATTTGCTCCGGCAAATGGCGACTGCATTTAACATCAAAAATGATTTCTGCCCCAGGTTTACCGGCGAGCACGTCTTTGGCGAATAGCATCATTTGCCGGTCCGGCCAAATAATCTTGCCATTTGAATCAACTACCCCTAAACGATCACCATCGCCGTCAAAGGCAAGTCCAACATCGGCGTTATAGTGTTTGACTGCTGTAATCAATTCAGTCAGGTTTTGTGGTTTGCTTGGGTCGGGATGATGATTCGGGAAGTTACCATCGACCTCACAAAACAGCTCAACGACTTCGCAACCCAGAGTTCTTAATAATACCGGGCCCAACTCGCCGGCAACGCCATTACCGCAATCCAGTACCACCAGCATGGGTCTGGCGATGTGAATATCTTCGGCAATGGTGCCGATGTATTCATTGACGATGCGGTTGTTATATTCAATGTTCCCATAGCCGCCACTGGCAAAGGCTTGCTGCTCAATGCGGTGTTTAAGTTGTTGGATGCTGTCGCCAGACAATGTTTCACCGTTAATGACCATTTTTAGCCCATTGTATTCCGGGGGGTTATGGCTGCCGGTAACCATTACTCCTGAGCGGCCTTCACTGTGTTGCGTCACAAAATACAACACAGGCGTCGGTACCATGCCAATATCTATGACATTACAACCCACTGATGCTATGCCTTTAGCTAACGATTCAGCAAATGCTGGGCTTGATGTTCTGCCATCTCTACCGACGACCATAGTTTTGCAACCTTGTCCTCCGGCAGAGGTAGCCAAGGCACGGCCGAGGTCGTAAACGATTTCTTTAGTTAACGTGTGACCAACAATGCCGCGAATATCATAAGCTCTGTAAATGCCTGAGCTACGCCCGTGTGTACTGGCTGGAGCGGTGCTTGTTAATTCAAGAGGGCTATCATGATCTAAGTCGGGCTCTGAAACATGGTAGTTGTTACTGCTGGGGTGGTTGCTAAAAGAAAGATCGTCAGGTTGATCGAAAAATCCTGAAAGTTCTAAATCATCATCGTCACTTTCATTGACTAAAAAGGAAGTGTCATTTTCGTCGTGGTCCAATACTCGCTTGAATTGCACCAATGTTGAAATAACCGCATTCATTTCACTTAGCCGAACAGGATAATTGCCTTGCAGCTTGTTACTCATCATGTCTTTGAACGCTTTAAGAACACTACTGAGATCTTCTTCCAGCAATTCGGAAATTTTCCGATGTCCTGCAAAAAAAGCCAGTACAGCCAGTAAACTGGGAATAATGATAATGCAGGAAACAGTCACTAGATCGCCCACACTGCCGCTTTCGGTGTGGCTATAGTGA
Organism: Methylobacter sp.; assembly: GCA_028712225.1. Taxonomy (GTDB): domain Bacteria; phylum Pseudomonadota; class Gammaproteobacteria; order Methylococcales; family Methylomonadaceae; genus JABFRC01. Next base: position 3,830 of record JAQTQN010000109.1, read on the forward strand.
AGCTCCCAGTCGGTATTGGGCACGGCCAGCTGGATTAAATCCGGTTGTTCGGCTTGATTGCCGCTAGTCCCTAACGCCAGTTTTGCTTGTTTTAGCGCTAAATACCCGTCACCGACATCGGCAGCTTGCAAGATTTGGACAATAAAGTCATAGCGAAGGCTGGCTAGTACTACACCGATAACTTGATTGTTTTGTTTAATTTGCCGGGCTATCGCTAAGTGCCGATCAGGGCCTTCATCGCCTTGAATGGCTGCAGGTTGTTGTTTACTAAAAGTTTGTCTCACTATATCCAAGTCGGCATAACCCATGCGCGGCAGGCTTTTTTCATCTAACTCGCTGACGCCGGGCAGTAACAATCTGATTTTTAAGGCATCGGGAAAATGTTGATCAAGTTTTGCAGCCGCCGAGGCTAGTAAGGCGGGATTGGCGCTGGCAATGGCCGTTAAAACTTCCGGATCTTGCGTCATTTTGTCCAGGATTTTATTGCGCAACTCAATTTGTGCCGAAAGACTTAAGGCGATCGCTTTGGTGACTGAATTTGCCGCATCCCGTCTCGCTTGACTGACATCGGAGGACGTTAACCAATAAATACCTGCGCCGACAACCAGAATCATCAAAACGGCAATACCCGATAGAAAAGCAAAGATGCGCGTCATAGTGTGTGCCTTATAGTAGAGTTAGTGGCGTCCGGTGTGGCCAAAACCGCCGATGCCGCGCAGGCTTTCATCAAATTCTTCGACTTGCTCAAATTCGACTTGTACTACCGGTACGAACACCATTTGCGCAATCCGCTCGCCGATTTGGATGGTGAAGGCTGTGTTGCCGCGATTCCATACAGAGACGAATACTTGGCCCTGATAGTCTGAGTCAATCAGACCTACCAGATTGCCCAGCACGATGCCGTGCTTGTGGCCTAATCCCGAACGAGGCAGTAGCACAGCAGCGAGCTGATGATCGGCAATGTGAATGGCTAATCCTGTGGGCACCAAAAAAGTGTCGCCGGGTTGTAATTCTACAGCTGCATCTAAACAGGCGCGCAAATCCAGGCCTGCCGCGCCTGCAGTTGCATAATCCGGCAACGGAAACTCGGTGCCGATGCGGCTATCCAACACTTTAAGCTGTATTTTTTTCATTAAATTTCTCTGCGATGACATCAATAAGTTGTTTGGCTAACAGCTGTTTATCGGCTAGCGCTAGGTTTTTTTGTCCGTTTTTCCAAAATAATTGCAGGGCGTTAACTTCGCTATCGAAGCCGCCGCCATTTTGCGTATTATGCCCCACCCAATTGGCAGCAATCATATCCAGGTTTTTATTAGTCAATTTCCCGATAGCATTTGTCTCTAAATTTTCTGTTTCGGCGGCAAAACCAACGGTGAAAGGGCGCTGCGGCAATTTGGCAACTGCGGCCAGAATATCTTCAGTCTTTTTTAAACGGATGCTGGTTTCATGGTCATGTTTTTTGATTTTTTCCGGCTGTACTTCGATTGGCGTGTAATCGGCCACTGCAGCGGTACCAATATAAATAGCATGTGCTTCGGCGCGTGACATTATCGCTTGATACATTTGAGCTGCAGTGTCTACTTTTACGAGCTCAACACCTGCAGGGACAGGCAGCGATACCGGTCCACTGACTAAAGTAACG
>JAQTQN010000109.1:5571-9167 GCA_028712225.1 Methylobacter sp.
GACTATTATGGCAAGGATAGGGCATTTCTTCTACGCTTTAGTTTTATCTGACATGGCAAGGGGAAGCACATGGGAATTAAAGACTGGGCGGCTGAAGACCGCCCCAGAGAAAAGTTGTTGCTCCGAGGACCGGCGGCGTTAACGGATGCTGAGTTATTGGCCATTTTTTTGCGTACCGGCACCCCCGGTAAATCGGCAGTGGATTTAGCGCGCGACTTACTCGCTGATTTTGGTTCTTTAAAAGCCATGTTGGATGCTGATCGGCAGCGCTTTTGCCAAGCCAACGGCTTAGGCGATGCTAAATACACTCAGCTCCAGGCTGTATTAGAAATGGCTCGGCGTCATTTTAAAGAAGTCTTACAACGCGGCAATGCCTTAACCAGTCCTGAAATTACCCGCGCCTACCTGAGCGCCCAATTGCGCGGCTACAGTTATGAAGTCTTCGCCTGTTTGTTTTTGGACAATCAGAACAGGGTTATCCAGCTCGACGAACTATTCCGTGGCACTATTGACGGTGCCAGCGTTTATCCGCGAGAAGTCGTCAAAAAAGCACTGCAGCACAATGCTGCTGCAGTGATCTTCGCCCACAACCATCCCTCAGGCATCGCCGAACCCAGCCAAGCCGACCGGCATATCACCGATAAACTCAAACAAGCATTGGCGTTATTTGATATTCGGGTGCTGGATCATTTTATTATCGGCGACGGCCAGCCGTACTCGTTTGCTGAGCATGGGTTGCTGTGATGACTGTATGAAGTAGATTAAAGTTGGTTCCCAAAGCACGGAAATTTAAGATAATGAAAAAAGTGTCGCTGGAGTTGGGCCGTTTGGCGACCGAGGTAACTTCATTGATTCAGTATGATGATTCCTTAATGTCACTCAAAATTAAATATCACTAATTGGAAAAATCCATGAATGAAAACAATCAAGTTGATTCAGTTGCAAAAAAGATACGGAAATTCTTTACATCGCTAGAGCAAGACTGGCGGTACCTTGATAAATCTTCGCTCAGTGAAACGGAAGAAGGTCAGAAAGAAGAAAATGTTAAATTAAACAACGACGCTTTGCGTGAAATATTGCTTTCAGCCTTGCAAATGCCAAATCTGGTTGTGTTGGCTGGCAGCGGTACGTCGCTGGGCGGGGTCGGCGGTCCATCCATGTGGAATCTTTGGGATCACGCTGTAAATAAAAATGCAGGTACGCCAGACAGTGAGCCTCGAATTCAAACTACTGAAGCACAATCGATTATCAAAAAAATTAGCTTTGATGCACAGCAGGAGAAAGAGAATATCGAAGCTTTATTGTCGCGCTGCGAAGCATGGTTACAAATCAATCAGGACGACGAAGAAGCAAAAGAATTTTTAAAAAAATCCAAAGAAATTATTCTCGATAAATGTCAGAGCTTTCTACAAGACGACAAGCTAGATACCCATCGCGCATTTTTACGAAAACTCTCTCGCCGTAGCGGACGTAACCCGAGGCTGAAAGTTTTCACTACCAATTATGACCTTTGCTTTGAACGTGCCGCTGCCCTACAAAATCTGATCGTTGTTGATGGTTTTTCATTTAGCCAACCAAGAACGTTCAATCCGCTTTATTTCGGCTACGACATTGTTCGCCGATCACGTCTTACCGAAGAGCATGGCGACTATCTTGATGGTGTCTTCCATCTGCTTAAGCTGCACGGTTCTGTTAATTGGGAGAGCACACCAGAGGGAGTCATACAGGAGAAACAAAATCCTGAACCAGACAATGCTTGTTTGATTTACCCCGCACGAGGCAAATATCAGCAGTCCTATTTACAACCTCATCTTGAGCTGGTTTCTCAGTTTTTCTCCAGTTTGCGTGAACCTAACACCTGCCTAATCGTTGCTGGATTTGGCTTTAATGATGATCATTTATCTGAACCCATTCTGGCGGCGGTTAAATCCAATCCGCATTTAAAACTTATTGTGGTTGATTATTGCGCCGAAGATTCGACGAATGGGAAAAATGGAAAGGCAAGCCGTTACTGGGGTGAATTATTTAAGTTAGCAAAAGACGATGTTGACATATCGTTTCTAAATGCTGACTTTGAACAGTTTGTTAGCTTAATTCCTGATCTTAAAGCATTGTCACGCGCTCAGAAACTTGAGCAAGCAGTACTCAACAGCGTTAAGGGGCGTTTATGAGCTTCATTAGCGCGACAATTGAAAAGCTTGAAACACAGGGCTTGTTAAAAACAGAGCTTAGGCTTGGCGTTGTTTCTTCAGTTACCGCCCACTTACTCAGAGTTAATCTCGGTTATGCGGGGAATCCTTCAGCTGCTTATTTTTCCGGAGGTCGGTATGGCAAAGGTGAAGTTGGCGAGTTCGTCTTAATAGAAAGTCAGCAGGGATTATTATTGGGCAGGGTTGTCGAGGTGCGCTTGCCCGAATCCGATCGTCGTGCAATCAGCCAAGACTATTCAGGGACTGATCACTTGGATGCCATTGCGATGGTTCAATTACTGGGTTCTGTACCTATGGATCAAATTGCAATTTCAGCAGGTGTTGATAGTTATCCGAGATTGGGCGATCGTGTTTATGCCGCACCGCATCAATTCATTGCCCTCATACCCGCCCTGATGGATTTGAAGGGCGACAAACCGAATCCAGTTCGGCTGACATTGGGTACTGTTGGCGGTGCAAGCGAAGGCGTAATTTCAGTAACACCGGAAACACTCTTTGGCAGGCATTGCGCTATTTTAGGCGCAACTGGCGGCGGTAAAAGCTGGACTACAGCGCGGATAATCGAAGAGTGTATTAAGCATAAATCCAAAATTATTTTGCTGGATGCGACGGGGGAATACCGTGATTTTTCGGATGAACATGTGATGCACTGTCATTTTGGAAATCCTGTGGAAAAAGCTAATAACTCAATTGCTTGCTCAATACCTCCTAATAGCTTTAGTGAGTCAGACTTTATGGCTCTTTTTCGCCCTTCTCAAGGAGTACAAGCTCCAAAGCTTCGTAGTGCATTTATAAATTTACGAATGGTGCATGTTGATCCTAGCCTCGCAACTAATGGATTGTTTATAAAAGCCAACAAATCTTATGACGAGATTAATAAGGTTTTTTCTCGTCCAGAAATTGCGATCGCCATATATAACCCTGAGTCACCTTTCGATATACATAAGCTTATTGGTCAAATTGAACAGGAATGCGTATGGGAGAATGATAGTGCGTATGGAAGAAAAAATGATCAACAATGGGGATTTTGTTCAACATTAGTTTCCCGCATTGCAAATATTATATCTTGTGAAGAGCTTTCATTTGTGTTCAAGTCAAACGGAAATCCTGATATATCCAAGCATATACAAGAATTTATAGATGACGACAATTTAAGGCTGTTTAGAATCTGTATGTCGGGCATATCGCAGGAATATCAAACAAAAGAGATTATTGCTAATGCATTGGGAAGAAAATTACTTCGGTATGCCCGCGATCGAAAATTCAAACAACGCCCCGTAATAGTGATTGTCGATGAAGCCCATAATTTTCTCGGCAAACATATAGGTTCTGAGGATAGCTCCGCTCGCCTTGACGCATTCGAGCTAATCGCTAAAGAGGGCAGAA
>JAQTQN010000110.1 GCA_028712225.1 Methylobacter sp.
TCGTTAATCGCGGTGAATGCCCTGATTTTATTACCGATTTGGAGTTCAGCACCTCACGATGTCTTCATTTTAAACACAGGTTTTTGCGTTTTATCTGCAGTTATTATTGCGACTACCAGTCTCCATAGACGTTTAACAAGAGCCCTTTGGAAAAGCCGACAGGATTTGGATCATGCGCAAGCCATCGGACAAATCGGCAGCTGGCGCATGAATGTGCAACGTAACGAACTGCTCTGGTCCGACGAAAATCACCGTATTTTCGGTATCCCCAATGGAACGCCGATGACCTATGAAGGCTTTCTCGTCACCGTGCATCCTGATGACTATGACTATGTCGACCGCATGTGGCAAGCAGCCTTGCACGGCGATCCTTACGATATTGAACACCGGTTAATTGTTGACGGTAAAGTGAAATGGGTACGCGAAAGAGCCATCCTAGAATTCAATAAAAAGGGTCAGCTGCTCGGCGGATTCGGCACCACGCAGGATATTACTGAACGAAAACTCAGTGAACAGGCTTTGAGGGAAAGCCAGGAGCGCTATGTCAAGATTGTCGAGTCGGCAATGGATGCGATTATCACTATTGACGTCAATCAACGTATTTTGCTATTCAACGCCGCCGCCGAAAAAATGTTCGGCTGCACTGCGGATGATGTCATTGGCGAATCTCTCGAGCGGTTCATCCCAGAGCGGTTTCGTAAGACCCACGGTAAATATACTCGTGCTTTCGGGCGAACGGGCGTCAATAATCGTAATATGGGCTTTCTTGGCATTATTACGGGCCTGCGCGTCAATGGAGAGGAGTTCCCCATTGAGGTATCCATTTCCCAAAGCGGCAGTGGTAACGAAAAAACCTTTACTGCCATCCTGCGCGATATTACCGATCGCGAGCGTGGCGAGTTTGAATTGCTCGAAAAGCTAAGGTTACAGGATCAGTTAGCCAAGGTTGCAGCTACCGTGCCCGGGTTGATTTGCTCTTTCCGGTTGCGCCCTGACGGCTCAGCTAGCATGCCCTACGCCAGTCCAGCTATCGAATCATTATTCGGATTAAGTAGCGATGTTTTAGCAGAAGATTTTAGTCCGGCATTTGCCCGCACCCATCCCGACGATCTTGGACATATCAACGATACTATCGCCGAATCCGCCCATACCCTGCAACCCTGGCGAGATGCGTTCCGCTTTAACCATCCAAGCAAAGGCGAAATATGGATCGAAGGTCATTCCATGCCGCTATGCGAGGATGACGGCAGTATTCTTTGGCACGGTTATATCCAAGACGTTACTGAACGCAAACTTGCGGAAAAGCAGTTACAGGACCGTGAAAACGAATTACGTCTGATTATGGACGCTACTCCGGCACTGATCGCTTACGTAAGTACCGATTTCCGGTATTTACGTGTCAATGCAACTTACCAAAACTGGTTTTGCATTGACCCGGAAACTATCCTGGGGCTGGAAGTGCGGGAAATTATCGGTGAAAGAGCCTGGACTATCGTTCGCCCCTGTCTTGAACGAGCTCGGGCAGGAGAGCGGGTGCATTTTGATCAACAAATCCCCTATGGCACCGGTAAACCCCGTTGGGTGCATGGCAGCTATATTCCCGATAAGGATGCGAGCGGGACTGTCAAGGGAATCGTGGTGCATATTTTCGATATTGATGAGCGCATACGCATGGAGGAGTCACTGCGCGCGAGCCAGAAGGAAAACAAGTTTCTTGCCGACCTAATTCGTAACTCGTCTCAGCCCGTGGCTGTTGGTTATCCCGACGGGCGGATAGGGTTGGTCAACCCGGCCTTTGAAGCACTGACCGGCTACTCCGTCGAGGAACTGCAGCGGACCGATTGGGCGGCTGTACTCACGCCGCCCGAGTGGCTTGATATTGAGCGGGACAAACTGGCGGAACTTCACCGCACCGCCGTCCCTGTACGTTATAAGAAAGAATACCTTAGAAAAAACGGTACCCGCGTGCCGATTGAGTTATTGGTTCACCTCGAGACCGACTCCGAAGGGAAACCGCAATTCTACTATGCGTTTGTCAACGATATTACCGAACGACAGCGTGCCGCCGAGGCGCTGCGTGCAAGTGAGGCCTTTGTGCGTGAAGTGCTCAACTCGCTGCCCGAACATGTTGTGGTGCTGGATCACTACGGCGCGGTGACCACAGTGAATGAACCTTGGCAACGCTTCGCCATTGATAATGGCGGCATGGCCGGTGGCTTACAGGTGGGCGCAAATTATCTTGACGTTTGTCGACGCTCGTCTACGGCGGGCGACCCGGACGCGCGTAACGCGGTCGAGGGCCTTGAGGCGTTGTTTGCCGGCCGGCAGCAGGAATTCGTTATGGAATATCCATGCCCGACAGCCAATGGCGAACTCTGGTTTATTATGCATGCCAAACGCTTAGTTGACGGCCTTCAAGGAGTCATTATTACCCACATTGACATCACCGAACACAAGCGCGCTGAGCTTGCATTGCGCGATACCCAGGCGCGGCTCGCGCTGATCGTCGAAGAGGTGAAAGCGGGCTATTGGGACTGGGATTTATTGTCGCAGACCTTGTATTTATCCCCTGAATGGAAGCGCCAAATCGGTTTTGACGATAACGAATTGTCGAACCATCGGGATGCATGGGAAGGCCGCCTGCATCCCGATGACCGGGTATTGGTGTTGGAGGCAACTGAAGACTATATCGCAGGCATTCAGCCCAGCTACGAATTAGAGTTTCGCCTACTTCATAAAGATGGCTCGTACCGCTGGATTCACTCGCGAGGCGCATTGTTACGCGATCAAAATAACCAGCCCTACCGTTTGCTGGGCATAAATTTAGACATTACCGATTATAAAAAGACGCTGGAACTGAGCGAGAAGCGCGATCAGATGGAACAAACGTTTCGGTATTATGTCGCCAGACAGACAGCGGCTGCTATCGCTCACGAGCTGAATCAGCCGCTCACTGCTATCTCCTCTTATGCGGATGTAGCGCTACAACTAATGCAATCCGGCAACCAAAATCCGGAAATACTTTCTCATGCAATGGAACATTGTTCTCAGCAAGCGCAACGTGCCGGCCAAGTCATACGTCAATTGATGACCGTATTGCAAAAAGACGAATTTATCAATGAGCCGATAGAGATTAATACTTTGATTCATGAAGCACTCGACTTTGTCAAGGCGGATGAGTATTCAAGCGCATTTAAAATAGAGCTGGATCTCGCCGCTAGTTTGCCGCCGGTTTCGGCCAATAGTCTGCAAATTCAAAAGGTACTGATCAATCTATTGCATAACGGTCTGCAGTCCATGCTGGAAAACGGAATAAACGCTAAAACGATGACCGTAACAACGCGCAGCTTCCCCGGTAATCCGGCCATGGCCATGGTGACTGTGTGCGACAGCGGAAAAGGCGTGGAGAATGCCGCCGCCATTAAAAAAATATTCCAGCCCTTTTACACCACTAAAGCCAATGGTTTAGGTATGGGTCTGGCTATCTGCAGCGCCTTAATCGAAGCGCACGGCGGGAAAATGTGGGCTGAACAAAACGCCGACATTGGCCTAAGTGTTCACTTTACCTTGCCATTCACATCATGAGCACCCAACCTTGCGTTTTTATTGTCGATGACGACTATGCGGTACGCGACAGTCTTGGGCTGGTTTTCAAAACCGCAGGGTTGAATTACCTGACTTTTGAGAATGCCGAGCACTTTCTTGAAACCTATAGTGGTGGTACTCCAGGCTGCCTGTTGCTGGATATGAACATGCCAGGCTTAAACGGCGACGAACTGCAAAGCGAACTCATCCGCCGCAATATCCGCGTGCCGATTATTTTCCTCACCGCACATGGTGATATACCCATGTCGGTGCGAGCAATGAAGGCGGGTGCGGTCGACTTTCTCACTAAGCCAGTGCCAAGCAAAATGTTGATTGAGCGTGTTCAGACAGTGCTGCAGCACGAAGCGCTAACACAAGAACAAAATAGGGAAAAACAAGAACTTTGTGAGCGCCTAAACTGTCTTACTTCCCGCGAAATGGAGTTATTGCCGCTGATTGTGGCGGGCAAATCCAATAAGGAAATCGCCCGGCAACTAGACGTTAGCCACCGGACTATCGAAATCCACCGCGCCCGGGTCTTAAAAAAAACCGGAGCAACCAATCTCATGGAACTTGCCCGCCTCTATGAAGTCTGCCAGCTTCAACCTGAAACAAAGTCAGGAGAATCCTGACGCAATAGAAAACCAAAGAGTTGATCAAAAAGACTTTACTGAGGTTACTTAAGAAGCTGGGGTTTGAATCCGCCCTGTTTTATAAACCTAAACAGAGTCGTTTTTGATAAAAAGGGATGCAATGCATACAGTGAAGGCTTTAGACAAGCCGTTCTTTTTGTTATTAACCCCGTTACTTTGATTTTCGGTTGCTTGTGAGCAAGCGGTCATACTCATCTTTAACCACCGTGTAACACTCACACACCCGCTTTTCAAGTTCGCGGCGTTTTAACACTGTAATCCGTCCACGCGCACGTACAATCAACTTATCAGATTCTAACTGACCAAGAACTTGGGTCACGCTTTCCCGGCGTATACCCAATAATTGCCCAATTCTAGCTTGCGTTATTATCACTGTATTGTCATATAACCTATCCAAAGTCATCAATAGCCACCGGCAAATTTGCTGATCCAGATTATGATGCTGGTTGCATACTGCAACTTGAGATGTCTGAGCAAGTAACCCCTGCGTATAAAGCAGGGCCAAGTGTTGCAACTTACCCCCTAACGAGAATTCTTGTTTCATCACTTTCCGGCTGAGTCGATAAGCATGACCAGCACTTTGCACTTCTGTGCTGGTAGGCAAGCTCTCCCCACCCATAAAAATGGATATGCCGACTATACCCTCGTTACCAACCAGAGCGGTTGCGTTTGTGGAACCGTCTTCCAGAGAATAGACCATCGAAACAATGCCGGAGATAGGGAAATGCACAAATTGTACATGGTCACCTGACTCGGACATCGTCAATCCCAATGGTAACTCCACGAGCTTAAGATCGGGTAACAGACGGTTATAATCCGCGGCAGGAAGGGCTGCAATTATGAAGTTTTGCTTAGGATCTGGGGGCGAATCATTTGTTGTTATCGTTTGTGACATATTTTGAATAGCCAAGTATGAAAATCGTTAAGTTTGGATTAACACAGGCCATGACAGTATATTATTCATACAATTTGGGCTAGAGAAACTTTGCTCTGACTATCGTTGTCCTCAGCAAATGTGGAGTTACCCATAAATCGAGTCTAGTCGCCAATGTCAGCGTTTAGCTATTTCTCCGGGTTAAAAAAGGCGTGGTCGTCAATGACGGGTTTGGGTCGCTATTTACCCGTCATCCTCGTTTAGAGTCTTCTTTTCTCCAATCAGTTGGCTAATCTTCGCTAAAAGTGGCCCGTCTTTAACGGGCCCTTTCAAAGCCCATTTCACAATGGTGAGATTCGATAACTGCCATGAATTAGCAATTTAAGCATTAACGTTGTTAGCGATAAAAATGTGATATTAGTATTTTTAATTGTTGGATATGATTCAAACCTTATATCAGTAACTAAGCAACAGGCTTGCTAAACCGGTAAGAAATGGTAAGTGGTATTAATCGTTATCAAATTTAATTAGACAAAAACAATGAATTTGAATCTGGAAAAAATAAGTGACTTTAGTGTGTTAACTATCAATGAAGAGCGCATTGATGCGCATAATTCTGGAGAATTAAAGGAATATCTTTTACAGATGATAGAGCGGGGCGAAAAGCATATTATCGTCCAGCTGGCGCATGTTCGATTTATTGATAGTTCCGGTTTGGGGGCATTATTATCCGGGAATAAAAATATCATCGCTAAATCCGGCAAGTTTGCTTTGAGCAATATTCAGCAACAGGTAATGTCGATGTTTGAATTAACCCGACTGAATCGGGTGTTTGAGATTTATACTGATGTGCATGATGCTGTGAAAACTGAAATCTAGAGGTTAGCTATGTGTCCTTCCGTTATACAGGTAGACGTTATTATTCCCACGCAAACCAAATATTTGGATTTGATTGGCAGCATTGGTGAGCGCATTGCTAAAGAGCTGGATAACTTTACCGGTGATAGGGAGGCTTTGGCGTATCAGTTAAATCTCGTCTTAACCGAAGCGACCGTCAATGCCATCAAGCACGGTAACGATAACAACCCGCAAGACACAGTCAGAATATCGATTCACCTGTTTGAGCAAGAATTAAACATCAAGGTTTACGATCATGGCCAAGGCTTTGATTTGGCTACCGTGCCTGCACCCGATTTTGAGCATCCGAAAGAAAGCGGCATGGGTATTTTTCTTATACGTTCATTAATGGATTCAGTCGCTTATACCCGACAGCATGATTGCAACGTGTTGGAGATTATTAAATACCTAAAGTAAATTCCTTCAAATAATATCGACAGCATTAATTTGGTTGACCGCATGAATAAACGGACTAAATCTTGGCAAAATCATCTTAAGGCGTTAGCTGAAAGAGCCTTCGGTAAGCAAACCGGGTTGTCGTTATGGCAGAAATATCATGAATTGTTACCAGTCGATTACCAGGTCCTGATTTCTCCCCGTTATGCCTTAAATGACATGCTGCAACTGGAGCGTTTAATCACCTCCCATCGTGAAAGTGTCAGCTTGGTTAAGCCTTACGATAATCAACCGCACTATCGCCTGCATTTTTATAGTCAACAAAACCGCTATCTTGATGAATTTATTCCCGTGCTTGAGCATATGCATTTACGGGTTATGGATCAGGTGCAGTTTACTTTCATGATTGGTGATGAGAGTGCAACGATTAAAAGTTTCACAATCAAAGCTGCGAAAAATCAGTGCGCTCCATTTAGCCAGCTAAAAAACCGGCTGCTGGAAATCATCCAAGTTGTGATGGAAGGCAAGATTGAAAACGATGCCCTCCATAAGTTGTGCGTGCTGACCGGAATGAGCTGGCAGGAAATCGATGTGCTGCGCGCTTATCGAAACTACTTTCTGCAATTAGAGCATCGAACCACAAGGGCAAGTTTTCATCATGCCGTGCTTAACAATCCTCAAGTTGCAGTCGGTTTGTATCAATATTTTGAAGCCCGCTTCAGACCCAACCCAGATTGGCAAGACCCTATGCTCAGGGAGGAACAGGTCTTATTTCCCCTGCGTTTGCAATTACTAGAGAGCATGGCCTCGGTCGCCGATATTAACGATGACCGGATTCTGCGCACTACTTTTAATCTGATCGATGCCACCGTCAGAAGTAATTTCCATCAGCGTCAATTTAGTGATGATTACTTTATAGCCTTTAAAATCAATAGCCTTGGCGTTATCGATATGCCTGCGCCAAAACCGCAAGTTGAAATTTATGTCCATGGCGTCGACATGGAAGGCATTCATTTGCGCGGCGGCAAAATTTCACGGGGCGGCATTCGTTGGTCTGATCGTCTGGATGATTTTAGAACGGAAATTTTGGGTTTGATGCAAACCCAAATCAGCAAAAATGCCTTAATCATTCCCACCGGGGCTAAGGGCGGCTTTGTTGTTAAGAAAAATGGATCTAATTTGGATTTTAAAGCGGCCGGCAAGAAAGCCTATCTTCAATTAATAAGAGGCTTACTGGATTTAACCGACAATTATCACGATAACATTATCGTCAGTCCTGAAGGCATTGTTGTCCATGATGGGCCTGATCCCTACTTGGTGGTTGCGGCGGATAAAGGCACAGCCCAGTTTTCAGATATTGCCAATGGGGTTGCGGCAGAGTATCAATTTTGGTTGGGCGATGGCTTTGCCAGCGGCGGCTCTCGCGGTTATGACCATAAAGAACTAGGCATCACTGCCCGTGGCGCTTGGGAGTGTGTGAAAAGGCATTTTCGTGAATTAGGCAAAGATATTCAAACAGAGCCGTTTACGGTGATTGGTATCGGCAGCATGGATGGCGATGTATTTGGTAATGGCATGTTGTTATCGCCTTGCATCAGGTTATTAGCGGCTTTTAGCGGGCAGCATATTTTTATCGACCCTAATCCTTCTGATTCTGACGCTGCGTTAAAGGAACGCAAACGTTTATTTGAGCTGCCGGGTTCTTCCTGGAATGATTATAACCGCAGCCTGATTTCAGCAGGTGGCGGGGTGTATTCCCGCGCAGATAAAGACATTCCGGTATCCGCAGAATTAAGAAATTGGTTAGGTATCCGCTATAAATCGGTTGATGGTGAGTCCTTGATCCGGTTACTGCTGGCGTCGCCGGTGGAATTGCTATGGCTGGGCGGCATTGGCACCTATGTCAAAGCCAGTAGTGAAAAAACCGAAGAAGTCGGCGATCGAAGTAATGACAATGTGCGGGTCGATGCTTGTGATTTGCGTGCAAAAGTAGTTGGAGAAGGTGCCAATTTGGGTTTTACGCAAAAAGCCCGTATTGAATACAGCATACGCGGCGGCCGCATCAATACCGATGCGGTGGATAATTCTGCGGGTGTTGATACCTCCGATCACGAAGTTAATTTAAAAATCTTGCTGAACTTGTTACACAAGCAACAAGTCATAGACGACTACCAATCTCTATTTATAGACATGACGAACGCCGTTTGCCGGTTAGTGCTGGCAGATAATGTTGCCCAAAGTCTGTGTTTGTCATTAGACCAACGCCGGTGTGCTGAAAATTCGGCAGTATTCATGCAAGTGGCTGATCATGTGGAAGCCGCTGGTTTTTTAGATCGAGATGTTGAATCTTTTGCCTACACTAAAGAGATTCTGTCCCGGCCCGGACAAATCATCTCGCGACCTGAACTGGCGGTGTTAATGTCTGCCGGCAAAATGTACCTGACTCAGCAGATACAAAATCAAACTGCCTTGTTGCAGGATGAATGTTATGACCGTTATTTACAGTCTTATTTTCCGGTGGCGTTTACAAGCATGTATCGACAACATCTTGCCAGCCATCCGTTAGCCAATGAAATTAAAGCAACCGTCATTAGCAATAAAATCATCAACCAGGCGGGATGTGGTTTTTTAAGGCCGCTAGACAGTGAGCCTGTCGGCGAATTGGCCTATGTCGATTGCTATTTGGCGTTCGACCAAATTTTGGAGGCCGATGCGTTACGGCAGGCGATTGGTGATTTAAACAATACAGTC
>JAQTQN010000111.1 GCA_028712225.1 Methylobacter sp.
ATAAATATTGGGGCTATCGATTTTGATGTGGGTATGCCTGGTGAACCAGTGCTGATCGGCAATCTATTGATCGTTTGCGGTTCATCTGGAGAATGTAAGGATGTGCCTATCAACCTGGGTGCGGGTGGAAGCCGCATTTCTTGGCGAGAAATAATCAAAAAATAAATTACGAACGGGGATCCTTAATGTGCATTATCGTCGCGTGGCGCACATTATAAATCTACGCTTAAATCCACCGGCGGAATACGCGCTACGGTATTTCGCCCAACAAGAAAATGTAACTATGAAAAAATCTACTGGTTTTACTCTGATTGAACTAATGATAACTGTTGCCATTATTGGCATTTTAGCCAGCATTGCTTATCCCAGTTATCAAGATAGTGTAATGAAATCGCGCCGAGCGGATGCAAAGGGGGTTTTGCTGGGCTTGACTAATGCGATGGAGCGACGTTTTACGGAAAAAAATAGTTATTGCGATGCCGCATTGGCTACGGGAGGAACGGCTGTAACAGATTGTGGTACAGCAACAGAAGATACTGGAACGCCATCGATTTATACCATTCCCAATGAAACAAAAAGCTTTTACACGATAACGATTAGCGCTGCCACTGCCAGCAGCTACACCTTAAGCGCGGCTAGAACGGGTGCCCAAGCTAACGATAAATGCGGCACTTTAACGTTAACTCATACAGGCTTTAAAGGGGTAACAGGAGCAGATACCGGAGTCAATGCTGCAGATTGTTGGTAAGCCGTTAGTTAATACTTAATTTCTGCTCACCTTTTATCGTTTACTCCGATGGCCTTTGTAAGTTTCCAATAGACAAAGGCCATCTTTAAATATTGCGCTAAAACAAGCTATCCCACATTGCATCGACTTTTTTGATGACATCGGGAGACATTACAATCGTTCTGCCCCACTCGCGGTTGGTTTCGCCGGGCCATTTGTTGGTCGCATCGAAACCAACTTTAGAGCCCAAGCCGGACACCGGCGAGGCAAAATCCAAGTAATCAATCGGCGTATTTTCCAGGATGGTTAAGTCTCTGGCCGGGTCCATTCGTGTAGTCATGGCCCAGATGACTTCCTGCCAATTGCGCACATCAATATCGTCATCCACCACAATCACAAATTTGGTGTACATGAACTGGCGCAAATAAGACCACGTTCCCAGCATTACCCGCTTGGCATGACCGGCGTATTGCTTTTTCATGCTGATCACCGCCATGCGATATGAGCAACCTTCGGGCGGCAGGTAAAAGTCGATAATTTCCGGAAATTGCTTTTGTAAAATTGGCACAAACACTTCATTTAAAGCGACACCCAAGATGGCCGGTTCATCGGGCGGCTTGCCGGTGTAGGTACTGTGATAAATAGGTGCCTGGCGCTGGGTGATTCTTTCGATGGTGTATACCGGAAACTCGGCCACTTCATTGTAGTAGCCGGTGTGGTCTCCATAAGGCCCTTCCGGTGCGGTTTCACCGGGATAAATAAAGCCTTCCAGAACAATTTCAGCACTGGCCGGTACCTGCAAATCGTTAGTCATCGACTTGGCAAGCTCCGTCTTGCTGCCTCGTAATAAACCGGCAAAGGCATATTCTGACAAGCTATCCGGCACCGGCGTAACGGCGGCAAGAATGGTGGCAGGATCAGCACCCAAGGCAACAGACACCGGAAACGGTTTGTCAGGATAAGCGGCTTGCCATTCCTTGAAATCCAGTGCGCCGCCACGATGCGCCAGCCAGCGCATGATGACTTTGTTTTTACCAATGACTTGCTGGCGATAAATGCCCAGATTTTGCCGCTCTTTATTGGGACCTTTGGTGATGACTAAGGGCCAGGTAATTAATGGCGCCGCATCTTCCGGCCAACAGGTTTGAATGGGATATTCGCTAAGGTCGATTTCATCGCCGATTCTGATCAGCTCCTGACAAGGTGGCGAGCTAATCAGCTTAGGTGCCATGTTCAGGACTTGTTTAAATACCGGAAACTTTTCCCAGGCGTCTTTCATGCCTTTGGGCGGTTCGGGTTCTTTCAGGTAGGCCAGCAATTCGCCAATACCGCGAAGTTCGCTGACCGACTGCGCGCCCATACCCATTGCAACACGGCGAGGCGTACCGAACAAGTTGGCCAGCACCGGGATGTTATAGCCCACCGGATTCTCAAACAATAATGCCGGCCCTGCCTGTTTTAAGACACGATCAGCAATTTCGGTCATTTCCAAGTTGGGACTAACCGGCACAGTAATGCGCTTAAGCTCGCCTTGCTTTTCCAGTTGTTTGATAAAATCGCGTAGATCGTGGTATTTCATCCCGCTGCGACTCCTGCGGCCGGTTGGATTTCGATACCACAATGTCTGAGCAGCGCATCAATGCTGGGTTTACGGCCACGAAATTTGACGAATAACTCCATCGCGTTTTGGCTGCCGCCTTGCTCCAGAATGTTAGTTAAAAACGCGTGCCCGGTTTCCGGATCGAAAATGCCGTTTTCTTCAAACATGGAAAATGCATCACTGGATAGCACTTCCGCCCACTTGTAACTGTAGTAGCCAGCCGCATAACCACCGGCAAAAATATGCCCAAAACTGTGCGCAAACCGGTTGATTTTAGGCGGTTTTATAACAGCGACTTGCTGTCTGACTTGATCAAGAATTTCATAAATGCGCCCGCCTTGAGCCGGGTCATAATCTTGGTGGATTTTAAAATCGAACAGGCTGAATTCTATTTGTCTAACCATGACCATGCCGGCCTGGAAGTTTTTCGCAGCCAACATCTTGTTGAACAACGTATCCGGCAGCGGTTCGCCGGTTTGAAAATGCCCGGAAATCAAAGCCAAGGCTTCTTGTTCCCAACACCAGTTTTCCATAAATTGACTAGGCAGTTCGACGGCATCCCATTCGACACCGCTGATACCGGAAACGCTTAAATGATCAACCAACGTGAGCATGTGATGCAAACCGTGACCAAATTCATGGAACAAGGTGGTGACATCGTCGTGCGTTAATAGGCTTGGAACCTCTCCCGCAGGCGGTGTGAAGTTACAAGTCAGATAAGCAACCGGAATTTGAATTCCGTCATCGGTCTTTTTACGGCCAACACAATCATCCATCCAGGCGCCGCCGCGTTTTTTGGCGCGGGCGTACAGGTCTATATAAAACCTGCCGCGTAATTGGCCGGTTTTGTCGTGAATCTCAAAAAACTGGACATCCGGGTGCCAGCTGTCGAATTCTTTGATTTCGGTAATGTTTAAACCGTAAAGCTTTTGCACAACGGCAAATAGGCCGGGCAATACGCGGGTAATCGGAAAATAGGCTTTTACTTCTTCTTGAGACAGCTGGTATTCATGCTGGCGCATCTTCTCGGAGTAGTAAGTCATATCCCAAGATTGCAAATCATCACTACCGTCGAATTGCTTGGCGAAAGCGCGCAGCTCTGCCAGATCAGTACGTGCTTGTGGCAGAGATTTCGCGGCCAAATCTTCCAAAAACTGCACGACATCATCGGGACGATCGGCCATTTTTGTGGACAGCGACAATTCGGCATAATTGTTAAAGCCAAGCAGCTGGGCTTTTTCATGACGCAGCTGCAGGATCTTTTCCATGATGTCGCTGTTATCAAACTGCCCTGCGTGCGGGCCTTGGTCGGACGCCCGAGTGGCAAAGGCCTCATAATGTTTGCGACGTAATTCCCGGTTGTCTGCGTAAGTCAGTACCGAAATATAAGACGGAAATTGCAAGGTAATCAGCCAACCTTGTTGATCTTCATGTTCAGCGGCCTGCCTTGCTTGAGCCAACGCCGATTCCGGTAATCCTGCCAAATCGTTGACATCAGTAATCAGCTTGCTCCAGGCATTGGTGGCATCCAGCACGTTTTCTTCATATTTACTGGTCAGTTGCGACAGCTCCTGACTGATGTCTTTGTAACGTTGTTTTTTGGCCTCATCCAGACCGATGCCCGATAACTTGAAGTCCCTTAATGCGTTGTTGATGATTTTTTGCTGGGCGATATTGAGTGCTGCGAATTCTTTGCTGTCAGCAATAAAACGGTAAGCATTAAACAATTGCTCGTTTTGACCCATTTCTGTGGAATACGCGCTTAACAACGGCAAGCAGGCGTTATAAGCGTCACGCAAAGCATCAGAATTGAGCACGGAATTCATGTGACTGACTGGCGACCAAGCCTTATTCAGCTTGTCTTCAACATTTTCCAGCGGTTCGACAAGGTTGTCCCAGGTGTAGTAATCGGTGGCTTTCAAGCGAAGTTGTACCTCGGCGCGCGCGTCAGCCAATAATTGCTCTATGGCGGGTAGGACATGCTCGGGATTGATTTGCGAAAATAACGGTAATGGGCTGTTGGCTAATAATGGATTTTGCATGGCGTTACCAGATGGGCAAGAAGGCGGGAAAAAATTTATTCTTCAAAAAATATCGCGGTTTTAGATAAATGATCGTGCCAGCTGCGCTTATTTTTGTCGATGAAAATCCACAGAAATCCGCAACCTAAGGCCATCCAAGATAACACGGCAAAAACAAAGCGCAAGCCTGCTTGAGGCCAACTGATGACTTGTTTATCGAGCGTTAATACTTTGATTTTCCAAGCGCGAAGGCCCAATGTCTGGCCGCCGTGGGTCCAAAACCAGCCGTAAAAAAGAAAACTAATGCTCAGCAAATAGAGTCGGTAAAACCATAGCTGGCTATCGGTAGCCGCCGCGCCTGAGTTAAATGGAAGTAGGAGTGCCGTGGCGGCAAATAAGATTGCAACCAGTAATAAGAAGTCATACAGCATCGCCGCAAGTCGGCGAAAAAAACCGGGAGCCAATATTAAATCGGCTCCCGGTTTAGATTTGTTATTTGTGTTTTTTGATCTGGACAATTAGTCTTTAAACAAGGCCAGTTTTTGGCCAAAATACATGCACATGGCTATTAAAAAGCCAAACATTGCCATAGAAAATAGAAATGGCGGCCTATGGAACAGAAGAATAAAGAAATCTGTTACAAAAAGGCTAGTTAATAAAGGATGGTCAATAAAGCCATTTAGAATCTTTTTGAACATAACAATTCCAATTAAGCTCGCTCGAAAGGCGAATTTTTAAGGTTAAGGTTGTCTGATTTTCTGGCCTAGCTAACGACATCGGAGTGAAAAATGGCATCGTCGACAGCTTTCAGAGTCGCGATTCTACTATACAGAAAAGGGGAATGTAAAAGAAAACCAGCTTGGCGGTTGGGTTGGAATTCGTTCAAATGATATGATTGCCGGAATCGCTAAACCAACAGGGAGTGAGAGCCATTTTAAACTTTTTCAAAAAAATCATTAAGGGGGCCAAAAGCGAAGCCGCCCCGGTCGCCACTAATGGCAAAATATACAGCCGCTCGGAACACACTATTTCGCGGTCACAAATCAGTGAAAATGCGCTGAAAGTATTGTATCGACTGCAAAAAGATGGCTTTGATGCCTATCTGGTAGGCGGTTGTGTGCGCGACTTATTACTGGGACGTGAGCCCAAGGATTTTGACGTCGTCACCAATGCGGATCCCGAGCAAGTTAAAAAAGTTTTCCGCAATTGCCGGTTGATTGGCCGCAGATTCCGTCTGGCTCATGTTCATTTTGGCCGTGAAATTATCGAAGTTGCAACCTTCAGAGGTGCAAGCGATGCCGATAATAATAAGCAAGTGCTGGATAAGGAAGGCCGCTTATTGCGCGACAACATCTACGGCACCATAGAAGAAGACGTCTGGCGCCGCGATTTCACCGTCAACGCCTTGTACTACAACATCAAAGATTTTTCTGTAGTGGACTATGTCGGCGGCATGGACGACCACAAAATGGCTTCACTCAAACTCATTGGCGACCCGTCAACACGTTTTCGTGAAGATCCGGTACGCATGCTCAGAGCGGTGCGCTTTGCCGTCAAACTGGGTTTTAATATCCACCCGGATTGTGAAAAACCCATGCATGATCTTGCCGGATTATTGGCAAGCATACCGTCTGCCCGGCTTTATGACGAAGCGTTAAAACTGTTTTTATCCGGTTATGCACTGCAGACTTTCGAAATGCTCAGGCATTACGGCTTATTCAAAGTCCTGTTTCCCGCCACTGAAGCGAGCTTATCGGTTGAAGAAGATGGCTTTCCTCGGTTACTGCTGATCAAAGCACTGGAAAATTCCGACAACAGAATTGCCCTGGGTAAAACCGTTACCGCTTACTTTTTATTCGCGGCCTTCTTGTGGGAACCTGTGCAAATCCTGGCCAAGAAAAAAATGGCCCGCAGCGAACCGGAATTTATCGCTTATCAAGAAGCCGCCAATGAAGTGCTTTCCCGACAAGTTAAGAGCACCGCTATGCCCAAGCACATCACCATGGCGATGCGCGAAGTCTGGAGTTTACAGCCCAAATTTAACGTTCGATTAGGCTCAAAACCCAGCCGTTTGCTCACTCACCCTCGTTTTCGGGCGGGTTATGATTTTCTGCTGTTACGCGCCGAAACCGGCGGTGTAGATCCCGAAATAGCCGAATGGTGGACTCGCTATCACCTTGCCGATGAAAACGAGCAACGCAAAATGACCCAGCCGCCACGCAATGCATCTGCAACCAAGCGCAAAAGAACTTATCGCAGAAAGCCGAAAGTCGACACACCAAGCCCGGATGCTTAACGCATGACAGACAAGGTAACCGCTTTTATAGGGCTGGGCAGTAATCTCGCCACACCAAGCCAGCAGATTAACGGCGCACGCGCTGCGATAGCAGTAACCGCAGGGATACAAGAACTGGCCTTTTCCAGCTTGTATCAAAGCGCGCCGATGGGGCCTAAAGATCAGCCCGATTACGTCAATGCGGTGATGGCGATTGCCACCGAGTTAACGCCAACAGCGCTATTGCAATGCCTGCAAGGCATCGAAAACGAACATGGCCGCGTCAGAACCGGCGAACGCTGGGGGCCGAGAACCTTAGACCTGGATGTATTACTCTACGACGACCAACAAATTCAATTACCGGACTTAATCGTGCCACATATTGGCATTGCAGATAGAGAGTTCGTCTTATATCCCCTTTACGAAATCGCCCCCCATTTGATCGTACCGGGCAAAGGTAGCTTGGCTGAATTAGTTGCCAACTGCCCATTACGTGGCTTACAGCGTTTGACCCAATCATGACTCAATATTTAACAACATCTAGCCCGTTGACCGTCAACGACTTGGCGGCGATGAAGCGACGCAGCGAAAAAATTACCTGCCTGACCGCTTACGATGCCAGCTTTAGCGCTGTCATCGATAAAGTCGGTATTGATGTCATGCTGGTGGGCGATTCTTTAGGAAATGTCATCCAAGGCCAGAGCACCACCTTACCGGTTACCTTGCGCGACCTTGTTTATCACACCCAATGCGTCGCCAAAACTCGGCGGCGAGCATTTATCATCGCTGATTTACCTTTCTTGGGCTACATCACACCGGTACTTGCCGCTAAAAATGCGGGTAAATTGCTCCGCGCCGGGGCGCAAATGGTCAAGCTGGAAGGCGCAAAAAACGACTGCGTTAAATTTCTGGTCGACCAAGGTATACCTGTTTGTGGTCATTTGGGCCTGCTCCCGCAATCTATCAATCTCTTGGGCGGTTACAAAGTGCAAGGCCGCGAGCCGGAAGCCGCGCAAAAACTCATAGACGATGCTCATTTGCTGCAACAAGCAGGCGCACAATTGCTATTGCTGGAATGCGTCCCTGCAGCCCTAGCCAAAGACATCAGCAGCCAACTAGACATTCCCGTGATCGGCATCGGTGCGGGCGTCGATTGCGATGCTCAGGTACTGGTACTTTACGATATGCTCGGCATAGGTGTTGGCAGCCGTCCACGTTTTTCCAAAGACTTTTTGCAAGATGCGGCATCGATTGAAGAAGCGATTGCCTCTTACCATCAAGCCGTCAAACAGCTCACCTTCCCTTCTGCTGAACACAGTTTTTAAGCGCTATGCAAATTGTCAGCACAGTATCCGAATGTCGCCACATCATCAAAGCCTGGCAACAGGCTGGAGACCGCGTCGCGTTCGTCCCCACCATGGGCAACTTACATGATGGCCACATCAAACTGGTCACCGAAGCCAAAAATCAAGCCGAAAGAGTAGTCGTCAGTATTTTTGTTAATCCCACCCAATTTGGGCCGGGCGAAGATTTTGACAGTTATCCGCGTACCGAAGCAGAAGACCAAGCAAAATTGGCTGCCGCAGGTGCCAATTTACTATTTTTACCCTCCGTATCTGAGGTTTATACAAGCGACACCAAAACCACTGTTTCGGTCAGCGAACTATCAACGGTTTACTGCGGCGCGGCACGACCAGGCCATTTCGATGGTGTCGCCACCGTTGTCTGCAAATTATTCAACATCGTGCAGCCGAATTTAGCCTTGTTTGGCCGGAAAGATTTTCAACAACTCGCCGTGATCCGCACCATGGTTCGGGATTTAAACATCCCCGTCGACATCATCGGCGTAGACACCGTCAGAGAGCCCGGCGGCTTGGCGATGAGCTCACGCAACGGCTATTTGTCGGCGGAGGAAAAACAAATCGCCGCGCAACTTTATCAAACCTTATGTCATGCACGAGATGCCGTGTTAGCCGGTCAGCCGGTTGCCGACATAGAGCAACATGCGCTCAGCTCGCTACAAGCGGCAGGTTTTGCTCCCGACTACTTTGCGGTTTGCCGCAGCCAAGACTTGGCAAAAGCCAGAGCCGAAGATACCGAGCTAGTGTTACTGGTAGCCGCTAGATTAGGTAAAACCCGGCTAATTGATAATATCGCTTTTAGCCGATAAAAAGACTGAACTTAAAACTCTTCCCATTCTTCCCCGGCAACTATTTTTTGCGGTTGCAACTTACCCATAATCGGCTCATACAAACTAGCACCTGAAATAGCACTAGATCGTTTGATGATAGCCTGCCCGTCATTTTGGGTATCGACTTTAAATTGCCTGATGGTTGCCGTTAAATTTTGCGTTTGTTCTTCCAATGATTCGGCCGAGGCCGCAGCTTGTTCTACCAACGCGGCATTTTGCTGGGTAACATCATCCATTTGCCCGATCGCTTGATTGACTTGGTCGATGCCGAAGGTTTGTTGCACGGAAGCCGCCGCAATTGCTGACATAATTACCGT
>JAQTQN010000006.1 GCA_028712225.1 Methylobacter sp.
TTGTAAAGCCATTAAACCAAGCATCACGTTGTTCGTTGGTTGTGCCGGTTTTGCCTGCTAAATCTTGTCTGCCCAGTTCTTTGGCCGCCATTGCGGTGCCGCGCTGTACCACATCCCGTAATAATGAATTCATCAGGAAATTGATTCTTGACGCGATAATTCTTGGCGCATAGATTTTTTTAGTCACCTCATCATCGTTGCATTCGGGGCATGCAAGTTTTGGTTTAGCCTGATACACAATTTCCCCATCATTGGACTCAATGCGCTCAATATAGTATGGGCTCACTAGAAAGCCGCCATTGGCAAAGGTTGCATAGACGCGCGCCATTTGCAGAGGTGTGGCATCACCGCTTCCTAATGCAAGAGAAAGAGTTTTAGGGAGCTGTTGTTCGCTAAAACCAAATCGCTGAGCTGTTGCAACAGCTTTTTCAATACCAATTTGTTGCAATAAACGTATGGAAATAATATTTCTTGAATGCGTTATAGCCTCCCGCAAACTTGTCGGACCATAGAATCTCTTACTGTAATTTTCAGGCCGCCATTCATTCTCTTGGCCTGGAACATCAATAACAATGGGCGCGTCGTTAATCAGAGAGGCTGGGGTGTAACCCTCTTCTAATGCAGTGGTATAAATGATGGGTTTAAAGCCAGAACCAGGTTGACGTTTAGATTGAGTTGCTCGATTGTATTTATTCCGGGAAAAATCAAATCCGCCCGTCAATGCCAAAATAGCCCCTGTATCTGGATTTAGTGATACAAAAGCGCCTTCAACAGCAGGTACTTGCGTTAATGTCCAGCTCTGGTTGGGTAGTTGACGAACACGTATGACTACGCCTGATTTAATTAAAGTGCTAAATGGTTTACTAGTCCAGCGAACATTTTCGGCCGATATTTTTACTATGTTGTTATTTTGAAGTCTAACAGTCGCCGCATTGTTGTTGACTTGAATAACTAGGGCGGGAACAGTATCGCCAATGATTGGTAGGTCTGCTATTTGCGCTTCATTGAGTTTAATTGCATTTTTATCACGATAACCGTGGCGTTCATCGTAACTATGCAGGGTGTTCATAAGTGCTTGGTTTGCTGCTGTTTGCAATGAACCTTGTATCGTTGTGTAGACCTTAAAGCCTGCAATGTAGGCCTGGTCGCCATATTGTTCCACCATCTTCTGGCGTACCATCTCGGCCAAATAAGGTGCAAGCAGGTCTGGTGTTACAGTTTGTAGTTTGGCTGTGGAGGGTTGTGCCTGTGCCTCTTCGTAGGCTTGCTGAGAAATGTAGTTGAGTTCAAACATTCGCCGTAACACATAATTGCGTCTTTGCAGTGCGCGCGACTCATTCGTGATGGGATTATATAAAGACGGTGCTTTGGGCAGTCCGGCAATCATTGCTTGTTCCGCAAGCGATAGCTCGGCCAAGGATTTGTCGTAATACACTTGTGCTGCTGCTGCAATGCCATAGGCTCTATGGCCCATGAAAATTTGATTCAAATAAAGCTCAAGAATTTTTTGTTTTGAATACTCTCGCTCTATTTTTAGAGCCAGGATGATCTCCTTCAGCTTGCGAGTATAAGTTTTTTCGTTATTTAGCAAAAAGTTCCGGGTTACCTGCATGGTGATAGTGCTTCCGCCTTGCATTTTTTTACCGGTTAAAACTAACTGTAGCCCCGCTCTCAATAAGCCGTTGATATCAACCCCGGGATGGTCAAAAAAACTGTCATCTTCTGCTGCTAAAAAGGCGTTCACTAATTGTTCAGGCACTTCAGACATAGTAAAAGGTATGCGTTTTTTCTCCCCAAACTGAGCAATCAGTAGTTTTTCTTTACTGTAAATACTTAATGGAATTTGGTATTGAACATGATGCAAAGATTTTATATCTGGTAGGTCGGATGCTAAATGGAGATATAAAAAATAGCTCGTTGCGGCTATGGCCAAGCCCAATGTCAGAAAAATAACGGTAAGCCATTTGATAATTTGTCCAACTAACGATTTTTTGGCCACTAGAAATTCCAAAATTGTTTACGAAAAATACCTAACTAAGCATAGAGAACAAAAGCATGATGTGAGAAGGGGACTTATTTTTTGTAAGGGATTACCAAGAATTCTCGAAAACAAGATGGACATTTTAGGGGCTAAAAAAAAAAACACTACTATACTTTTGCCTACATTGATTGGTGTGTCCAGAAGGTAGTCCCCCAATAGCGCGACAATCGCAAAATCATCGGTTTTTTAAGGGTGTAGATATGAGTTGGTTTAATCAAAAACAGAGCGCAGTACTAGGTATCGATATTAGTACGGCGGCTGTAAAACTGCTCGAATTGAGTAAAGCTGGTGCTCGCTATCGAGTAGAAAGTTATGCCGTGGCACCTTTGCCGCAAGATGCCGTCATAGATAAAAACATCGCAAATGTCGATGTTATCGCAGAGACCATTAAAATTGCTGTAAAGCAGTCAGGAACTAAGCTGAAACAAGCATCTGTTGCAGTTGCCGGTTCTTCAGTCATGACCAAAATGATTACCATGCCCGCTGCTCTTACTGACGATGAATTAGAAGAGCAAATCATGGTTGAGGCCGATCAATATGTGCCTTACTCCCTTGATGATGTGAGTTTTGACTTTGAGGTTCAGCATGAAAACGAGAATAATCCAGAGCTCGTTGATGTCTTATTTGCCGCCTCGCGCAAAGAAAATGTGAATGATCGGGTGGAAGCGTTGACAAAAGCCGGGCTAAAAGCGCGAGTGGTTGATGTTGAAGCATTTGCTATTGAAAATGCATTTACCTTGCTTGCCGACCAGTTACCTGATGCCATAGAAGGGCAGACAGTTGCCATCGTTGATACTGGGGCGACAATGACCACTCTTAATGTATTGTATAACTTGCGTACGGTATACACTCGAGAACAAGGCTTTGGCGGTAAGCAGCTGACCGAAGAAATTCAACGCCGCTATGGATTGACTTATGAAGAAGCGGGTTTGGCAAAAAAACATGGTGGATTGCCAGACAATTACAATAGCGATGTACTCGATCCCTTTAAGCGCGCAATGGTTCAGCAGATTCAGCGCTCAATGCAGTTTTTTGTTTCCTCAAGTGCCAACCGGCGTATCGATAGCGTTGTGCTGGCGGGCGGTTGTGCGTCAATTCCTGGAATAGAAAAGCTGGTTGAGCAGATCATGGGGGTGCCCACTTACGTAGCAAATCCATTTATTAATATGGCGTTATCAAGCAGAGTTAAACCTCAGCTGTTAAGCAATGATGCTCCTGCAATGATGATCGCTTGCGGATTAGCATTGAGGAGTTTCGATTAATGGCAAAAATCAATTTACTACCTTGGCGCGAAGAACGTCGGGCGTTACAAAAACGCGAGTTTTTGAATTTTATGGCAGCTGGCGTGTTGTTGACCTTGTTGATTTTTATTGCTGTGCATTTATACATTGCCGGGTTGCAAGAGTATCAGCAGCAACGAAATAAATTTCTACAAGATGAAATAGCGTTTGTGGATACAAAAATCGTCGAAATCAAAAGCATTGAAGAAAAAAAATCCAAATTGCTCAATAAAATCGAGTTGATTCAGAAACTGCAAGAAAGTCGACCGGAAATAGTACATTTGTTTGATGAGTTGCCCAGGGTTACCCCTGACGGTGTATTCCTTAGTAAATTTACTCAAGTTGCTACTAATCTTACCTTCGAAGGCAAATCACAATCGAATGCCCGTGTTTCTGCATTTATGCGTGCTATCGAAGCATCGCAATGGCTGCAAGCCCCGTCTCTTACTGTGATTCAGACACCTGATAAAGCTAACCTAGAACAACTCAGTGATTTTACCCTGAATGCAAAACAAGGTAATAAAAACACAGATGTTGCTAATGGAGGTGGCAAATGAATTTGTCAGAAATTAATTGGGACTTGAATCAAGCCGGGTCGTGGCCTCTACCCATCAAAGCGGCAGCGATAGTTATTGTCTCTGTGCTGACAGCCGGTGGTGTTATTTACTATGACACATTGGATCAATTGGACGCTTTGGCGGCTATTGAAAAGCAAGAGCAAGATCTTAAGCAATCATTTGAAACCAAACAAAAGAAAGCTGTCAATTTGCAGGATTATAAAGATCAGCTCACTCAAATCGAGGCCGAGTTAGACGAAATGATTAGGCAAATGCCTACCGAAGAAGAACTTGCTAGCTTGTTGGTTGATATTTCACAAACTGGTCTGGCTAGTGGCTTAGAGTTTAAATTGTTTAAACCCGGTGCGCCGGTGCGAAAGGATTTTTATTCAGAATTGCCCATCAATATACAAGTTATTGGTAAATATGAAGAGCTGGGGCTGTTTGTCAGTGGTTTGGCATCGTTGCCCAGAATTGTCACTGTGCATGATGTCAATATCGTTCCGCAAGCTAAAGACAGCAAGGATATTAAAGCAGGAGAAATGGTGATGAACGCTACGGTCAAGACCTATAACGAAGGTAGCGATTCTGCTGCTTCTGATGCAGGTGCTAAGAAAAAAAGAGGGAAAGCTAATGGCGCAAAATAAAACGCCCTTGAGTAACCTGTCAGTTCATCAATTAATCTGTGTAGCACTTTGGCTTGTATTGGCGGGCTGTACTAATGATGACATTACTGATTTGAAACAATTCGTTGCAGATGTTAAATCCCGGCCAAAATCCCCTATTAAGCCGTTACCAGAGATTAAAGTCATCGAGCCATTCGTATTTAAAGCCGAAGATCTGCGCGACCCGTTTCGGCCCTTGGCGCAACCGGAACAAACAGAAGCGGCTGCGGCCGCCACCGGTAGCGGTATAAAACCGGATACCTCACGGCGTAAGGAAGAATTGGAGTCTTTTCCGCTGGAGGTATTGAAAATGGTTGGATCCGTCGTAATGGACAATAACTTGTGGGGCTTAGTAAAAGCTGATGACAAAACAATATACCGGGTAAAGCAAGGCAACTATATTGGTAAAAACTACGGAAAAATTATCCGTATCAGCGCCGATAAAATTGAATTAATGGAAATTGTGCCGGATAAGCCGGGCTCGTGGCGCGAACAACAAGCATCGTTAGTGCTGACCGAATGATTAGTGCCCCGCGCGGGGATTTTGAGGAATAACACATGACAAACAAGCAAATCGACATTAGGGTAAACAACATGGGATATTGGCATTATTTATGGAGTCGCATCGGCTTAGGGGTGATGGTTTGGCTGTTGCACTCGTCTTTGGTAAACGCCAGTGACTTAGCGCTCTCAGGCATAGATTTTGCGAATCAGGCAGGCGACAAACTTCAGGTGCAATTGGAAATGACCGGCCCGGCTGCTGAGCCAAAAATATTCAAAACCGACAACCCGGCACGAATTGCGCTAGATTTTCAAGGCACCAAAAGTGTTTTACCGAAAAAAATGTACTCAGTTAACCAAGGTGCGGTAAGCAGTATTTACGTAGTAGAAGCCGCCGGAAGAGTGCGTGTCGTTGTTAATTTGCTTGAAACAACGCCGTTTGAAACTCAGGTAGAGGGCAATAAAGTGTTATTGACACTAACACGTGCCAAGGCTGTGGTTCCCGGTGTTACCAATGCCGCAATAAAGCCATTGTCTACGGTAGCTAAGTCTGCCCCCATGGCTCAAATCTCGTCGACAAGCGCAAAATCTGCTAACAGTGTCGCCGCCGCCTTATTACCGTCACAAGCTATTAGCGGCTTTGACTTCAAGCGGGGTGAAAAAGGAGAGGGACGGATACTCGTCAACCTTGCTAACCCTAATACCATCGTCAATTCTAAGGAAGAAGGCGGCAAGGTAATTATCAATTTCTTAAATACCCAACTGTCAGCCAATATGTCCAGACGGCTGGATGTTTCAGAGTTTGCAACGCCGGTTAAGTTTATCGATACGGTTTCCAGCAATCAGGAAACTACTATGACGGTTGCTATGCAAAACAACCTATACGACTATTCAGTATTTCAGTCTGATGGGATGCTAACTGTGGAATTTAGGCCATTAACTAACGAAGAAAAAGATGCATTGGATAGATCCCGGGTTAAATATACCGGCAATCGTTTGTCATTGAATTTTCAGGAGATTGAAATTCGCAGCGTGATAGCAATCCTTGCCGAATTTACCGGTCAAAACGTGGTGGCCGGCGATGATGTGTCTGGTACCATTACTCTAAAATTAGATGATGTACCTTGGGATGAAGCGCTGGATTTCATCATGATGACCAAGGAGTTGGGTAAGTTTGAAAGCGGCAATGTTACTTTGATTTCACCGCTGGACAAGATTAAAGAATATAAAAAGAAACAAGAAGAAACCGAAAAAGTCGTTGAGCAGTTAGACCCGTTAGTCACTGAATACGTAAAAATTAATTACGCAAAAGCCGAGAGCTTCAGGAACTTATTGAATGGTCGCGATACCGGTGCGTTTGGAAGCTGTAATTTAGCTAAGGGTAGTTCATCCTCATCCTCAAGTTCTTCAATGAGCGGCGGCTCTTCCAGTTCCAGTGCTGGTTCATTAGGCGGTGGGCAATCAGGGCAAAATCAGAACTCTGGAGCAGGTAATTCTGGCAGCGGTGGAAGTAACGATCAGCTTAGAATGTTGTCTCCACGAGGCTCTGCAATTGTCGATGCCAGGACCAATACTTTAATCGTGCGTGAAACAGCTAAACGGTTAGAAGAAATTAAAAAGCTAATTCGCAAATTGGATGTGCCGGTAAGGCAGGTAATGATCGAGTCAAGAATAGTTATTGCTTCAAATTCATTTTTGAAAGAGTTAGGCACTAGATTCGGCGTGGCGGGAAAAAATGTTAAATTTGGAAGTACCTCGGGAGCCGTAGGATCAGTTAATCCGGTGGGTGGTACTGTAGGAAGTGTCAATGGCACTGCTGTACTAAATGATGCGTTAGTTGATTTGGCGGCTTCTAATCCTTACGGAGCTCTAGGCATGACTCTCGCCAGAGGCGCTGACTATGTGCTTAATCTTGAGTTATCAGCATTACAAGATGAAGGTAAAGGAGAAATTGTTTCTAATCCTAGAGTTATGACTTCTGACCGTTGTCAGGCGACAATTAAACAAGGAGAGCAGATTCCTTACAAAACGGTTAGCCAGAACGGTACCCAAACGCAATTAGTTGATGCAGTATTGCAACTTGATGTTACCCCGCAAATAACACCCAGCGGTAGCGTGGTTATGAATTTAAGAATAACCAAAGACGCTCGAGGAGCTGAAACACCTGATGGCTTGGGTATTGATACGCGGGAAATTGAAACTAATGTCCACGTTATGGATGGTGAGACAGTGGTGCTGGGCGGGGTGTTTGAAGGCAGTAAATCTGAGTTAGTTAATAAAGTACCTTTTTTGGCGGATTTGCCAGGGATAGGATTCTTGTTTAAAAAAACAAATTCTGAAGAAACTAAAAAGGAACTACTCATCTTTATTACGCCAAAGATTGTCACCGACAACTCAGCCAGTAATTGACGGCTTCTACTTAAAGGCAAAAGGGGGCATAATGCCCCCTTTTTTATTGTTTTTAACCTCAAAAACAGAGTAGCTCATGGCGCAAACAGAGAACATTTACTTAATTGGCCTCATGGGTGCCGGAAAGACCACCATAGGCCGACAGTTGGCAAAAGCGTTGGCGGTGCCCTTTTATGACAGCGATAAAGCGATTGAAGAGCGCACCGGTGTTGACATTCCAACCATTTTTGAATTTGAAGGCGAGCAAGGCTTTAGAGATAGAGAGCAGAAAATGCTTGAGCAATTAACGCAAATGGATGGCATCGTCTTGGCAACAGGCGGCGGTGCCGTGCTACGGGAAGATAATCGCAAAGCGCTCAAAAGCAATGGTTTCGTGGTTTATTTACAATGCGCGATAGATAGAATTCTGGAGCGCACCCGGCGAGATACGCAAAGACCGTTGCTACAAACAGATAACCCCAGATCGCGCTTGGAAGCTTTGTTTGCCGAACGCGAACCGCTATATTTATCTTGCGCAGACTTTAAGGTTGATACTGGTACGCTGCCGAGTAAGGAAGTGGTAAATCGCATTTTGGAAGCATACAGATCTGATTATCGGTAACAGATGAAAACATTACAGGTACAGCTGGGTGAGCGTAGCTACCCTATTTACATTGGCTCCGGTTTATTGGATCAAGCCGATTTACTGACTCAGCACATCAAATCCAAGCAGGTTCTGGTCGTCACTAATGAGACCATTGCACCATTATATTTGGACAAGATTTTAAAAAATCTAGCGGGGTACAGTGTTGAAACTGTCATATTGCCTGATGGCGAACAATTTAAAACCCTGGATTTTGTTAATAAGATTTTTGACAAGTTACTGGCTAGTAAATTTAGCCGCAACGCGACCTTGATTGCCTTGGGCGGCGGGGTGATTGGTGACATGGGCGGTTTTGCTGCGGCCTGTTACCAGCGTGGCATTGCTTTTGTACAAATCCCGACAACTTTATTGGCCCAGGTGGATTCTTCCGTAGGTGGCAAAACCGGAGTAAATCATCCTCTGGGCAAAAATATGATCGGTGCTTTTTACCAGCCACAAGCGGTTCTTGCCGATGCCGATGTGTTGGATACTTTAGATGACCGCCAGCTGTCAGCGGGTTTGGCAGAAGTGATTAAATATGGACTGATCAGCGATGTCGAATTTTTTGAATGGTTGGAATTAAACATCGACGCATTACTGGGCAGGGATAAAAAAGCACTGGCGTTTGCAATTGAGCGTTCCTGTATAAACAAAGCGCAAGTAGTGGCTGAGGACGAAACTGAAACAGGTGTCAGGGCGACGTTAAATTTAGGTCACACCTTTGGTCATGCCATTGAAACCGGCATGGGTTACGGAGCATATCTGCATGGCGAAGCCGTGGCTATTGGTACTTGCCAGGCGGCGGATTTGTCCAGACGTAAAGGCTGGTTAAATGATAATGATGTAGACAGAATTATTGCGCTGTTTAAAAAAGCCCGGTTGCCGACCTTACCTCCCGAAGAGCTAGACTCAGACCGCTTTATCGAGCTGATGGCGGTGGACAAAAAAAATGTCGATGGGCAAATCAGATTAATTCTTTTAAAGCATATTGGTGAGGCCACGCTACCTGTTTCTGTACCTCGTGAATTATTGGAGTTGACGCTTAATCACTATGCTAGAGAATGATTCTTTCACTATCAGTGTGAAAAAAAAGCCGGTTAACCAAAATACGGCGGCACTGACGTTGATTTCACAAGAGCGCACCCAGAAACTGGAATTATTGATTCATTTATTGACCAATTTGCCTCAGCCATTGGTCGTATGTGGTCCCGAAGGCATTGGTAAAACTACACTCCTTAAGCTATTAAAGGAGCGTGAAAATCAGTCTTGGCTATATTGTCATTTGCAAGGTAATGCCGGATTAAGTTTTGAAGTTCTCCAGGAGCAACTGGCACAGAGCGGACTGAACGGTTTGCAAGCATCAACCAACAGAAAGTGTGTATTGATTATTGATGATGCCGGCACATTAGTACCGGGATTGATCACCACTATTGTTCAATATGCATCTGCCCATCCTGTATTGCGAGTGGTTTTTGTACTCACCCATGACGAGTTGCATGTGCAGAGCAAGTCCGACAGGGTGTTGGATGATTGTCATGTCATTGAGATCCCGCCGCTTTCTGAAAAACAATGTGGCGAGTTTTTATTGGCCCTCTCCAGCCAACCTTGGACGCCAGTGTCTTTTGATGCGATCAATGAACATTTAATAACAACTGTTTATCGGGAAACGCATGGCATCCCCGGTAAAATTATTGAGCAAATACCTGTTTTGTCTAATGTTCAGCAGAGTAATCAGGGTAAATGGTGGATGGTTGTTGCTGTTGCCGCCCTGGTCTCGACAGTGTTGGCTGTGCAGTATTTAAATCCCACTAATACCGAAAATAAATCTCTCCCTGCACCAGTTGTCGAGCAACCTGTTGCTTCAATACCGCCTGTACAGCCAGTAACGCCTCAGACCGAACTGCCACCATTGACGGCAAAAGTAGAAGAGCCGCTGCTCGACGAGCTCATTAGTCCACCTGAACCCATGGTTACGGTGGATATTGAATCGCAAAACAGCCGGCAAATTGTTGAAAATAAAACTGAGCCACTCTTAACCCCTCCCGTGGCAGATACTAGAAAAGACAGTATTGAATCGGCCAAGCCGATTCCTAAAGAAACCGTGCCTGTAGTCAAAAAAGCGCTAGAAGTGCCGGAGCATCAGGATAAAAAACCGGAAGTTGAAAAGGTTTTGCCTGTAACTGGCGATTACACATTGCAATTGATGGTGTTATCAAAACAATCATCCATAGATGATATTCAGAATAAATACCCTGCTTTACGTGCAGGTTTTCGAGTAACTAAATCAATAGTTGGCGGACAAGAAAAATTTGTTTTGTTCTATGGCTCATTCGATAGCGCCGCTACCGCCAACAAGGCTCGCCAGACATTACCGCCGGAATTCCGAAACGCCCTGGCAAGAAAATCCGGAGCCCGGTAACAACATACTGAAACAACGGTACTTACTCGTATTTTGATTTTTATATAAGATTCGCAACACTTAAGGCGATCCAATCTATGCCCTCACTAAAAAACGATATTTTCATCAAAACCTTATTAAAGCAGCCTGTTGATCGCACGCCTGTATGGATGATGCGTCAGGCGGGTCGGTATTTGCCTGAGTACCGAAAAGTCAGAGAACAAGCCGGTAGTTTTTTGGATTTGTGTACAAATCCGGAGTTGGCCTGCGAAGTGACCTTGCAACCATTAAGACGCTATGGCTTTGATGCCGCGATTTTATTTTCCGATATTTTGACTGTGCCTGATGCAATGGGCTTGGGCTTATATTTTTCTGAGAATGAAGGGCCAAAATTTACCAATCCGGTCAGAACTGCAGCCGATGTTGATAAGCTCCCTATCCCCGATCCGGAAAATGAACTTCGCTACGTCATGGATGCCGTTAGGTTGATCAGAAAGAATCTACAAGGGAGTGTGCCGCTGATTGGTTTTTCCGGCAGCCCTTGGACGCTGGCAACGTATATGGTCGAAGGTGGCAGCAGCAAGAGTTTTCAAAAAGTGAAAGCCATGATGTATAACGAGCCTAAGCTGATGCATGTCATGCTGGATAAGCTTGCGCAGTCGGTGGCGTCTTATTTAAATGCACAAATCGCGGCTGGCGCTCAGGCCGTTATGCTATTCGATACCTGGGGCGGCATGTTGAGTACTGAAGATTACAGTGAGTTTTCTCTTTATTACGCTAAACAAGTGAGAGCATTACTTAACACGCAGGTGGATGGGCAACAAATCCCCACTATTTTGTTCACTAAAGGTGGTGGCTTGTGGCTGGAACTTATGGCTGATGCCGGTTACGATGCCTTGGGGCTGGATTGGCAAACAGATATGCAGCAGGCGCGCGCCCGAGTTGGTAACAAGGTTGCACTACAAGGCAATATGGATCCGGTCGCTTTATACGCCAATCCTGAAGTGATTACTGAAAAAGTAAAAACTGTTTTAGCTAAATACGGCCAGGGTTCTGGGCATGTGTTTAACCTTGGGCATGGGATTTTGCCTGACATTAACCCAGAGCATGTTAAAGCTATGGTTGATGCAGTGCGGCAATATAGCCCGGCCTATCACCTTTCTTAAAAATCGGTTTGCTAAGGTAACGACGATGAATATAACGAAAAATTTGTTAGTGATAGGCTTGTTACTGACAGGTTATGGGGAAGTGAACGCCGAGGATGCAAATGCCGAAGAGATTACGGTTTATCGTAGCCCTAACTGCGGTTGTTGCGGCAAATGGCTAGACCATCTGCAAAAAGAAGGCTTTAAAGTTAAGGATATTGTCACTAATGATGTTCAGTCTCTTAAAGACAAGTACGGCATTAGTGCAGAGCTGGCTTCTTGTCACACCGCGATTATTAATGGTTATGTGATAGAGGGTCATGTGCCGGCCAGTGATATTGCAACGCTATTAAAACTAAAACCCAAGGTGACTGGAATCACAGTGCCCGGAATGGTGAATGGCAGCCCCGGCATGGAAATGGGGTCTGAAGCTGACGCCTATGACGTGGTCAGTTTCGATGAAAAGCACAACCATCAGGTTTTCAAAAATTATCCGGCAAAGTGATGCGTTTTTGTAACAGCTAAAAATCGTTACGCGCCATTCAATTGGGTTGGCAGAAAAACTGCGAACTGTTTTCACAATAACCAGTGGAGTTTTAAATATTGCACTGGTTATATCAGCGTTTATATCAGGCTTTTGTCTGGAAAAAGTCGTCTTTGGTCATCAGGCTATGACATAGCCGCTGAATTTTCGGATAATTGCCTTGAATTGGCAAACAAAAGGAGCCTGCCTGATCATGCATACTTTACTAACAAAAATAATCTGGATACTGATCACCTTATTGGGTGTCGCGGCTGTAACAGGGATTGCCCTGAATCGCGGTGAGCACATCAATGCATTGTGGTTTGTGGCGGCGGCATTGTCTGTATATAGCATTGCCTATCGATTTTATGCATCATGGATTGCCGCACAAGTACTAACGGTCGACGATACTCGTGCAACGCCGGCGGAGCGCCTGGATAATGGTAAAGATTTTGTGCCTACCAATCGCTGGATCGTATTCGGGCATCATTTTGCCGCGATTGCAGGCCCCGGGCCATTAGTTGGGCCAACATTGGCAGCACAATTCGGCTATTTACCCGGTACTTTGTGGATTTTATTCGGCGCGGTGTTGGGCGGTTGTGTTCAGGATATGGTGACGTTATTTCTGTCTACCCGGCGTGATGCCAAAAGCTTGGGACAGATGGCGCGTGACGAATTAGGTCCCCTAGGCGGCACGGCGGCATTAGTCGGTACCTTCAGCATCATGATTATTCTGATAGCGGTGCTGGGCTTGGTGGTCGTCAATGCTATGAAACATAGTCCATGGGCCACGGCAACAGTCGCTGCGACCATTCCTATTGCGATGATAGTCGGATTTTACATGCGCTTTTTTCGCCCAGGGCAAGTGCTTGAAGCGTCAGCATTGGGGGTGATTTTATTATTGCTGTCGGTTGTTGCCGGCGGTTGGATTGATAACCATCCAGAACTGCGTAAGTTATTTGATTATGAAGGTTTAATGCTGGCTTGGTGCGTGATGGCTTACGGCTTTGCGGCTGCGATTTTGCCGGTTTGGTTGTTGTTGGCACCGCGCGATTATTTATCGACTTACATTAAAGTAGGTACGATTACCCTGTTGGCGGTAGCCATTATTATTTTGCAGCCGGAAGTAAAAATGCCGGCGATGACGCAATTTATTGACGGCACTGGGCCGATTTTTGGCGGCAAGCTCTTTCCATTTGTATTTATCACTATAGCCTGCGGGGCGATTTCCGGGTTTCATTCTCTGATCGCTTCCGGCACCACGCCCAAATTATTAATCAACGAGCGTGATATTCGCATGATTGGCTATGGCGCCATGCTGCTTGAGTCCTTCGTCGCGTTGATGGCAATGATTGCTGCAACCGTTCTCGACCCAGGTGTGTTCTTTGCGATTAACAGTCCGGCCGGAGTGGTGGGATTGGCTGAAGTTGATGCGGTAGCAAAAATCTCTTCCTGGGGCTTTCCGGTGACAGTGGCGCAGATGCAGTTGTTGGCAAACCAAATGGGTGAGTCGACATTGTTTGCCCGTACCGGCGGCGCGCCATCATTGGCAGTGGGTATGGCCAGTATTTTTGGCAGCGCCTTTGGTGAGACGTTATTGGCGTTGTGGTATCACTTTGCCATTATGTTTGAAGCGATTTTTATCCTTACCACGCTGGATGCTGGAACACGTGTCGGGCGATTTATGCTGCAAGACATGTTGGGTAACTTTTGGCCGAAAATGGGGGAAACCTCTTGGGCGCCGTCAGTCGTTTTTACCAGTGCCTTGGTCGTAAGTGGTTGGGGCTATTTTCTTTATATAGGCGTGATTGATCCGAATGGCGGGGTTAATATTTTGTGGCCATTATTTGGTATTGCCAACCAATTGTTGGCGGCGATTGCGTTGTGTGTGGCAACAGGGATTCTGGTTAAATCGGATAAGTTTAAATATGTTTGGGTAACGGGTGCGCCTTTACTTTGGTTGGTTGTTATTACCAGTAGTGCAGCATGGGAAAAAATTGCCAGTGAGGATGTGCGGATCGGTTTTTTTGCCGGGGCCGAAGATCTTACTGCCAAATTGGCGGTAGGCGGTTTTACCCCTGAAAAAGCCAAAATCGCCCCTCAATTAATATTTAACTTACAACTGGATGCTTGGCTGACATTGTTTTTTGTCGCGTTGTTATGGTTAATCGTGTTTGATATGTTGCGAGTGAGTTATCGTTATTTAGCTGGGAAATCGGTGCCACCTTTGGCTGAAGTCCCGTACAGTTCAAGTAGACTTATCGAAGAGTGGGTGCGTGATTGATGCTTTCTAAGTTTAAAGCGGCGTGGCGACTACTGAGGCGGCTTTCTGGTGATGATGCGTATGAATGCTACTTAGAAAATTATGCGCGGCAGCATAGCGCTGACTGTGAACATGGCTGCGTCGCGCCGATGAGTAAGCAAGCGTTTTTCAAGCAATGGCAAGATGAAAAATGGCATGGCGTGAAAAGATGTTGCTAAGCAGTTAGGCCGGCTTTTTCAGGCAATAAAAAACCCCGGTTGAAAATACACAATTTTCAACCGGGGTTTTTTGTTTTTGAGCAAAGCGATTTGGTGTTTAGATAATCTGTTTACGTTTTGCGCTCCATAGCAAACCGAACAATCCGGAACCAAACAACCACATTGCCGCAGGAACGGGGACTGGTGCAGGTTCTAAAGTTACTTGTAAAGCGTAGCTACTGGTTCTTTGGAAGAGTCCTGAGTCAATAAATGTATCAGGAGCAGAGCCTGTCCAAGATTGAGTGTTGTTGTCCCATTCGTTACCAAATTGAGTTAATGCAATGGTGTAATTACCAGGCGCCAACGTTAATGTAATCAAGTCATCCCAGCTGAATCCTGATGATGCACTTTCGCGATCCTCTACATCATCGCCTGTGGTACTGGTGACGGGAAATAATGTTGTTGGGCCAAACAAAGTTAGAGTTGAGTCAAAGCCGCCATCGGCAACAGAGGTTCCATTTGCCAAGGTGCCGCCGGCATAGCCGAAGGTTTCAAATGTAGTAAGGGTGTCTTCGGTTAGTGTGAAGTTGTATGTAAATACATCATTACCGGTGCCAAAATTGCCCTGATAATTGGTTACTGCGGCGCTAGCTGATCCAGCTGACAGCGCCGCAAAAAATAAAATCGAGCCAAATAGTTTGTTCATAAATATTTACCTTGTTGAAGTTTAAGTTAAGTTTTTTGGGGTTATTTTATGGAAGATTGTAGGTCAGCCAAATT
Organism: Methylobacter sp.; assembly: GCA_028712225.1. GTDB lineage: Bacteria > Pseudomonadota > Gammaproteobacteria > Methylococcales > Methylomonadaceae > JABFRC01. Next base: position 15,382 of record JAQTQN010000006.1, read on the forward strand.
TGAAAATTAATCTTTAAAATAACTAGCAAAATTAATACCAATTTAATTTTTATTATTAATCCATTATAAATCAATAGGATATTTTTGTGCTCGATTACTGGCCTCTAAATGTGTAAAAAATCATGACACTTTGGGCGTTTTTATTGGGTATTTGATTTTTGATGCTGAGATTCCGAGTTGAGCAATTAAGGTTCGAATGATGAATTATAAGGGGCTGTAGCCATATTAGTTGAAAAAAGTGGGTGAATATTGATTTTCACATAAAAATAAAGTGTAAAAAAAGCTGACACTTACATGGTGACAATTTTGTCAGTCTGCCTTAAAGCCGACGTAGAAATTGATAACTGATCTGCTAAGCGCGTGCAGAATGTTTTGTCTAACCATGTAAAAATAGTTACCATCCAAGCTTAAGTTATTTGTAGGGAATATTTAGAACATGCCAAATAGAAAGTTCAAAACCAGTCAGCCAAAATCCACTATTACCGCATTACCCAACCTGGGTATGGATAAGAAGCACGTAGTAACCGATTTTAAACGTTATTACGGACATCGCTTAGGGCGTGATGAAAATTGCCGATCCCCTCATTACGCCTATGAAGCATTATCTCTAGCCGTCAGCGATCGCTTAATAGAGCGCTGGAAAAAAACCTATAACTCTTATAAGGAAACGGACTGCAGGAAAGCCTACTATTTGTCGATGGAATTTCTAATGGGCCGCAGTTTGAGTAACGCAATGCTTAATTTAGGCATTGACGATTCTGTTTCAAAGGCCATGTACGATTTGGGGCTTGAGCTTGAGGAATTGGTTGATAGTGAGCCTGATGCAGGCTTAGGTAATGGCGGTTTAGGTCGATTGGCGGCTTGTTTTATCGATAGTTGTGCAACCTTACAACTACCAGTAACTGGCTACGGTTTGCGTTATGAGTACGGGATGTTTTCTCAGGTGATTATCAACGGTGAGCAAGTTGAAAAACCAGATCACTGGCTGCGTAATGGCAATGTTTGGGAAATTGAACGCTCCGAATACGCGCATCGGATTAAATTTGGCGGGCGTACTGAAACGCATATTGATGAGCGGGGCAAGGAGCGTGTGTCCTGGGTAGATACGCATGATGTGTTAGCCGTGCCTTTTGACACCCCGGTGCCTGGATACCAGAATGGTACAGTCAATACGCTGCGTTTGTGGAAGGCAACAGCTACGGAGGAGTTTGATTTACAAGAATTTAACGCCGGCGATTATGCTGAAGCTGTTGCGGCAAAAAACACCGCTGAAAATATCACTATGGTGCTTTATCCCAACGATGCTAATGAAAACGGTAAAGCATTGCGGCTAAAGCAGCAGTATTTGCTGGCATCGGCAAGCCTACAGGATGTAATCGCCAGTTGGGTGGGACGCCATGGCAACGATTTTTCTGAGTTTGCAGCGAAGAATTGTTTTCAATTAAATGACACCCATCCGAGCATCGCCGTTGCCGAACTGATGCGTTTATTGATAGACGTGCATGGGCTTGCTTGGAATGATGCCTGGAATATCACGCGTAGCACCATGGCTTACACCAATCACACGCTATTGCCTGAGGCACTTGAGCGCTGGTCTGTTACGCTGTTCAAACAATTATTGCCTAGATTGATAGAGATCATTTTTGCTATCAATGCCCATTTTCTGGCCGAAGTTTCTGCTCATTGGCCTGGAGATAAAGATAGGTTGGCACGGATGTCACTGATTGAAGAAGGCCATGAGCAACAGGTGCGCATGGCTTATTTAGCTATCGTAGGCAGCTATTCGGTTAACGGTGTGGCGGCGTTACACTCTAAATTATTGCAGCAAGGTTTATTTCGAGATTTTTATGAGCTTTGGCCAAGTAAATTTAATAATAAAACCAATGGAGTTACTCCTCGCCGTTGGCTAGCTGCTTGCAATCCCGAGTTGGCGACGTTAATTACTAAGGCTATTGGAGACGGCTGGGTGACTGATTTGTCACAGCTGAAAAAATTGGAGCCATACGCTGACGATCCGACGTTTCGCAAACGCTGGAATGACATTAAACAAAGTGCCAAACAAAAACTGGTGGACTTCAAGAAGCAAGAGCATGACATGGATTTGAACGTGAATGCTTTGTTTGATGTACAAGTAAAGCGTATTCATGAATACAAGCGGCAATTGTTGAATGTTTTGCATGTCATTCATCTTTACGATCGCATTAAGCGCGGTGATACGGCTAATTGGACAGAGCGCTGCGTATTAATCGGTGGCAAGGCTGCCCCCGGCTATTTCATGGCGAAAAGAATTATCAAGTTAATCAATAACGTTGCCTCAGTAATTGATAATGATCCCGATGTGGGGCCAAAGCTTAAGTTGATTTTTTTGCCTAATTATCGCGTGTCGGCAATGGAAAAAATTTGTCCAGGCGCTGATTTGTCTGAGCAGATTTCTACGGCGGGTAAAGAAGCCTCAGGTACCGGCAATATGAAATTCATGATGAACGGGGCTTTGACTATTGGTACGCTTGATGGCGCTAATATTGAGATCCGTGAAGAAGTAGGCGACGATAACTTCTTCTTGTTCGGATTGACAGAAGATCAGGTTGAGGATTTGCGTCATCACTATGACCCTCTCTCATTCATTCAACAAGACGAAGATTTGCAGAGAGTGATTAAGTTGCTGGAGTGCGGACATTTCAATCAGTTCGAGCCGGGTATTTTTGATTGCATCGTCGCGTCAATAAAAAGCCCTCACGATCCTTGGATGACCATCGCTGATTTTCGTAGTTTTGTCGACGCCCAAAGACGTGTAGAAGCGGCATATAAAGATAAAGAACTTTGGACCAGAATGAGTATTCTGAATTGCGCGAACAGCGGTAAGTTTTCAACTGACAGAACTATTACTGAGTACAGCAATGATATTTGGAAGTTGACGCCAGTTAATCCTGGTAGTTAGCTTTGTCGATGTTTCATGTAGTGCTCTATGAGCCGGAAATACCCGCTAACACAGGTAATATTATTAGATTGTGTGCTAATGCAGGGATGCAGTTGCACCTAATAAAGCCGCTCGGTTTCGAGTTAGACGATAAGAAATTGCGTCGAGCCGGATTAGATTATCATGAGTGGGTGGCGGTCATAGAGCATGAAACATTTGCTGATTTTGTTGATCAGGTGCAGCCAAAACGCCTGTTTGCGCTAACGACAAAGGGTAAGCGTATTTATAGTGATGTTAAATTTGAATCCGGCGATGCTTTTTTATTCGGTCCGGAAACTCGCGGTCTTCCGGCGAGCGTGCTCTCTGATCTCGGTGCTGATGGGTGTTTATATCTGCCTATGCAAGTTGATAGCCGCAGTTTGAATCTGTCCAATACTGTTGCCATTATTTTGTACGAAGCATGGCGACAATCGTCTTTTGCAGGGGCAGTGTTTAAGTAGTTCTGATGGTGTTAAAAATTAAGCGGCGTTGGTTTTGGCTTTTAACCAAACGCCGCTTAATTTTTTCCGGGTGTTTGAATAGCAAAGAGATTAGGTTGTTAATTGTCTTCCCCGACAAGCAACCTATTTTAGGATTCGGATTTTTGGTCGCGTGCCAGCAGATTTTGTACCGCTGTCAAGGGAGCCAGGCCTTCATACAAAACTTTATATGTTTGTTCCGTAATTGGCATGTCAATACCATGCTTTTGTGCCAAGAGAAAAGTTTCTTTCGCCGCGGAGACACCTTCAATTTCCTGCCCGATTTCTTGTGAAGCAGTGATTCTATCTTTGCCTTGACCTAACGCCAGTCCAAAACGGCGGTTTCGGGACTGATTGTCAGTGCATGTCAAAAGAAGATCGCCTAAGCCAGCCAGCCCCATGAAGGTTTCTTGTTTACCGCCCAGTTCAATCCCTAGCCGAATAATCTCATTCAGGCCGCGGGTGATCAATGCGGCACGAGTGTTAGCGCCAAAACCCAGGCCATCGGCAATGCCTGCTGCAATAGCCATGACGTTTTTTACCGCCCCGCCCACTTCCACACCTATTAAGTCAGAATTAGTGTAAGCACGGAAGCGACCGCTATGGAGAATTTCGGCCAACTGGTTGGCAAATTGCGGTTGTGCGGACGCAATGGTGATTGCAGTAGGCAAATCGGCTGCCACTTCACGAGCAAAGCTGGGGCCAGAGAGAAAGGCAGCCGGAGTCTGATTAGAAAAAACTTCGTTTACCACTTCATGCAATAAACAACCATTTTCCGGATTGAAACCTTTGGTTGCCCAGGCAATCTGTACGTTACTGTTTGTTAATGGCTTGAGTTTGACTAAGGTATCTTTGAAGGCTCTGCTGGGTACTGAAACCAGGATTAAATCACTAAAAGATGCGGCTTCTGCTAAATCAGAAGTAACCGACAGGTTTTCAGAAAAAGCTAGGCCAGGCAAGTATTGTTTGTTCTCGCGGTCAGCCTTTAGCGCGGCTATATGTTCGGGTTTATGCCCCCATAGCATTGTCTGGCAACCATTTCTGGCGGCCAGCATTGCTAAAGCTGTACCCCAAGAGCCAGCGCCCAGAACGGATATTTTTTGGCTCATTATGCTTATTTAGTTGATGGTTTCTGAGCTGCCTGCTTGTTGTCCTTGTTGCAGGTGTTGGGCGTAAAGCGCATCAAAATTGACAGGGGCTAACAACATTTGTGGAAATCCACCTCTGGCAACGATGTCAGAAACGGTTTCTCTGGCGTAAGGGAAAAGTATATTAGGGCAGAAGCTACCTAACATGGGGCCTAGTTCCTGTTCAGTAAACCCACCTAAAGAGAAAATGCCTGCTTGTTTAACTTCAACCAGATAAGCGGTTGTATCTGCACTTTTAACTGTGATTGTGACGGTTAAAATGACTTCATATAAGGAATTTTCTAATGTTTCAACATGCGTGCCCAAGTTGAAATCGACAGCCGGTTCCCATTTTAAAGTAAAGGTTTTCGGTGAGTTCGGCGTTTCAAAGGACAGGTCTTTGGTGTAAATTTTTTGAATGGAAAATTGTTTTTCTACTGGGGTATTTTCTTCGGCCATGAGGTTTTTTGCTCAGATTAGAGGTTATAAAGAAGGTTTGTTTTTGCTGCTTACTTTTATTGGTAATTTGTAATCATTTTCCCAGGCTTGCATGCCACCGGTAATAACAAAAACTTGCTCAAATCCTGCCTTGGCTAAAATTTTTGCTGCAGCTGCAGAACGAGTTCCTGATTGGCAAGCGATCAAAATAGCATCTTTTTTATGAGATTCGAGCTTTCCGAGGTGATCGGCAAGCTTGCTCAATGGTGTGTTGATAGCTTGTTCAATATGATTGTGAATAAACTCGTGCGGTTCGCGCACGTCGATCACTACTGTCTCGCTGTCGTTCATTTTGGCAACGGCTAGTAGGGGGGAAATAGAGGTGAATTTTTTGAAAGTGGTATCAAAAAACTCTTGAATCAAAAGAAAAGTAACAACCGCGAGGGCAATTGATAACCAGTAATGGTTTAAGATAAATTCCAGGTAACGATCCATGAGTCGAGTGTATTGTAAGTAGTAATGATAAGGTTAATGTTGCGTGCAAAATACTTCTTGCATCATTTTAATCAGCTGTAAAACGCGCGCGTCGTCGATAAAGTAGTACACACGATTGGCATCTTTTTTAGAGCCGATAATATTTTTTTCTCTGAGTATTGATAGGTGTTGAGAGATATTGCTCTGGCTGGTGCCTACCTGCTCAACTATATCCTGTACACAGATAGACTGATTTCCCAGCACACACAATATTTTCAATCGTAAAGGGTGCGACATGGCTTTTAGGCGTTGAGCGGCTTTGATTATGTCGCTATCGGCATATAAAGTATGATCGTGCTTGCTTTCCATAGAGTGCTTGATGACTTGATTTACAAGGCTGGGATGTTAATGAGGAAGTCCGAACAATTATTTATACACAACGGTAGTAAACGTGTTTAATATAACTATTACTTATAAGTTGATGTAAAAATACGTAAAAAAACTCTAAAACTAAATAAATGATACATTATTTTGAATCATTTGGGTGTGAGAATATATCGACCGTTTTGGTCTTGATCAGCAAGGTTATGATAAATTTAAGTCTGGAGAATAATAAATGCTGTTGAATCGGCCTAAGCCTTTGGTGCTGTTGATACTTGATGGATTCGGATACTCCACTGATCCTGACTACAACGCGATTGCCTTGGCTAAAACACCTTGCTGGAATAAATTTCAAAAAGATTACCCGATGACCTTTTTGGATTGCTCTGGGAATGTTGTTGGGTTGCCGGAAAATCAAATGGGCAACTCTGAAGTTGGGCATATACATATTGGTACAGGCCGGTATGTTCCCCAGGATTTTTCAAAAGTTAATGACGCTATTCACGACGGTAGCTTTTTTGCAAATCCAGTACTTTGCCGCGCTATAGACAGAGCTAAAATAAACAAAAAGGCTCTACATATATTAGGTTTGTTGTCGCCAGGTGGTGTTCATAGCCATGAAGACCAAATAATAGCGTTGATTGAGTTGGCGGCCAAAAAGGGCTTGGATAAAATTTATCTGCATGCTTTTCTTGATGGCAGAGATGTGCCGCCCAAAAGTGCGGCAACGTCTATTGCTCTATTTGAGGCGAAATTTAAAGCTCTCGGTGTCGGACAATTTGCATCGATTGTTGGACGGTTTTATGCGATGGACAGGGATAATCGTTGGGATCGTGTTAAGCGTGGCTATGATTTGATTGCTCAAGGCAAGGCGGATTTTTATGCTGAATCTGCAACACAAGCGCTAGATGATGCTTATAACCGGGGCGAAACAGATGAGTTTGTGTTGCCTACAGCAATTTTGACTGATGAAGGCCATGCGTTGGCGTTGGATCAGGACGATTCAGTAGTATTCATGAATTTTCGCGCAGATCGCGCTCGTGAAATCTCTCAAGCTATTACCGCTAAAGATTTTGATTCATTTGATAGAGGCCGGGCGGCGCACAATGGTTACTTTTGTACCCTCACGGAATACCATCATGAATTTGATTATGACGTTGCTTTCCCGTCAATTGATATAAAAAACGGCCTTGGTGAGTATCTTTCAACGTTGGGAATGACCCAGTTGAGATTGGCCGAAACCGAAAAATACGCCCATGTAACGTTCTTTCTTAATGGTGGCATAGACGCCCCATTCCCCGGAGAGGATAGGATTTTAGTGCCCTCGCCCAAAGTCAGAACTTACGATCTGCAGCCGGAAATGAGCTCAGTCGAAGTCACCGATCATTTAGTCGAAGCCATTACCGGCGGCAGATACGATGTCATCATTTGCAACTATGCCAATTGTGATATGGTCGGTCATACCGGCGTCCTGGATGCCGCTATTTTGGCTGTTGAAGCTGTTGATGCTGCCTTGCAACGTATTGTTGACGCGCTTAACAAGGTAGGCGGCAGAATGTTATTGACGGCTGATCACGGCAATATCGAGCAAATGCGCGACAAGATTACAGGTGAGCCGCATACAGCTCATACTACTAATCCTGTGCCCTTGGTATATGTGTGTGGAGAAGGTCAATTGGCAGACGGAGGTAGTTTGTCAGATATTGCACCAACCATGTTGGCAATCCTAGGGCTTAAACAACCAATTGAAATGACTGGTAAATCACTTATCACAGCTCAAAACAGGGAATGATCAAAAAGATAATCTATTGTTTTTTACTGTGCTTGTATTTGACACCCGGCAGCGCTGAGGTTGCCGAGCCATCCAGTGTTAATGAACAATTGGCAGAAATTGAAAAACTCTATGGACGAACTGCCGCGCTATTAAGAACGTTAGAAAGACAAGTCGAGCTGAAGCAAAATAACTTAAGCAAGATTCGTAAAGAAATAGCGCTGCTTCAAAATGAAGTAACTAAACAAAGCAAAGAACTTGCCGGGCAAATTAAAGCGGCCCATGCCATGGGGCAGCAAGAAAAATTGAAATTGCTGTTAAATCAGAAAGATCCTGCGTTATCAAGCCGAATGATGGTCTATTATGATTACCTCAATGCAGCGCGAGTGTCCAAGCTAAGTCGTATTAATGATTCAATGGCACAATTAGCGAGCCTGGAACAGCGGCAGCAAGAAGAAGCGTCGCTGTTGGAAAAGGATTTGGAACAACAAAAAACAGAACGGATTACTGCGGACAGCGCTAGAGACAAGCGAACAAGATTGTTGAACCAATTAGGTGATGATTATTTTGCCAATGAACAACAATTAAATCGTTTGAAAGAAAGCGAAAGTAAGCTTAAAAATCTCATTGCTTCTTTGCAACTAAGCACCGGCGACTCAGAATCTGCCGTTGACCGTGTAGAAGAACAACTCAGCCATCAGACAGCAATTAGTGTAAGTGTCAAAGGCTCTGAATCTGAGGAGAGTTTCCCCGTAATCAAAGGTGATTTTTCCGAGTTAAAAGGAACATTACCTTGGCCAGTGACAGGCCAATTGCGCAACAAATTTGGCAATGCCGGTGGGGGCGCATGGGAAGATGGCGTGATGATTGATGCTAAAGAAGGTGCGGATATACGGGCGGTCACTAATGGCACGGTGGCATATGCCGATTGGCTAAAAGGCTATGGATGGCTAATGATTGTTAACCATGGCGAAGGATATATGACGCTTTACGCATTTAATCAGAGTCTTTATAAACATAAAGGCGACAAAGTTGATGCAGGCGAAGTGATTGCCGCTGCCGGGCAAAGTGGTGGGCATAGCCAGTCGGGGGTATATTTCGGTATACGCAAAAAAGGTAAACCGGTTGATCCTATTGCATGGTGTAGACAATAAAAGACTGAAAGCAATAGAAGTGCGTTGATTACTATTAAAAATTGATTGTTTGGAGTTTGAAATTACATGTTGAAAAAGAAAAATATATTTGTTTTGTCCTTAGGGATAACCTTTGGCGTCATCATTGGCCTGTGCGGTAGTGTATTTGCAGAGAAAAATAATGGTGCTGCCGTAACAACAGACACGGAAGTACTTCCTTATGAAGACCTTCGCACCTTTACCGAAATTTTTGGCCGCATCAAACAAGATTATGTCGAGCCTGTATCTGACAAAAAACTGTTGGAAGACGCAATACGAGGAATGTTAAGTGGATTGGATCCTCATTCCGCCTATTTAGCGGCTGACGAGTACCAGGAATTAAAAGAAGGAACGACTGGCCAATTTGGCGGCTTGGGCATAGAAGTCACGATGGAAAACGGCTTTATCAAGGTTGTCTCTCCTATTGACGATACGCCGGCGCAACGAGCAGGCCTTAAAACTGGCGATTTAATTGTCAAACTTGATGAGCAACCGGTAAAAGGCATGAGCTTAACCGATGCCGTCAAGCTTATGCGCGGCGAGCCCGGTAGCAAAATTTTGTTAACCATCGTCCGCGAAGGTGAAGAAGCCCCGCTAAAAATTACCTTGGTGCGCGACATAATAAAAGTTAAAAGCGTAAAAAACCGCATGCTGGAAAAAGGCTACGGTTACTTGCGCATTAGCAGTTTTCAATCTGGAACTGGCGAAGGCCTTAAAGAATCTCTTGCCGCACTCAAGAAAGAAAACGGTAGCGATTTGAAAGGTCTGGTGCTGGATTTAAGAAACAACCCCGGTGGTGTTCTTAATGCCGCAGTTGAAGTTAGCGACGCATTTATTAAAAGCGGCCTGATTGTTTACACCGAAGGCCGTATTGCCAACTCAGAAATGCGCTTCAATGCGGCTCCTGATGATTTATTAAACGGTGCCCCGATTGTCGTACTGATTAATGCCGGTTCTGCCTCTGCATCGGAAATTGTTGCCGGTGCCTTACAAGACCAAAAACGTGCCGTCATCATGGGTGAAAAATCGTTTGGTAAAGGTTCAGTGCAAACCATCCTGCCGACCAGTAACGGCGCTGCAGTTAAATTAACCACGGCTCGCTATTTCACGCCTTCAGGGCGATCTATTCAGGCCCAAGGCATTGAGCCGGATGTAGCTGTGGCTCGTGTTAAATTGGAATCCTTAGATAAAGGTGACTTTACACCTGTCAAAGAAGCCGATTTATCCCGTCATTTGCAAAATGGTAATAAAACCGATGATGCAAAGAAAAACCCACAGGATGAGAAAAAAGACGAACCGCTTGAGATGAAAGACTACGCTCTATACGAAGCACTGAATTTGCTAAAAGGTATTAGCATTATTAAGTAGTTGTTGGTGAGAAACCGGAATCCGGCGTTTGCCGGGTTCCGGTTTTTTTATGCGTAATGAATTAGTTCTACTTTGTCGGATTAAGAACAATGCCGTTATGCCCCTTGAGGGTATTTATGTGGGGATAGTGGCTTCGAGCTATCCATGTAAACTGGATTTCGGCAATCCCTGTCGAAATGCCGGTCTTTTGAAGTCATCTGACAAAATAGGGAGATATGCGCCAGTAATCTAGCCAAGTGATGAAATCAGGGGATAGGAAAGCGCGTGAGAGCAACGGCTGAAAAAATGAAGATGCGAAAGAAAAACATCAATCAAACCGATTTGTTCGATTTGGTGGAACAGATTATTCAGTTGGAGAAAATAAACTCTGAATTGAATGCGACATTCGCACTGGGGGCAATGGAGTTAAAGCTAGGTGATACAAAGATGAGAAAAAGTGACGCCCTAAAGTGGGTGCAATCCTCTATAGATTCGATAATTTAAACCATCATCCTATATGGGTATTTTTAGTTTGCGTACAAAGAAGACATTTAACCAAACAATATTTAATAGGGCAGGGTAATACCGGCCTTTTTTATGCGTGGGGATTAAAGCAAGATTATTTTTTAAATCTGAGCTGCGCGTAGAAACTACGACAGCATTTTGAAATCAAGCTCATTTTTTCATGCGAAACAATGAGTTAATTAAATAAATTGGCGGAGGGGAAGGGATTCGAACCCTTGATACGTTGCCGTATACACACTTTCCAGGCGTGCGCCTTCAGCCGCTCGGCCACCTCTCCACAATCCCCCCAATAGCTTGAAAGGCCGCGTAGGATAATCGATTTCGGCTTTGGTTGCAAACCGGTGGCCTTACTCAAGTCCGTAGAGGCAATGCTGTTAAGCCGAGCATGATTCGGCAAGCTCACGGTGGTGATAACGGTAGGCGCTCCATTAGATAACACAGGCAATCCTGCCGGATTATCCGTTCGTCCAGGGTCAGCATTGCCGGGACTACGTTGCAGCGTGTCAGCAACTCGCCGTTGCGTACTTCAAAAAATCGTTCCGCTACACAGTTCCCATCTTCATCCAGTACTTGCAGAGGCATGTTGGTTTGCCTGGTTGTGCCTAAGCGAGTTCCGGCTGGGATTTCAGTGAAATTGAGGTGGTCAATTGCTGGTTCCAGACTGAGATCAACATCGGCCGTACCGAATTTAAAGCTGATGTACTCGGGGATTTTGACCAGTCCGATGGTGTGGAATAAATCAAGATCGTGAGCGGCGACCGGGTGGGCTGGGAAGTTGGTCAGGTGCAGGCAGGCCTCGACCAAGCCGACGGCGCGCGCAATACCTTCCGGATTGCCGGGCTTGCTGCATTCAATCGCAATGGCCGGGCACAGTTTGGCAAATGCGGCGGACTGTGTGCCTTTGGGGCGAATGAAGTACACCGCGATGCGGGAAAACAAGGTCGCCAGATGCAGAAAACGCTGGTCGAGCGTGTTGACGCAAGCGTAATTTGGATTAAGGCCGGTATTGTTGTGAATGTCGATACTGGCAAATACGCCGCGCTGCTGCATCTCATTGATTACTGCTTGGGTCATCGCTTGTTGCTTCGGGGCATCGTGTTCGCTGCCTGGCCAGATGCGGTTGAAATCGGGCTGGCCGTCCAGCCTGCGTACACCTTCGCGAGCCGCCGTAACGTTGCCGACGAAAATGGACAAGGCGCGCGGTAGTTCGCGTTTGGCATATTTTTTTAATACTTGTTGAATCGTTTTCAGTCCTGTGTCTTCATTACCGTGCAACAAGATCGCGACGAACACCGCAGGCTGCTGACGTCCGGCTAAGTGCATCAGCGTGGGTTGCGGCAAGATGGTATGCAGTTGCCGGGCGTCAACGTCTAAAAAGCCGTCAGGTACATGATCGATAATTTTCAGCATGGTGCTTCCAAATAATTAAATAGCCCATTCATGTACGGGCATGCCGCTATATTGGTGTTCCAGGTAGGCGGCGGTAAGGCTGAAAAAATCACGGCCATGTGCATCGATATAAGCGCGTTGCCAGGCAGCGCCGTTTTGGCCGGAACGAACTCGGGAATGCAAAATGGCAAGGTAACGCTGGCGATCTTCCTCAGCGATCCCTAGCATTTTCAAGCCTTGCGCAGCGATCGGCAACAGTTCGTCCAGTAACAAATCGCGGACGTTATATTGCTTGCCGTCCAGCCACTGTAGCTGAGCATCCAGCCCATCACGCGCAGCCAAGTAAAAATTGTCGCGCGCGGTTTCAAATGATAAATCCCTTTCCGGCGGCGTTTTTAAGTTTGCCAGAAAACAGGCCGCACCTAAATACAATGCTGCGTTAGCGACCATGTCGCTAATACTGGGGCCTGCAGGCATAACGCGGTGTTCGACGCGCAAATGCGCTGTGCCCTCGGCATCGAAGCCAATCAACGGGCGATTCCAACGCCAGATGGTCCCGTTGTGGAAGCGCAGATGTTGTAGTTCACTGGCTTCACCGTGGAAATTAATCGGCAACAGTACGGGATAGCTCGCCAGGTTTTCTTGAAAGCATTCTTCGGGGCTAGTTGAGATATATCCCGAACCAAAGCTCACTCGTTGCGCACCTGACTGGGCGTCATTGCCAGTGTTCGCGACTTGTTCGAATACCGGAATACGCGTTTCATCCCACAACGATTTTTCGAACAAAAACGGCGAATTGGCAGCAATCGCAACCAGCGGCGCGGACAGCAGTAATGAGGCATTAAAATAACGCGAAAATTGTTTGGCCGGTGCTTGCAGATGGACTTGGAACGAAGTGGTTGCAGCTTCCAACATAACATCATGGTGGCTGACTATTAATCGCTCGCGGCCCTGAATATCCAGCCGAATTGGGAGGCCACTGCGGGCCTTGATAACTTGTTCATTCAATGCTAGATAGCGCTTGAATGGCGAAATATTGGCCAAACATAAATCGGCATTACGCAAGGTAGGTAGTGTGCCGATCATAATCAGCGTGGCTTCCAGCTCATGTGCCACGTGCAGGCAACGCCGCCAGGTATTGCTCAGCTCTGCTTCCAAACGGCTTAAAGCGAAACCTTGCAAACTCTGCGGAGTGCCGTTGAGTTCAATATTAAAGCGCGACAATTCCGGCACCACCAGCGGGTTGTTAATACGCTCAAGGAAAGTCGTGTTGATTGGTGCAGGAAAATGATTGTGATCCAGTAGCCAGGCTTCGAGTTCAAACCCGGTGACATGGGCTTGATCATCGAAGTTTCCGGAATTAAGCATCTTGCCGAGTAATACTGTTTCCTGCCGCAAATGAGCCTGGAAAACTGCATAGTCTTCAGCTGAGAATTCAATGTTGCTGATTTCTTGGCCCATGTGCATTTCCCCGTGTCAACAAGGTAGGAGCGGGCCGTGCCCGCGATAGCTTAAAACGTTTTAAGATTTTCCTTAATCGCTCACAGGCAAGGCCTGCTCCTACAACGTTTAACGATTAGCTTTTCTGCGCTTCGAGTTCGTCCCAGCGCATAAAGGTTTGCTCCAGCTTTTCTTCCGTTTGTTTTAATTCGTCCAAGGTTTTTGCTATCACCGCTTGATCCTGTTTGTAGAAATTAGCGTTACTGATTTGCTGGGTTAACTCGGCTTGCCGGGTTTCCAGTTGGTCAATTAATGCGGGCAATTTATCCAGCTCTTGCTGTTCTTTAAAGCTGAGTTTTTTCTTAGGTGTGGCAGGCGCGACAAACGTAGTCGATTTAGTCGGTTTTTCCGCTATCGGTTTTTTAGCGGCTTCAGTTTTCTTGACGCTTTCGCAATAAGCTATCCAATCGGTATAACCGCCAATGAATTCTTGCACCTCGCCATTGCCTTCAAGCACGAATACGCTGGTGACGACGTTATCCAAAAAGGCGCGGTCATGGCTGACTAATAACAAGGTGCCATCGTAGTTGACCAGTTTTTCTTCCAGCAATTCGAGGGTTTCTAAATCAAGGTCGTTGGTCGGCTCATCCATCACGATCAGGTTGGCAGGTTTGGTAAATAAACGCGCTAACAATAAGCGGTTTTTTTCGCCGCCCGATAAACTTTTTACCGGTGAACGCGCTCTGGCCGGGGCGAACAAGAAGTCGCCTAAATAAGACATAACATGACGTCTGTTACCGGCGATGTCGACAAAGTCGTTGCCATCTGCCACGGTATCGGCCACGGATATTTCCGGATCAAGTTGATCGCGGAGCTGGTCGAAATAGGCGATTTCCAGCTTGGTGCCTTGATCGACGGTGCCGCTATCGGGTTCCAGTTGTTTGAGCAGTAACTTTAATAAAGTCGATTTGCCAGCACCGTTAGGGCCGATCAGGCCGATTTTGTCGCCGCGTTGAATAAGTGTGGAAAATTTATTGATAATTTGGCGGTCTTGATAAGCAAAGCTGATGTCGGTGACTTCAATAACTTTTTTGCCGGAAGCATCGCCGCGTCCCAAGGTCAGTTTGCTGGTGCCTTGTTGATTACGGCGCTGGGCGCGTTCGTCGCGCAGTTTTTCCAAAGCTCTAACGCGGCCTTCGTTGCGTGTCCGGCGGGCTTTAACGCCTTGGCGAATCCAGACTTCTTCTTCAGCTAATTTTTTATCGAATTCGGCATTTTGGTTGGCTTCGTCTTCAAGCGCGGCGGCTTTGCGACGCAAATAATCGTCATAAGTACCTTGCCAGGAGACTAAATTGCCTCGGTCGAGATCGATAATTCGCGTTGCCAGTTTTTGCAAAAAGGCCCGGTCATGCGTTACAAACAACACCGCGCCCTGAAAATTAAGCATTTGTTCTTCCAACCAGGCGATGCTTTCAAAGTCCAAGTGGTTGGTCGGCTCATCGAGCAGTAATACTTCGGGCTCGATTACCAAGGCTCGGGCCAACGCTACACGGCGCTTCCAGCCGCCGGACAAGCCGCTGATTTTAAGTTCGCCGGGCAAATCCAGCTTGGTTAAGGTGGTTTCAACCCGTTGCTGAAAATGCCAGCCGTTGTGGGCTTCCAATTTGTGCTGCAGATCACCAAGCTCTTGCAAGGCTTTGTCATCATCGTACGACATGGTCATGGACAGCGCATGATAACGGGTAATCCAACTGCCTAAATCGCCTAAACCACCGGCGACCGCATCGTAAATGGTGGCATCGTCAGGTAAGTCCGGGGCTTGTTCCAGCCAAGCCAGTCTTAGTTCCGGTTGCCGCCAAATGTCACCGTGATCGGGCAGAATATCGCCGGCGATAATTTTCATTAACGTGGACTTGCCTTCGCCGTTGCGGCCCAATAAGCCGACTCTCTCGCCAGGATCGAGCTGGAATTCAGCATCCTTTAGTAAAGCATGAGTACCGAAAGCGATGGAGACATTGGTTAAGCGTAATAAAGGCATATCAGAGATCTTTGTGTTGTAAAAAGCGTCTTAATAAATCCAGGGCCAGTAAGGCTGCCTGGTGTTGTTTGCGTTTGCCGGGACCGGCCACGGTGCGTGTGGTTTGATGAAATTGGTGTCCAGTAAGGAGGACATTATATAGAACGATGGCGCTATCCTTGTCTTGAATTGCGCTTAAGTCGGCATCATGCAGTTGCACCAGCACAAAATCAGCGCCGCTTTGCGCTTGTGTAGCCATGGCGATGTTTTTTGCGACTGCCCAAAAGTCATCGTTGTTGATGGTCGAGGTTTGTTGATAGCGAGCTTCCAGTAACCAAGGCAGCGCTGTGCAGTAGCTGGCTATCATGCCTTGACTGACGGTTTCGACCACAGCCAGCGTGTGTTTGCCATCGATCATTAGCTGATTCAGTACGGTAATTAAATCGCCACCTTCCGCTCCCAAGCCATCAATCGCAAATACCTCATCGCCAATTTGTTTGGCAATGGACTTCACTAAATCTTCAATAGCTGCTGACGGGTAATCATGTGGAAACAACAGCTTGGTTTGCACTTCGGCCAAGCTGGCGCGAAAGCCAAGTTGCACATTATCGGGGATAGCTATCGGCTTAATGCGCTGCTGCAGGTCCGATTCGCCGATGCCGATGGTTTTAATGGTAATCAATGTTTGCGGCTGCAACACAAAGCGTTGTTGCAGCGTAGCTTGTACTTTTTCCAAATACATATGGCGCATTTCCGAAGGCACACCGGGCATGAATACAAACCGGCAGCGACCGGCTTTTAATGCAAAACCAGGCGCGGTGCCCCATTCGTTATCCAGTCGTAACGCACCTTGGGGCAGCATCGCTTGTTTGCGGTTGGAGTCGGGCATGACTCGGTTACGGCGATCGAAAAACTGTTTGATTTGCGCAAAAGCGATTTCGTCAAATTCCAGCTGCAAGCCAAAAGCTTGGGCGACGGCTTCGGTAGTTAAGTCATCAGTGGTCGGCCCCAAGCCGCCGGTACATAGACAGCAATCAGCACGCTGGGAAACTTCTCGCAGCAACGTTACCAAATCGTCAAGTTTGTCGCCTACCGAGGTATGCCGGGTTACCGTAAAACCTAACTGCACAGCCTCTTGTGCCAGCCACGCAGCATTGCTATCGACGACTTGCCCGGTAACGACTTCTTCGCCTTGAGAGAAAATTTCCAGTGTCGGGTTCATGTAAAACTCTTCATCAATAGTCCATGCCACAAGGGCAGGGTGATTAAACTGAGTGCGGTCGTTACGGTAACTGCCATTGCATAAAGTGAGCTGTCCAAATGGTAACGATCACAAAACACGATCCCTAATACCATGCTGGGCATGGCAATATCCAGCACTGCAGCCGCCCGGTAATCGCCGGTTATGCTGAGTTGGCTCATCAATAGCACCGCGAATAAAGGCATCAATGCCATTTTTATCACGATGACCGGCATAACATAAGGAATGTTGCGAACCCTGACTGCCGTCCAACTCAAGGCTAATCCTAGAGAAAACAGCATTAACGGCACCACGGCACCCGCCAATTTTTGCAGTACCCCGAGCAGCCAATCCGGCGCAACAACGTGATTGATATTCAGCAATACCGCCAGGCCCGCAGCCCAAAATGGTGGTGCATTCAGAAAAGCGATGACTGATTTGGGGTTTTCTGATTTGTCTTCGCCGTAATGCCGCACCAGTAAAATGCCAACCGTAAACAGAAATGGCGCAGTCGCAAACAAATCGATTTGTATCGCCACCGATCGTGCCCAGCTGCCGAAAGTCTGCTCTAAAACCGGCAAGCCTAAATAAGTAACGTTAGGGAATGCAGCGGCTAAAACCATGGCCCCTAAGCGGCGATGCTCAAACTTGAATAACGCGCCCACCAACCAAATGCAAACAATCGCAAAACTAATGCTGGCAATGCCAAGCAAGGTGTATTGCAGCGAATGAACGCCAATATCGGCCGACCAAAGCACTTCCAATACCATCGCCGGCAGCAGCAAATAATACACAACCGTGGTTAATACCAACCGGGTTTGCTCTGCTTTTAGCCCGCCCGGCTTGAGGATGCGCCAACCGGCACCGCAAGCCATCAGCAGGGTCATTTGAATCAGAGTTGAGTTCATAAATAGATGTAATGTGTCGGGCGGCGAATTTTAACATTCACCGACTAATGAAGTTCCGGTAATATAGCCGTTGTTTTTAGCCTTCATTTTGTCAGCCATATGCCACAATCTATTCTTTCTACCAAAGCTATCCCTGTCCGTGAACGCCTGATTATGGCTTTGGATGTTCCCAGCATCGCTGAAGCGCAGGCGTTAGTTGAAGAATTGGGTGATTCGGTGATTTTTTACAAAGTCGGCATGGAGTTGTTCATGTGCGGCGATTATTTCGGTTTTATCGAATGGCTTAAGCAGCGCGGCAAAAAAGTGTTTGTGGATTTGAAGTTTTTTGACGTGCCTGCCACGGTGGGCCGTGCTATCCGTGCATTAAGCAGCAAAGGTGTCGACCTTGCCACCATTCATGGCAACGATTCCATCATGGAAGCGGCCGCCAAAGAGAAAGGCAATCTCAAAGTATTGGCCGTCACGGCGTTAACCAGCTTGGATCGTGGTGATCTTGATGATTTAGGTTTCAGCTGTGATGTGCGGGAGCTGGTGTTATCGCGCGCCAAACGGGCGTTGGACATCGGCTGTGATGGCGTGGTGTCATCCGGTCTTGAAGCGCCTATGCTGCGTGAACATCTGGATCACCGTTTATTGGTAATTACTCCCGGCATTCGGCCGGTCGATAATCGCGAAGACGACGACCAAAAACGCGTGGTTAGCGTAGACAAGGCTTTTCAGAACGGCGCCGATTACATTGTGGTTGGCCGCCCAATCCGCGATGCCGATGATCGCAAAGCTATGGCTGAAAAAATTCAGGCGCAGATTCTGGCTGAGTTTCAATAATAGTCGGTCAAATTTAACAATTCATTGTCAACAGACCCCGCATTCAGGATAATTAAACTGTGTTATATAACCTTATTAAATGAGTTATATAACATAGTTCTCATTTATCAAGCCTGGATAACATTTGCTTTTCTTCAACCCTGCGATAACTTTAGCCACTATGGAATTTGACCACGCCTTTAACTCATCGTACTTGGTCGCATTTACCATGGGGCTGCTAAGTAGCATGCATTGTGTGGGGATGTGCGGCTCGATTATCGGTACCTTAACGCTGAGTTTAAGCTCTGAAGTACGCAACGATAAAAAACGCCTGTTGCCATTTGTATTTAATTACAACGCCGGTAGGGTCACAAGCTACACATTGGCTGGTCTGTTATTAGGATTTGTTCAAACCGCACTGGTGATGACCATGGATGAATCTACCGGCTATCGAGTCTTGCAAATACTATCGGCTATCGTCATGGCAAGTGCCGGCTTATACCTTGCCGGGTGGTTTCCTAGATTTGCGTATATCGAAAAGATTGGCCTACATTTTTGGCGAGTGATCGAACCTTATGGACGGCGTCTTATTCCGGTAAAAACGTATTCTCAGGCCTACTTATTTGGCATGGTGTGGGGCTGGTTGCCATGCAGCTTGGTTTATACCGCTCTTGCTTTGGCCTCGACCGCCGGAGGCGTTGGGCAAAGCGCTTTAACCATGTTGTTTTTCGGTCTCGGCACCATCCCGGCTGTTATGGGGATAGGATTTATGACCGGCATACTGACAAAACTTTCTGGCTTACAACGATTTAGGCAGATCATCGGTTTGTTAATGATTGCACTGGCTTTGTTAGCGGTAATTCCGGATCTTAATCCAATGCGTTGGCAACATACTCAGATAGTAGAGAGGTAGCATGGCTTATTTCAGATCAATTATTGGTCAATCCCCTTCGTTGGATTCACTAATTCGTAGTGCAAGAATTGTGGCCACAACGGATGTCACTGTTTTGCTTAAAGGCGAAACAGGCACTGGCAAAGAGGTATTTGCTAAAGCCATTCAGAAATCCAGTTCACGCTCTGATAAACCTTTTATTACTGTCAATTGCGCAGCGCTTCCTGAAGGCTTGATTGAGTCTGAGTTATTTGGTCACAAAAAAGGTGCTTTTACGGGCGCTAGTTCCAGCACCCAAGGTTTGCTACAGGCGGCCGACGGAGGCACATTATTTCTCGATGAAATCAACTCATTACCACTAGGGGTGCAAGCGAAATTTTTGCGATTTTTGGATTCCGGGGAATGTCTTGTGGTTGGGGAAACTAAGCCTATTAAGGTGAATGTTCGTGTAATTGCTGCAACCAACTCCGATTTGACCAAGCAAATTAGCCAGGGCGATTTTAGACAAGACTTATATTTCAGGTTAAATGTCGTCCCCTTAGAGCTGCCGCCACTCTCCCAACGCACTGAAGACATTGAGCCGTTGGCCGTACATTTCTTAAATTTATTTGCCAAAGCTCATTCGATTGACGAACCTAAGTTAAGTAAAGCCACGCTAAAAGTGTTAAAGCACTATAAATGGCCGGGTAATATTCGAGAATTACGTAATTTGTGCGAAAGATTGAGTGTGTTATTAGCCGGACGAACTATTGAACCGGAAAATCTTCCAGCAGAGTTTAGCGTGACCGTAACTGGCGAATTGCCGGAAAGTGGCGATTTTATTTTGCCGGCGGAAGGGGTGCAATTGGATTCTTTGGAAGCTGATTTAATCAGTCAGGCTTTGCAACGCACTAATGGCAATCGCGCAAAAACAGCAAAATTGTTGGGTATATCAAGGGACACGTTGCTGTATCGAATGCAAAAACATGGCTTTTCAATATCGCATTAAAGACAACGCAGCCATTGCACGGTGACATTGTCGCTCCTGCCGAGTGCGCGTAATACCGTTAATTGAGCCACTTTACCTAGCGCGGCTTTACCACTGGCAGGCTGTGCTAACTGTAATAATTCTGTCTGTTTTACATTCCCCCAAAACCCATCAGTACATAACAAAAAAGTCTCACCCTTTTGAATTGCGGGATATTCGTGAATTTCGGGGTGATGTTTTTTCAATACATTGATGCTGCGCGTTAGCTGATTTTGATCAGGATGCACTCCCATTTCCTCTTCGGATATTTTACCGGCGTTCAGCAATTGCTGTGGGATGGAATGATCTTGGCTACGCCACAGGATTTCCTTAGGATTCATCCGATAGATGCGCGAGTCGCCGCAATGTGCAGTTAATACGCGGTGGCTATCGATAAATAGACAAACACAGGTGGTATGCGCCTTACTGGCTACCTCGTCATCTTGAAACAGCAGTTTCATCTTGTCAATTGCCGCATCTACCCAGGCTGCAAAAGTCGCGACTGGATTTTCCTGTATACGCTTACTGTAGTCTGCAGTGGCTAACAAGCCTTGACAAAAAAAACGCGAAGCTTTGTCGCCGGCACTATAGCCACCCAAGCCATCAGCTACCACAAGCAAGGCATACTCATCATTGATGATATATGCCATATAATCCTGGTTGCTTTCCCTGTCGCCGGCGGACGTGAGTTGATAAAACTCAAACTCCATTTTGTTAAATTTGCCCGCTGTGCAATCGGGTATTACGCATAAGCTGCTTCAAATCACTGACCGTCTGCGCCAAGCCTGTTAGCACGGCTTGGGCAATAATGGCATGACCGATATTAAGCTCGACAATTTCCGGTATCGCACAGATGGCTTCAACATTATGAAAATTAAGTCCATGCCCGGCATTAACTTGTAATCCAGCGGCGTGTGCGTAGTAAGCTGCTTGGCGAATGCGCTCCAGTTCTTCCGCTTGCTGTGCCGGATTTTCCGCATCGGCATAACGACCGGTATGTAATTCGATTACCGGCGCGCCAGCTTGCACAGCAGCATCAATTTGTTCTTGTTCTGGGTCGATAAATAGTGATACCTCAATGCCTGAGCTTTTTAATCTTTCGCACGCGGATTGCATGGTCGATAACTGTCCTGCGACATTGAGCCCGCCTTCAGTAGTCAGCTCGGCACGCTTTTCGGGCACCAGGCAGCAGGCGAATGGCTTTACTTTTTGAGCGATTGCTATCATTTCTTCGGTCACTGCCATTTCCAGATTCAGCCGGGTATGCAGCATGTCTTTTAATAAATAAATATCGCGATCCTGGATATGTCGGCGATCTTCCCGCAAATGCGCGGTAATTCCGTCCGCTCCTGCTTGCTCGGCAATCAACGCGGCTTGAATTGGATCAGGATAACGGGTGCCTCTGGCTTGCCTTAAGGTGGCAATGTGATCAATATTGACGCCTAACAGAATGTTTTGTGTGCTCATGTTTCTGGTCGTTTAATAAGTTTATTGATAACGGCCCGACTTTTTAATTGTCTGCCTTGTAGGTGGGTATCGATGACTTGTCTCATCAGTAGTTTGAGTTCGCTTAGCACTTGCGAATCGTTGAATTGTCTCGATTGGATCGCTTGCACAGTCTTCTCTGAAAACAATCCTTTGTTATCTGCCACCAGTCCGAGTTCATTGTCGAACGAGTAACTTGCTGAGCGTATAGATGACTTGTTTGTCTCTGCATGTAAGCCGTAGCCGATGCTTTCCAGCAAATCCAATTCAAAAGTTCTTAAGGCAGGCTCTAGCGTTGCTTCTTGAGCTAGCCTGGTCAAACAGGACTGGTAATGAACAAATACTTCAGGATGTGGATCGTGTTTATGTAAAAAACAGCCGACCAACTCGTTGACATAAAAACCGCAATACAGCGCAAGACCAGTCAATTTAGCAAATGAATCAGCCATTTCAACGGTGGTGAGGGTTTTAAGTTCTGCCTTGCCAACATAGGAAATCAATATTGGCACAAAGGGCTGCAAAAGCCCGGTAGTTTTTGATTTTGTTTTTCGCACACCTTTTGCCAGGACCGATAGTCTGCCAAAGTCACGCGTCATTACCTCAATGATTAGGCTGGTTTCGCGAAAATTACGCTGCTGTAGAACAAAAGCAGGTTGTAAATAGACTGCTGTTTCAGTCATTAAATCCTAAGCTTTGTAACGCGCGTTCATTGTCTGACCAGCCTTTTTTCACCTTGACCCACAGCTGGATATAGACTTTCTTGTCCAGCAATTTTTCTATATCCAGTCTGGCGTCGGTACCGACTTTTTTTAGCATTTCGCCATTATCACCAATCACAATAGTTTTTTGTCCAAGCCGCTCTACCCAAATAATGGCGTAGATTTTGGTGATATGGGGCTTTTCTTCGTAGCGTTCTATTTCGACAGTTATCGCATAAGGCAACTCATCGCCTAACCGTCTGGTCAGTTTTTCCCGGACAATTTCCGCGCATAAAAATCGCTCCGGCCTGTCGGTAATTTGATCTTCCGGGTATATCAAATCACTTTCAGGCAGCATCTCCATAATCAAGCCTTCGAGCTCTTCAAGATTGGTGCTCTTCAAGGCTGAAATCGGGATCATGTGAGCAAAAGGAAAGCGATGCTGAGCTTCGGAAAAAAAAGTCAAAATATCTTCTTTATCTTTAACTTTGTCGACTTTGTTGGCGGCCAGGATAACCGGCAATCCCGCCTGTTCGAGCTTTTTAAAAATAATCTCGTCATATTCATGCCAGGACAGACCGTCAATTAACCAAACGATGACATCAACACCTAACAAAGTAGTCTCTGCAGTTCTGTTTAGATAACGATTGAGAGCTTTCTGTTCATTGCCGTGCATGCCAGGCGTATCCATATAAATGGCTTGCCCTGCTGCTGTAGTGTTAATACCCAAGATACGATGTCGGGTCGTTTGGGGTTTACGAGAGGTGATGCTGATTTTTTGTTTCAGCAAATGATTCATCAGTGTTGATTTGCCCACATTGGGGCGCCCTATCAGGGCTACGAAACCACAATTCATTACACGCCTTTTAATAATTCAAGCATTTGCTCTGCTGCTGCCTGCTCTGCTTTTTTTCTTGAAACCCCTGTGCCGATAAAGAATTGATCACTCAACGGCACGGTGCATTTGACTTTGAAGGTTTGTTCGTGACCCAGTCCGGACATGCTTATCAAAGTATATTCAGGCAAGTCATTTTTTTTAGACTGCATCAACTCTTGCAATTGAGTTTTAGGATCTTTTTTCCAATTCTCAAGCGACAAGGCTTGCAGCTTTTCTTGGAATAATGACACTACCCATTGCTGACAAGCGTCCATTCCTTGGTCGAGAAACAATGCGCCGATAATAGCTTCCAGCGCATCCGATAAAATAGAATCACGGCGGAATCCACCGCTTTTAAGTTCACCGGAACCGAGTAGAAGGTAGTCACCAAGCTGGTGTTTTCTGGCAAGCTCTGCAAGAGATGTTTGGTTGACTAAGCTGGCTCTTAACCGACTTAATACCCCTTCCGGCGCTGAAGGAAAGTTATCATACAACTGGTGTGCGATCACAAAACCTAAGATAGAGTCACCTAAAAATTCTAAGCGCTCATTATTTTTAGCCCCTACGCTACGATGAGTCAATGCGCTGATAAACAGTTGCGAATCGTTAAAACTCAGGCCTAATCGTTTGGATAAGACGTTCGGATTTTTTGTCACTCCTGTCCGACCTCAATGGAATCATTAAATTCAGCCAATACGCTCAAGTTACCGGCGATTTTTTGTACTGTTTCATATTCAATAGTCACTTTCAGGTAGTTACCGTGCTTAACCACTTTAATATCATCTTGAGTAACATCATAGACATAGTTCATGCTAAAACGTTTATTTAAGCTATTTCTAACTTCATTTTCACTTTGAGTTTCAATATTGGGGGATTGCTCGATAGCTTTTAGTGCATTGACTACTTTTGCGTGATCCATGTAGATGGGCACTATTTTAAGTGTGAGCAACGTAAAAAAAGCGATCAGCCCCAAAATAAACAAAATAGAGATCAAGGTTAAACCTTGTTGGTTTTTAACCGTTGCGTTCATGACCGGCTCCAGAATTGATGAATAAACAACAAGTGTAGTTTATTTCAAAACCGTGCCAATCCGATCAAATCCCACACCCTTATGCTGCCAATCCCAACTCATCCAGATAAAAAAGGCTTTGCCTACCAGGTTTTCCTCAGGAACGGGCCCCCAGTAGCGGCTATCATTGCTGTTGTCGCGGTTATCACCCATCGCAAAGTAGTTGCCTTGCGGAACGATGTAATCAAATTCAACCGTAGGCGCGCCATTTCTGATTA
>JAQTQN010000007.1 GCA_028712225.1 Methylobacter sp.
CTAATGCTGCAAATCAATATAAAGCCGTTCAAGCAGCCGTTAAAAATTCCCCAAAAAACACTGCTTTACAGGCTAATTTAAAGACTGCCAAGCTAACTTTAAATTCTACAAATATTGATCTAAGCAAAGCAATTGCTGCCTATAACTTAGCAGTTAAAAATACAGCTGCCGCCAAAGCGGCATATACAAAGAAAACTACTGAATTGAATACAGCGGAAGCTAACGCAAAAAAAGCGGAAGCTGCCTATGCTACTGAACTTGCCAAGTCAAAGGCGGTGGCTGCCGCTTCATCAACAACCACTGCAAAAACAACAATTGATTTAATGGTGTTGTATACCACCACTAATCAAACTGCTGCATATGCTAAACAACGGATTCAATATCTAGTCGATGTATCTAATCAAGCCTACAAAGATTCGGGCATAAATTTGAACCTAAGACTGGTGCATACTCGCGCAACCAGCTATGTAGAAAATAATGCCAATGCCCAAGCATTATCGGATTTAGCCAGTGATAGGGGAGCATTCGCAGGCACTGCGGCACTACGTAATCAATACGGTGCAGACTTGGTGACATTATTCAGACCATTGTATGCACAAACTGCAGGAAGTTGCGGTACTGCTTATGTAGGCTTTGCTAACGGCACTAACGCTAATGCCGGCTTAGGTTTTGGAACTATCGGCGATGGTTATTCTAAAGACGCATTATCCAACTATTACTGCGGCGCAAACACCTTCACACACGAGCTTGGTCATAATCTAGGCAATGTGCATGATCGCGAATACAGCAGTATCACCGGTAAATTTGCTTATTCTTACGCATGGGGCATCAATAACAAATTCGGTACTATCATGAGCTATTACGGACCATCAGTGATGTTGTTCTCAACCCCAACCTTGGCAACACAATGTGCAGGCGGTCCTTGTGGCTTTGCTGAAGGCGACCCCAAAGCCTCTGATCAAGTCAAAACCATGAACTACACAACTCCTTTCGTTGCAAACTACCGCAGCTCCACTGTAACTACACCGGTTATCCAATAGTTGCTTTGTAACTATTTATCAAAAACACTCAGGATTTAAATCTCCCCCGGTTTTACCGGGGGAGATTTATTTTTTAGCTGTTCAGAAATAATCCAAACTATTCCTAATTATCGAAAATGCACTAATCGCAAGCACCATAACCCGCCATCAACACCAATACATCCCTCAATCTCATCATCGCGATCAGTTCCATGCGCCTCCGCGAGTAGATTTAGTAGGATGCAACTACTAAATCTACGGCGTCAATCACATTGCCAGCAAGCATTATTAGACTGATCTATGGAGTAACCTGAGTCAGCCCAGGCGTTTCTACGAGCAGCTCCAGACGTATACAGTAAAGGCCTATTACGGGCGTATTTATCTGGGCAGCGTTGTCATTCGACGGCTGGCAAAAAGCGTTTACACCATTTTATAATCTGGCGGCTTTGCAAATCACCGACACACTGAGCAGTATTGCCGACCTCACGATATTTAGCGGAGTCGTAACAATTTTTTATGCTGCCGTGCCCAACAATAAGATTGCGATAATTTCATTCTTCCACGCCCCCCCCCCTTCGACTGGAATCATATAGGAGATGGCTTTATCTTCACTCTAGAAACCCGCCAATATCGTGTCTTATGCCGTTGCTTATGGCGACCACAATCCGGTCATTTTGGTATTAGGCGATCCCAAGCTGGGCAAGACTGGCAGTGGACAGATGGCATATCACCTGCCGACAACGCCCCCTGTTTGAGGAATGAATAAAGTGCGGGACGCTTATTGCTGCCTTTTCTAGACTTGCACAGCATTAGAAGCGTTGACCTGTTTTTGTCTCATACCTTTAACAAATCCGAATGTTCAAAAAGTAGTCAACTCGGCGTTTTGCCAACTATATCCAAAGCCACCGCTTCGGCTGCTTTGATACCGTCAACTGCCGCAGAAAGAATACCACCAGCATAGCCCGCGCCCTCTCCTGCCGGATACAATCCTTTGGTATTGATGCTTTGATATTGAGTATTGCGTTTGATCCGAATGGGGGATGAGGTGCGTGTTTCAACGCCGGTCAGCACGGCATCAGCCATGGCAAAACCTTTTATTTTTTTATCAAACGCAGGCAGCGCTTCGCGGATAGCGTCGATGGCGTAATCAGGCAAAGCCGTACTCAAATCGCCCAGATGCACACCAGGAGTATAGGACGGTTGTACAGTACCGAATGCCGTAGACGGCCGTTGAGCGATAAAATCACCAACCAATTGCCCTGGCGCGTCGTAGGTTTCTCCTCCCAGTTTGAAGGCACGCGCTTCCAATTGTCGCTGAAAGTCAATACCGGCCAGCGGGTGTCCGGGGTAATCTTCCGGGGTAATACCGACCACAATGCCGCTATTGGCGTTACGTTCATTACGGGAGTATTGGCTCATGCCATTGGTGACCACATGCCCTGCCTCAGAGGTTGCAGCAACCACAGTGCCGCCTGGACACATACAAAAACTGTAAACCGAACGGCCATTTTTGCAATGATGTACCAGCTTGTAATCGGCCGCACCCAGCAAAGGATTTCCAGCGTTACTGCCGTATCGACAAGTATCTATGAGTGATTGAGGGTGTTCTATACGAAAACCAACAGAAAAAGGTTTAGCTTCAATGTAAACGCCTTGGTCATAAAGCATTTTGAAGGTATCCCTGGCACTGTGACCAACCGCCAAGACAACATGATCGCAAACCAAAGTTTCACCATTAGCTAGTACCACAGCGCGTACTTGATTATTGTCGATGGCAATGGTATCTACACGGCTTTTAAAACGAATTTCTCCGCCCAATGATTCAATCGTTGCCCGCATTTGTTCAACCATTGTTACTAATCTAAAAGTGCCAATATGCGGTTTGCTGACATGAAGGATTTCTTCCGGAGCGCCCGCTTTAACAAATTCAGTGAGCACTTTACGACCGTAATGATTAGGGTCTTTGATTTGCGTATACAGCTTGCCATCAGAAAAAGTACCCGCACCACCCTCGCCAAATTGAACATTCGATTCGGGGTTAAAGACTCTTTTACGCCACAGTCCAAACGTATCTTTGGTACGTTCACGCACTTCTTTGCCGCGCTCTAAAATAATCGGTCGAAAACCCATTTGCGCCAAAATTAATCCGGCAAACAAGCCACAAGGTCCGGTACCAATCACGATAGGTCGATTAGTTATTTTTGCGGGTGCCTGGGCAACGAAGCGGTAAGAAGTGTCAGGCGTTACCGAAATATGAGCATCATCTTTAAAACGCGTTAAAACAGAACCCTCATCTACTGTTTCAATGTCTAATGTATAGACAAGCAAAATATCATTTTTCTTACGTGCGTCATGACCGCGGCGAAAAACAGTATAAGTAACCAGTTGATTGTCGAAAATGCCAAGCCGCTGACAAATAGCCTGTTTAAGTTGAGCTTCCGTGTGGTTGAGAGGAAGTTTGAGTTCGGTAATTCTTAACATAACATCTTTGTTTTTTACTTAGGATAAATTCAAAATATCTGGCTATATTACGCTAAGGACATAATCCACGGCTAACCAACATCGTCATTTATTAATAGTTAATAATGATAATTTTGCAGGCCACACATGCTACAGCACCCCAGAATATCGTCTTTTGGATACCCTCTCAGCATCCATTAATTGTAATCTCGACCAATTACACGTCGCCGTTCGATAAGCCCCCCCCCTGCCCGCAGTGAAAAGAAATGAGTGCATAAAAACTATTAGTGGTTTGATGTATTAACAACAAATGATGAAAAAAATTTGTCTTTATTCCATTCACATCTATGCTTATGTTTAGTATTTTTTTAACTTTGTCTATGAATTGTATTTTAGACAATTCACGCTCAGGGACTGCATATTAGCGTTTTGTTAAAAAAATCTTTGAAGTTGAATGGCAAGCCCAACACTGAACAAACTCGGAATAAAAATGGAAATATCACAAGAACTATTACAAAAAAAAATTCTGATTGTCGATGACGCAGCATCAATGCGAACCTTGACCAAAGCTATTCTGCGCGAAGCGGGATTTACTCATGTTTTTGATGCTCCTGGTGGGCGCGAAGCGTTAATGATGATGAATAAGGTCAGGGTTAATATTGTAATTTGCGACTGGAATATGCCAGGTATGACTGGTTTAGAATTATTTAAAGCTGTGAAAGAAGACCCCAAACTGCCTACTCCACCTTGGATTATGCTCACTTCGTCATCCGAAGGTGAAAAAGTAAAAGAAGCAATTCTTGCTGGCGTGACATCTTATATCGTCAAACCTTTTAAGCCTGATAACTTAATTAAACAAGTTATCAGCAAGCTCTCGTAAGTAATTCCTCTTAACCGCAGCGGGCAAAATCTAGCTGCCCGCTGCAAACACCATCTACTCGGCTTCTGTAGATTGTTCCTTTTGCTTAGGCACACGCCGCTTGCCAATATTCTTTTTATCCCGCTCCCGTACTTTCACCTTTTTTGCTGTCACTTTTTTGGGCTCTTCTTTCTTTTTGGATACTGAAGACTTCCCCGACGCTTTAATTTTCTTTGGGCCGTTATATTTGCCCTGTAAACCTTCAATAATTCTGCGATTGAACTTTTGCTTCAGAAACCTCGCTATGCCGGAAATAATATTCCATTCGGTACTGTTGACTAAAGCAATCGTCCGGCCGGATTCTTCAGCCCGACCAGTACGGCCAATTCTATGAATATAATCAATACCATTTCTTGGTACATCATAGTTAATTACCAGATTAATCCCTTTCACATCTAAGCCGCGCGCAGCAAGATCGGTAGCCACGACAATATTAATTGTACCTTCCCGGAATAACTCCATCATCCGGTTGCGATCTTTTTGATCCATATCGCCATGCAGCACGCCCACACGCAGCTTATGCCCACGCAAAGGGCCGCGAAGCTCATCTGCTTTTATTTTGGTATTAGTAAACACCAAAGCCTTATCGTAAGTTTCGTTCAATAACAACCAAGCCAACAATTTTTGCTTATGTTCATAATCGTCGGCCAACACCATTTGCTGTTCGATATTATCGTGGCCATCATGCAAGGTATTGAGAGCAATGGTTTTATGGTTTTTTAACACCTTGTCAGCCATTTTGATGACACCGTAGTGGGTCAATGTGGCCGAAAATAACAAAGTTTGTCGTTGCTTATTACATTGCTCCACAATAGCAAGGACATCATCACTAAAGCCCATATCGAGCATACGATCAGCTTCATCAAGGATAAGTACTTCCAAATACCTGATATTGACCGAATCTTGCGCGATTAACTCCAACAATCGACCTGGCGTTGCCACAATAATTGCCGGATTCTTTCTCAATAGCGATTGCTGTTTTTTAAAATCTTCGCCGCCAGTAACTAACCCCGAAGTAAGATCGGTAAATTGACTTAATAACTGGCATTGACTGAAGGTTTGTTGAGCCAGTTCCCGCGTTGGCGCCAATATCAACGCACGAATACCAAATTTTTCCGAAGGCCGGATTAACAAATTATGTAAGGTTGGCAACAAAAACGCTGCAGTCTTACCGCTACCTGTTTCAGCGCTGACTAATAAGTCTTTGTCTTCTAGTATGGATGGGATGGCTTGATACTGAACCGCAGTAGGCTTTTCGTAACCAATCTGTTCAACAGCTTTGAGTAACTGTTCTTGTAGTGAAAGGTCATAAAATGAAGAAGGACTTTCGTTGGGCGTGGGTTGCATGATTATTTTTATTCGCTATGCTATGAAGGGCTACAGATTAAAGTGTTTCGTAATTATAAACGCTAAGTTTTACGGATTTTTTTTAATTAGGTGTAATGAAATTAATTATCCAAAATACGGCACCTATAAAATTCATGTTCTCACAGATCAAATAATAATGATTAAAGTAGTTAAAAACCTTTACCAATACCGCGAACTCATCGCAGCACTAGCTTGGAAAAACATAGTTATACGCTATAAACAAGCATACTTAGGTGTTCTATGGGCAGTGCTTAAGCCCATCATGCTAATGCTGATATTTACGCTGGTGAGAAGTTTTGTCGGCATTGAAAGTGATGACATCCCCTACCCCATTCTTACTTTCGCAGCACTCATACCCTGGGTATTCTTTCAAGAGTCCGCTTCAGAAGGCGTTAGCAGCGTTACCTCAAATGCTGTTTTAATTAAAAAAATATATTTTCCGCGTGAAGTATTCCCGATTACCGCGATGGTCACCAAAACTGTAGAGCTCGCCATTAGCTTTGTAATATTGGCAGGCATGATGATTTACTACAAAATGGTGCCGACCGTTTACGCGTTGTGGGTACCAGCCATAATTTTTTACACCATGATCGTCGCTCTAGGCATCAGCTTTTTTGGTGCCGCGGTAAACGTTTACTACCGTGACATGTCACAAGCATTACCTGTAGCCCTATCGTTATTGATGTACGGTTCCCCGGTCATGTATCCACTTAGCTTAGTACACAAAAAACTAATTGAAGAACAAGCAGCAGGTATCTGGTCAAATGACTTATATACTCTATACACTCTCAATCCTCTAGCTGGCATTATCGACACATTTCAACGTGTTTTACTTAAAGGATTGCCACCCGATTTTAATGCCTTGTATCCCGGAGCTATCTTGACCTTGACTATATTACCATTAAGTTATATTTTTTTTAAAAAGGCAGAAAACTGGTTTGCGGATGTCATATAAACCTTATGCACTAAATAAACTAGATACTTATTGACCTACATTAGTCAATTAACAAAACTCTGAATACTTAAGACAAGCACAAGGCTTCATCTAATTGATTTAAATTATCTTATCTTTAAGATGTGTCTATATTCGGAAATCCGTAGATTTAACCTAATTTTAATTACTATACTAGACAATATTTATAGCGCACTAATAGACATTAGTGCGCATTACGATATTTTTTAATAACATTAAACCATTCATTCAATAAATAAATCAGCGAAATACAAAGCAAACTGAATTTCTGTCGCCCCCTAAAACAACCTAATTAAATCGCATGGATTATTGAATGAAAATATTATTTATATCACCATTTCTGCCATGGCCAAAAAATATTGGTGTCGCACTAAGAATGAATTCAATTCTGACAGCGTTACAATTAATAGCTAAGGTTGATTGTGTTTTTTTTGGGGATGAAAATCATATTAAAAAACTACCTGTCGGAGTTACTCCAAGAGTAATTAAAGTATTGCCCTTTCCAGATTTATTGAAAAACCCATTCTTAGGCAAACTATTGAAGTTAATTCCACCCGAAAATCGAGAATGGTGGCTTTCTTACTTACCTGGATTTCATCTTTTTTATCCTTCTTCAAATGAATTAAATAAGCAATTTTCTACTACTGATGCCACCCAATATGATTTGATTTTTTTTGTCAGAATCCCCACCCTTTGGTGGCTGCGGTGGAAATCACAGATACCTACAGTTGTAGATATAGATGACGTAATGCATTTAGGTCTGCTTAACTCGAACCAATCAGAAAATAAATTCATCAAAAAAATATTTAAAAAATGGCACTACTTCAACGTAAAAATTGCTGAAATTAGTAGTTTATCTTTAGCATCAGCTGGTTTTGTATGTAGTAATAATGACGCTAAAAGCTTAAGTAATAGAAAAATTAATATATTGCCCAATATTTTTCCAGACAGAGGCCAATTGCAACGGGAAATTGCTGTTGTTAAGTCACCAATAATTCTTTTCGTTGGAGCGTTGGTCTACAAACCAAATAGAGAAGCACTCGACTATTTTATAAAAGAAATATTCCCTTTAATTAAAAAGAGTTGCCCTAAAGCAGTATTGCGTATTGTCGGCAGAACAGCTGTTGATCAAAGATTTTCTTGGTCTAATGAAGAAGGAATTGAATTCTTAGGCACAGTTGAAAATATAGATCCAATTATTGAAACAGCAGCTATTGAAGTATGCCCAATGCTATATGGGCTTGGAACACGAATCAAAATTCTAGAGGCGTTATCGTTCGGAAAATGCGTTGTTTCGACGTCTGTTGGCGCTCACGGGATCGATTTGAACGAACATAGCGGTTTGTATCGAGCTGATACGCCAGAAAAATTCGCAAATACATGCGTCTCATTATTAAATAACTTAGCCTTACGACAATCCCTTGCTCCTTTTGCTCGAGAAGGGGTAAGCAAATATTATGGGCAAGATCGTGTAAATTCAATTATTAATAAGGTTGTTCTGGAAGTTACAGGTCGCCAGAAATAATAGATTTAGCCTTTCTTTTTTTGGCAGGTAACATTAAAAAGTAACGTAATACAAATTTTAATACTTAGGACAACAAAAATGAAACATTACCATCTAATAGTATTCGTTTTTTCCTTATTTTTCAGTATAGCAGCATCAGCACAAGAATCATGGGATCGCGCTGTTAAAAAAGTAAACTACAAAGATTCAACAACAATCCCACCATTTTGTAGAATTAATAACCCTGATCCAAGATACAAAAATACTGATTGGAAAAAGAGGTTTGGAGAAGAATTTGTATATATTAACCATTATTGCGGCACTAAAGCTGCAATTCCTGTTTGCTATCAATACCCAGAAAAAGAAAAAATTGCTTGCTTAACCAGCATGCTAGAAGGAACAACATATTTCTTTGAACATACTCAGGGTGTTTCTCCAATAAACCCATTTTTATATACCGAACATGGCGATCTGTTAAAAGAAATAGGTCGATATGGGGAAGCAATCCAAGCTTATAACACTGCTATCCAAAAGAAAAAAACTTATATCCGCGCTTACGCTATGCTGGCTGACACTTATATCTTGACTAAACAATACGATGAAGCTGAAAAAATAATCAACGAAGGACTTAAATATAAAAAAAGTAAATTGCTTTATAAGAGACTAGAAACAATTAAAACCCATAAAAAATAAGACCAATATTTAAATTTTTTATTCTATATTTTTTAACAGACAAATTTAAAACGTTTTCTTAGGAAATCACATGCAGTTAATAAAATCCATTAATAAAGAATACAATCGCAAGGTTTTTAACTGGATAGCTAAAGATATACTGCATACCCCACCAATAATACCATCAGGCGACTCACCTGTGATTATTAGTATGCTTTGTCACAAAGATGTACTAATGTATCTACTTGCAATAAAGTCTTTCTATAGAGCACTTGGGCGAGGAAAGATTGTTATTATTAATGATGGTACATTAACCCAAAAAGATTTCGATATTTTGGATTTTCATGTTCGCCCCAGTGAATATATACAGGCATCCGAGCTAAGCTCGCCTTTATGCCCAGGATATATAAGCTGGAAAAAGCTATTTTGTATTGCTCACTACATAAAAGACAGCTACACAATACAATTGGATTCAGACACACTAACAGTCGCGCGCCAATTACCTGGCATACAATCCCATATCGACACCAACACCAGCTATATTCTTGGCACTTGGCCGGATCAGCAACCCACATCAATGCTTGAGGCTGCCCAAGCGGCGCAAGCAAGCAATTCCAGCCATGTGCAAATGCTGGCCGAAAAAAGCTTCAACCTACTACCCAATGCCGACACACTCAAATATATACGTGGATGCTCCGGATTTGATGGCTTTGCAACAAACTCATTTGATCTTGCTTACCTCGAAGAATTTTCACAACAAATGTACAAGCTCATAGGTAACAAATGGAATGAATGGGGCAGCGAACAAACTACCTCTAACGTAATCGTAGCTAACTCTAAAAATAGCGCTGTGCTCCCATATCCTCAATACTATAACTACTGGGGTAAAGTTGAAGATGATAGCCACTTCGTACACTTTGTCGGAAGCTACCGTTACCATGGCGGTAATTATGGTCGTTTAGCCCGCAAAATTACCCATGAATTGCTTAAATCAATATAATTAGATTTTAAAAATTATTAACTCAATAATTAATAAATGAAACCAATAATAGAAGTTAATCATTTAACTAAAGAATATCAATTAGGCCATATCACCAGCCTGAAAGAGAACGTGCTAAATACATTTAGACGCTTAGGCGGTAAACCCGCCCAACAAAGAGAAAACTTTAAAGCCCTGGATGATGTCAATTTCACAATTAAACAAGGCGAAGTCGTTGGTATTATTGGCCATAATGGCGCTGGCAAAAGTACACTGCTAAAACATTTAGCCAATATCAGTAATCCCACCAAAGGCGAAGTCATCGTGCGCGGTACTATTGCGCCATTAATTGAAGTTGGGGCAGGCGTAAACCCAGAACTCACCGGCAGAGAAAACATTTTTTTGAATGGTGCAATTTTAGGTATTCCAAAAAAAGTTATTCAGCAAAAACTTGATGAGATTATCGAATTTTCAGAACTGGAACAATTTATTGATACACCGGTTAAACGCTACAGTTCAGGGATGACGGTTAAATTAGGCTTTTCTATAGCGACCAGTTTGGACGCAGATATTCTTATAATTGATGAAGTATTAGCAGTTGGAGATTTGGCATTTCAGAGAAAATGTTTTGATAAGATGGAAGATATGATCATTCGTCAAGGCAAAACCGTTTTGCTTGTCAGTCATAATATTCGACAAATTGAACGTATATGTAAACGTGTAATCCTCATGGATCATGGAAAAATATTTGCGGATGGAAACTCAGCAGAAACATGTGGTCTTTATTATGCACAAAATGATGAAATAATAAAAAAACAGTCAGAAATACAACACAGCAATTCTCGTAAAGAAGAAAAAAATGAAATTGAATTATTATCAATTGAATTACTTACTGAAAATGGCGATGCTACTGATTACATCACTTACAATGAAAACATAATATTTAATATTCATTACAAAGTAAATACCCCGCTTGAGAAACCTATTTTTGGGTTTGGTATCCATACAACTGATTTTCTATATCTAGCAACAGAAATCACAGACGAGCAGTTTAAAGACCAAACACTACTCCCTGGTGAATATACTGTAACTCTGAACATTCCTTCTTTCCCTTTATTGCCTGGCGTTTATTCAACTCGGATAGGGGTAGATGTGGGAAAAGTAACTCACAACATACTGTATGAAGAGAATGTATTTAATTTTCAAGTAAAAAACACAACTAATGAACGCTCACTCGCTTTGTGCGAAGGCTTCATTTATTTAAAAGGGTCATGGCATCTTCAACGAAGTAATAACCTATCCCTATAAAAATATTTTTTATTAGTATATATTGCTAATTTCTTAAGCGTTCTAATAATATTTTTCTATGAATATAGTTAACAATAGTTATCCAAAAATATCAGTAATAACACCTACTTTTAATCAGGGTGCCTTCATTGAAAAAACTATCAATTCTGTTTTATCACAAAATTATCCGAATCTGGAATTTATTGTTATTGATGGAGGCAGCACCGATAATACGGTTGAAATCATCAAAAAGTACGAAAAGCACTTAACATATTGGGTTAGCGAACGGGATCGAGGCCAAAGCCATGCCATCAATAAGGGCATGGCTTTGGCTAGCGGCGATTTATTGACCTGGCTCAACTCCGATGATTGGTTTACTTCTGGTGCATTACAAAAGTTTGCTGATGTTTTCAGCCAGTACCCTGATGCAGGAATGATAGTCGGTGCTGGTCAAGCTATTGATCAAACTGGAAAAAGTATCTATTACAAGGAACCAACTAATCCGATTACTCTTGAAACACTATATGAATGGTTTGACGGTGGCTTCTTTGTTCAATCGTCGGGTATCTTTTCAAGGGAGGCATGGATACGCTGCGGTCCGCTAGATGAAAACGAGCATATCGCTATGGATCTGGATTTATGGCTTAAGATCGCACGCGCGGGGTACCTATTTGTCCCTCATAAAGAACTTCTGTCTGAGGTGCTCATCCATCCAGATGCAAAAACGACAGCATTCGAGAGCCTGATGCGGGTCGAAGGATTATTGGTCATCGCAAAACATGGTGGTACCGGAGCACTTAAAACTGGAATGATCAAAATGAACAAGCAGATTGACGATCTGACTCGGCGGCTGATCTGGTATGAGCGTAATTATGAAATCATAGTCAACCATCCGCTTACCAGGCTTCTTAGACCGATCGTAAAACGGCTTGCAAAGAAAGACGACTACTGGCAAGACAAGGTGCCGCCATGGGTAAAATAACTTTCTGGAGGAAATAATGGTGACTCCGCTCGTATCAATAATTATCCCCACATACAACCGCGCACACTTTCTTCCTGAAACCCTAGAAAGCGTCATTGCTCAGAGTGTTTCCGACATTGAATGTATTGTGGTGGACGACGGATCAACAGACGACACAACGGTCCTGATGAAACGGTTTTGCGCTCGCGATTCACGAGTGCGTTACTTGAAACAAGAGAATAATGGACCCTCGGCAGCTAGAAATTTTGGACTTGCGGGAGCACGTGGCCGCTATATCCAGTTTCTCGATAGCGACGACATAATCGTTCCTGATAAACTTGCGAAACAGCTCGAACAACTCAAAAGTACGGAAGACCTATCGCTATCGTATTGCGACTATCGTTACTGTGCACACGACGATATCAACAAAACCGCTAGTCGCGACAATTTACCACAACCTCGCTTCTTGATGCAGCGCCCACTATGGGACATAGCTTCACGCTGGGAAACTGGACTCAGTATTCCCATGCACTGTTTTCTTTTTGACGCACGATTCTTCAAAGAGTGTGACATTCGTTTTGATGAAAGA
The DNA here is from genome assembly GCA_028712225.1 of Methylobacter sp. GTDB lineage: Bacteria > Pseudomonadota > Gammaproteobacteria > Methylococcales > Methylomonadaceae > JABFRC01. The sequence continues at coordinate 12,732 of JAQTQN010000007.1, forward strand.
CTCGCCAATCATGAAGATTGGGATTGCTGGATACGAATATTTGCCCTAGACCCAATTATATTGCATATACCTGAAGTGCTCGCGAGCTATCGCCTGCACGATGATTCCATCTGTACAGATAGTCGGAAACTTGCTATTGGTTTTGAAAAGGCAATCCGAAAACAGCAACGTATTTTTCGAAATGACCCGGTAATGCTGCTTATCTTGAAAGACAAGTTGCAAGAAATAAAAAAGACTTACAATGGTAATCACCCTAACTCAGCCATAACGAAATTTCGCATATATGTAAAAAGAATTTACAAAGCAGTTATGCCTTGGCCTATACAAAAATTTATTATAAATATTTCTCACATAATGTCCCAAGGACATACACCTACATGACTTCTCAAGCTGACCACGACGTACAAAACCAGATTCGTGCCATCGCATTCTATCTTCCACAATTCCATCCAGTGACTGAAAACAATGAATGGTGGGGAAAAGGCTTTACAGAATGGACCAATGTAACCAAAGCTAAATCTCTATTTCCAGGCCATTATCAGCCGCACTTACCAGCTGACTTAGGATTTTATGACCTTCGCTTACCCGAAGTACGAGAGCATCAAGCAGAACTTGCTAAACAATATGGAATCCATGGATTTTGTTATTATCATTATTGGTTTAATGGACGAAGAATTCTTGAGAGACCTTTTAATGAAGTTCTAGCATCTGGAAAACCAGATTTTCCTTTCTGCCTTTGTTGGGCAAATGAAAACTGGACACGAACTTGGGATGGTGGAGATCATCAAATACTAATGGCCCAAAAATATAGCGATGAGGACGACCTTAAGCATATCCAAAGTTTAATACCCGCGTTTAAAGATGAACGATACATCCGAATCGAAAACAAACCTCTTTTTCTGGTATATAGAACTGAGCTACTTCCTAACCCAGCTAAAACAGCTGAGATATGGCGAAATGAAGCGTTAAAGCAAGGTATTGGTGATATTTATCTCGCGAGAGTCGAAGGATTCAATAACGATATTAATCCTCAAGACATTGGTTTTGATGCTGCAGTTGAATTTGCTCCCGATAGAAATAACACAGGCCCGTCTTTGTTTAATAGCCCTATATGTAAACAGCTAAAGAAGTCAGGCATATTTCCTAAAGGAATTACAGAAAATTATATTTACGATTACGACACAATTGCTTCAACTATGCTTCGAAAACCGGATGTGGATTATGTACGATTTCCCTGTGTAACACCCGCCTGGGACAATTCGGCCCGACGTCAAAAAAAAGCTATGATTATTGTTAATTCAACACCAGATAAGTATGAAGAATGGTTGGCTGAAATAATTAATAAATCTAGCAAAAAAGCAATCTCCCCAGTTGTATTTATTAACGCATGGAATGAATGGGCCGAAGGCAATCATATTGAGCCTGACCAAAAATGGGAGCATGCTTATTTAAACGCAACATTAAATGCGATTACCAACCCAAAAAAGAATAGACATGCTATTCGTAGGACGCCAAACCCAATAAACCTAAACATATATTTTAATCATATATTTAATCGCTATTTAGGCTGGAGGTTTAAATAATGCCTCAAGCGTTAGTTAGTATAATTACCCCAATTTACAATGGCAAACAATATATTTCAGAAACCATTAAAAGCGCCCTAGCTCAAACTTATAAAAACTTTGAGCTATTACTTATTAATGATGGATCAACGGATAATAGTGCCGAAATCATCAGATCTTATTTTAATGACGAACGAATAATTTATATTGAGCAAAAAAACTCTGGTGTTGCATCTGCACGCAACACAGCAATTCGTGTTGCGAAAGGCAAATATATTGGCTTTCTTGATCAAGACGATCTTTGGCATAAAAATAAACTTGAGGAACAAGTTGCCATTCTTGAAAATGACGAAAATATCGCTTTAATTCATTCGAAGCAAGATTTTATTGATTCACAAGGTAACGAGATCAACTTCAATTGGATTATTGGCGGCACTGGAGACTGCTTTGCAGACATATTCATAAAGAATAAAATTGCAGTACTCACCGTCCTTATTCGGAAAACCATACTTGACGAAATCGGCCTATTTAATGAACAGCTATCAGGTGCTGATGATTATGAAATGTGGCTTCGAGTGACACTTAGGCATCCAATTAAGTATCTTGATATACCCTTAGCTACTTATCGATTTCATGACAACAATATAAGTAAAAATAGCTTCAAAATGACTATTCTTGAATTAAACACCATAAATTCAATTATATTTAATTACCCTGAAGTTTTTAAAAAAATACCAAAAAAAACCATTAAAAATAGATTATATTCACTCAATACGCAATTAGGTGAATGGTACTCATGGCATGATAAAAATTTTTACCAGGCAAGAAAACATTTTTTTATTGCTATAATTAACAACCCACTAGCATTAAAAAGCTACTTTATGTTTTTACATTGTTTATTATCTAATAATCAAAGAAAGACGATAAACTGGTATTTACATAAATTAAATAATATTTTCTCCAAGATATGACCCCCCCAAAAATAATCATGTATATTTCTAGCCGGAGTGATGTGGGCGCCGGGGGAGAAAATTATCTATTAACACTTTTTCGCAATATTGATCGCAATCGTTTTCAACCTATTGTGATATTGCCGTCAGATGGCTCGCTTCGCAAAATTTTAGAGGATAGTGAAATTGAAGTTTTTGTTATTGAGGCGAATCATGGTTGGTTAAAACCAGATGCTACATGGTATAGCCTTGTTGAAGGTTTGCAATCACGAGTTAAAGCTATAGCTGAAATAATCACATCCAAACAAGTTGATATTGTACATACTAACTCAAACCATCGTTTTGAAGGTGCTCTTGCGGCGCGCCTGTCGGGTATACCTCATATTTATCTTGCGCATATTGAATATCAACCTGATATGCCGATTTTTCAACGCCTGCCTTTTTCTCAAGCTAGTTTTACCCAGTTGATGAGTGAATTGTCTGATCAGGTAATTGCGGTTTCAAATTCTGTAAGCGCCACACTCATCTCGCATGTTAACGATGACAAACTGCAAGTTATACACAATGGACTTGAATTAAATCTATTTGATAGGGCTTTAGCAAAAAAATCAAATTGCCTAAAGGAAGAATTAGATATATCTCTCGACTCCATTTTAATAACAGCTGTTGGACGTATAACACCTGACAAAGGTTTTGATTATTTTATCGATGTCGCCAGACTTGTTTTACAAAGTCACAACAATAACGTTCACTTTATAATTGCCGGAACTGAAGAAGATATTGATTTTACAGATTCACTAAAACAAAAAGTAGTTGACTACAAAATCACTGATAACTTTGATTTCTTAGGTTTCAGGCAAGATATACCTGATATTCTCGCAGCTACTGATATTTTTGTGCTCTCGTCCAGAAAAGAGGGGCACCCTTATGTAATGTTAGAAGCCATGGCGTCTCAATGTGCAGTTGTTGCATTTAATTGTGCTGGAGTGGACGAAACAATTGAAGAAGGAATATCTGGATATATTATTTCAATGGGAGAAGTCACAGAAATGGCTGAACACTTAATTTCTCTTATACAGTCAAATAGTTTGCGTAATTCGTTAGCAACAGCTGCAAGAAAAAGAATCGAAGGTTTTTTTACCGCCAATAAAACTGCATCTGAGTTAATGTCCGTTTATGAAAAAATTTTGTCTCGCCCATCAAAAACACCTGGCTCATTCGGAGTTGAACTATTTCTTCAGAACTGTACTGAATTAGCCCATCTTGGAAAGATGAATCTACAAATGAATGATCGCCTTCGCCGGATTGAGCATGTATTTGAATTTATTGAGACAAACCCATTTACAAAATGCTTCCGCTTTATTCGGAAACGATTAAATAAACAAAAAAATCATGATAAGTATTAAGGTCTCGGAAATTTTTGATATTACTGATTCTATCACCGATAACATTCAAATAAAGAGTGCTGAGCGTTCCACCCATAATTTTGAATATGGTCAAGTTGTTACTGATCACTTTGGTGAAATTAAATCGGCATTTATTCGTCTCGACACCAACGATTCTATTGAATTAATACTAGACGAATCTTATTCCTTTCAATCTGTCGCATCTGGTGGATATTTAGGCCAGCCATTATCCACCGATCAACCTTGCCTATGGATTGCTCAATTACCTGTACTTCGCCAGACTAATGAAAGTAGTCAAATAACGTCTGAACAACCAACTTTTTTTTCCGGTTTATCATGGGAAAATGGGGGCTCTTCATTTACGATAAAACCGTCTCGAAGTTCGTTTTTTGACTTTAATATCTGGCGATTACCAACTAATTTTTCGACTGAACAATTTACGTCGCTTCAATCTATTGAAACAGAGGGATACTTTCTTCTTGGCTCCCACGGCTGCATCAATAAACCCGCTGATTTATATCGCCATTTAATTCATGGCGCCGTCTATGACCTGCGTTATTCCTGGCCATATAACAAAAAATGTTTCTCTGAAAATGAGGCGCATGCGCTATATACAATTTTTTCAGGCCTGGAAAAACAAACCGGTAAAACCATTTACCGATATTTCCAATTACAACTGGTACTGTCTCTAATTCAACGCCAAGCCGATGATGGCGGCTGGTATCACGGTATGTGGACAGATAGTTCTGAATGTCATTACCGCTTACATACTAGCGGCGTGCATTTATTGATGGATGAATTCCAGCGAACTTCCTGCCCTCAGGTAAAAACGGCGCTAGAAAAAGCGGTATCTTTTCTTTCCAAAACAACCGATACGTTGAACTGCGGCACTTGGTTTTTACATGATTCTCTTGAGTTATCGGAGCAAGCGATGAATAGCGGCCCCTTTAAATGGATAGAAAACAAGACATTGGGCAAAAGTATTTCCAATATGTTGGTATTAAATACTCATCTTGACACCTCGATCGCTATAAATCGTTATGGGCGACTAACAGGCGATGCCCAATATGAGGACTTAGTAGGTTCTGCATTAAATTCGACTCGCGCAGTATTGGGGCTCCGAACAGCAGACTGGCTTTATAAGCCGTTGTTTTGGGCCATTGGTTTAACCATGCTGCCAACTGAAAAAGCCAGTCGATTGCCTTTTCCGATCAGGGCTATAAAGCGCTTTGCTTGGCAAACACTAATCAAAATACTCCCCGATATTAAATCTCGCTTCCCTCGTTTAGTTATGCCAACTGGTTATATAGACAGGGAATTATCACTTAGAACCTGGGCTATTGATTATCAAACTATTAATTTGATGGATTTGGCACGTCATGCGTATGCATTTCCAAATGCTTTTGATGAATCGATTTTAGATAAAGCAATGGAATTTACTCAAACCAGCGGATTGATTAAACGATATAGAGAGTTATCGCCAGACAAGCATTATTCTGTGGGTTTTTGGTCGGAAGCTCTTTATTTCCGGTGCCTGTCCAAACCAGATATTAAATACCGCCACTGGCTGGCAGAAGCCATGTTGGAATGTCATGATCTTAATTTTGGACTGTCTCCATCTTTATTAGGCACTAATGGTGAAGCGTTAGCCTTCGATCAACAAGTTGCGATGCCTTTAGCCGATAATCCTGAATTGATAATGGCTAACTTGGCATTTGGAGTAAATAAGGAGTTTTTGCTTGTAAATACCAGCGACACCCCTATAACTGTTTCCTGGATTTCAATACCAGCCCCTGAGCTAGAATGGCATGACTCAAAGCGAAATAGCATGTCCAAAAAAACGTTAATCGTGAATAATCGCGACTGGATTATCGGGTCTCATCAAGGTTAATTATGCATATCGGCATTGTCACTTCTGAATTCCCCCCGGATATTGGCGGGGTGGAAACTTATGCTATTGAATTTGCCCAAACGCTAGTAGCGCTTGGGCATCAGGTCAGTGTATTTGTTCATACTCATCACCAATCTGCCTTATACGGCGACAGCATCACTTTATATCCGGTTTTAAAGTTTTGTCGCCGAATGGATAGGGAAATTTTGAAGCCATTTAAGGTAGATGCCTGGCACGTAATGAACGCCGCCCATAGCTGGCTAACTTTGGAGACTGATAAACCTGTGGTGGTGTCCATTCATGGCAATGATTTTCTCAATCCTTATCCACTGACTGGCACACCGGCCTTGGCAAGTTGGGGACCACTTTGGCGTTGCTCTCGCTTACTAGCTCCACTTGATCGCTGGCTAGGTAAACGTTTAACCCCTTCCTACATGCGCAAAGCGCTACCTAAAGCGCGTATTATTCTGGCTAATAGTAAGTTCACCGAGCAGGTATTTCTGGCCAATTTTCCGGAATGCGCAGGCAAAACATTGGTTGCCCAAGTGGGCGTCGGCAACAATTTTCTAACTTCCCAGCTAACTCCAAAGCTCAGCTCTCCCCCCCTGCTAGTAACAGTTTCCCGGTTATCAGAGCCTCGTAAAAATGTCGATAGGATAATTAAAGCCTTGGCTCAATTAAATGCTGACACTGATTTTCGATACAGTATTATTGGTGATGGTGCTTTTAAGCCCCAACTGGAAAGCCTGGTAATTAGCCTTGGCCTGGAAAATAAGATTAACTTTCTTGGACGACAACCTACTGAACAAGTTATCGAATCAATGAGGAAAGCCGATTTATTTGTCTTGCCGTCATCGACATTGCCTGATAGCCATGAAGGTTTTGGCATTGTTTACTTGGAGGCAGCTGCTTGCGGCACGCCTTCGTTAGCAACCCGACAAGCCGGCGCTATTGAAGCTATTGACGATGGTAAAAGTGGCTTTTTTGTCGACGATCCTACCGTCGACAACATTAAACATGCTTTGAAGGACTTTCTTGATGGCAAAGTCAGATTTAATATAAAAGATTGTCGACACTTCGCTGAACAATTCACTTGGCAAAAAGTCGTTGAAAAAGCCCTGCCTTTCTATCTTCCGGCTAACAACTCATGAGTAGACCACTTATCTCAATCATTATGCCTTGCTATAACGCTGAGGCCTATATTGAACAAGCTGTAATAAATGTATTTGAGCAAACCTATGGCAACGTTGAACTGATTGTTGTTGATGATGGCTCTTCGGATAGCAGCCCGGCCTTACTAACAAAGGTTGCAAATACTTATCCTGAATTAACACTCTTGCATCAACCTAATAAAGGCCCCTACCCTGCTCGTAACTTGGCTCTGCAACATGCAAAAGGTGAATTAATAGCCTTGCTTGATGCTGATGATTACTGGTCCGTAGATTGTTTGGAAAAACTCTATTGCACTCTAGTGATTGCCAATGCCGACGTAAGTTATTGTGGTTGGCAAAATATCGTTGAAAATGGTCAAGATGGTCCTCCATATATACCGCCAGCTTATGAGCAATCAAATATTCATGAGGCCTTTTTAAATGGCTGCCCTTGGCCAATCCACGCCGCACTTACCCGTAAATCGATTGTCGATCAAGTCGGTGGTTTTTCTGAGCGCCGCTTTAGTGCAATGGATTATGATTTTTGGATTCGCATTTCCGCTGTTACTCAAAATATTGTAATTGTGCCTGAAGTATTGGCTTTTTATCGCTGGCATCAACACGGCCAGATTTCATCAGTTAAATGGCGTCAAGTCTTGGATGCCTGGCAAGTAAGAAAAGATTTTGTTGCGCAGAATCCATCTTTATTTAGCCATTTACCCCTCTCATCATTAACAGTGTTGATCACTAGCCCAGTTTTAAAACAAGCAATTGAAGCATTCTGGAAACGTGATTTGGTGTCCGCGCAAAAATTATTTCGGGCTATACTGCTTACTTCCTCTTGGCAGAAAAACGATCTTAAATATTTACTGCCAGCATTATTACCACTTGGTCTATATCGACAAGTAGTACGTCTCTTAGAGAAAAGTTAAAGCCAAGGTATTCATGAGTCGTTTTATTATTTTGATGTATCACATGATTTCTGAACCCCAAACGGCGGCAGAAGTACGATTCGCATGCCCACCAAAGCAATTTGAGAAACATCTGCAATTGCTTTTAAAAAAAGGCTATACACCCGTCAGTATTAATCAAGTCAGCAATTACTATACGCAAAACATCCCACTCCCCGATAAAGCAGTTTTAATTACTTTAGATGATGGCTTTGAGGATAATTACTTAAACGCCCTGCCTATTTTTCAACGCTACCACATCCCCGCATTAATTTACTTGGCTACAGGACTCATAGGCAAAACGAATCAATGGATGACATCCCCAACATTCTCAGAGCGTAAAATACTGTCTTGGTCTCAAATCAAAGAAATGGCAGATTATGGTATTGAATTTGGCTCGCACACAGTTTCACATCCGCGATTAAACGAATTGGGTGATGAAAAAGTTGAACAAGAACTGACTGTGTCCAAACAAACTATTGAAGAACATTTAGGTAAAGAATGTGCGCATTTTGCATATCCTTACGGATTATTGACTGAAAGCACTAGGGATTTAGTAAAAAACACAGGGTTTAAAACCGCCTGTTCAACACGTTCTGGATTTAATAATGCCGAGCGAGATCCTTTAATACTGCATCGCATCGAAGTGTACGGTAATGACCCAACTTGGAAATTAAACCAAAAAATCAACTTTGGCACTAACGAAGCAAGCCTACTGTTTCCGTTGCAGTATTACGCTAATAGACTACTGACGCGACTAGGATAATCGTTGTGGATATTAGCATCATCATCTGTACTTACAATAGAGTAGGCAATCTTCAAGACTGTTTTGATTGCCTTGCAACTCAAGAAATTAATAGTGATTTTTCATGGGAAGTTTTACTCGTTGACAATAATTCTATCGACCATACAAAACAGTTTACCGAGGAATATTCAACTAATTGTCATTTTCAACTTAGATACACATTTGCCTCTCAGCAAGGTTTATCGTTTGCCAGAAATCATGGCATAAAAGAATCTCAAGGCAGTATTCTGATTTTTATCGATGACGATATTCGCGTGAATAAAAAATGGCTAGAGTCTATTTACAATACATTTATTATCTATAAATGCGATGCTGTAGGTGGTCGTATACATATAGAAAGCCCTGCTAAATTACCCAAATGGATTACTCCTGACATGTACGGTTTTCTTGGACATCAGGATTTTGGAGAGCAACCTCATCAAATGGATGGCTACAAAGAATATCCGTTTGGTGGCAATATGGCCATTCGCAATTCGGTAGTAGAACAAATTGGTTTATTTGATACAGAAATGGGACGTAAAGGTGAAGGTCTAAAAAAAGACGAATTATTCAAAGGCGAAGAAACTGATTTTTTTCACCGTCTTGCGGATGTTGGTGGCAAGTTTTACTATCAACCTGACGCTCTAGTGTTTCATAAAATCCTACCCCACCAATTGAAACAACGTTTCTTTTTAACATTACATAACAACGCTGGTCAAACTCAAGCGTTGAGGGACACTGAAAAATATAAGCGAAGCTTAGCTGGTATACCCTTGTTTGTATTTATTCAATTTATTAGATCAATAGGAAAATACCTGAATCAACTAATTTTTAATGGCATTAATCCTTCTTTTCGTCAATTGATGAACATTCATTATTTTTTTGGAATGATTCATGGATATTATAAAAAATAATATAAATTATCTTCCAATTTTTATTAAAAAACCAAGGTAAATATAAATAAACACCCCATCTACATATCTTATTAATATTAGTAAATGAAAAAAATCACTTTAATCACTACTGTCCTAAATGACGAAGAAGGTATTAAGGATCTGTTCAATGCGCTACTCTGCCAGATTACTCAGCCAGATGAAGTTATTGTTGTAGATGGAGGTTCAAAAGATAATACTGTCGCTACACTAGAATCTTACCTTGCTAATTTCACCCGATTGAGAATTTTACATGCACCCAATACTAATATTTCTCAAGGTAGAAATTTAGCTATTTCAAATGCTTCCTACCCAATTATTGCCGTCACTGATGCAGGCTGTCGGCCTGACAAAAATTGGTTATTTGAAATCACAAAACCATTGCTAGAAGGTGATGAAGTTGACGCGGTCTCTAGCAAAATAATTGCTAAAACAAACACTACCCTAGAGCATTATAGCGGTTTACTTTCCCTACCCGATCATGCAACAAAAGAACAAGAAGAATTGTTTTATGGTCGGGGCTCAGCGTTTCGAAAAACACTCTGGGAAAAAGTAGGCGGTTATCCCGAATGGCTTTATACGGCGGAAGATTCTTTATTCGCTTTAGCAGCAAAGAAGAAAGGCTTTTCTATTTTATATAATCCCAAAGCAATTATTTTTTGGCGACCTCGTAATAGTTTACGAAAAATAGCCAAAATGTTTTTCTTATACGGAAAAGGTAATGGGCGAATAGCTTGGGGCGGCGAGATTAAAGGCGTTTTTTATTGGTTACGAAATCATATATTGTTGCTCTTAAGCTTTATATTAGGCTTCATTTACCCATTTATATGGTTAGTAACCGCTTTTATAGCTCTCTATTTATACAAACTAATAGCCTATCCCTCTCTTATAAAGATAAGAATCATTGATAAAGATTGGCGTCGGGAATTTTATGTCCCTTTGATTACATTTGTACGCAATATCTCTTCAAACTTAGGTTATCTTTCTGGTTTTATAGAATATAAAACAAACCCTATATTCAAAAATAACCTAGATAAATACTTGGGGAACAATTGAGAAACTGTCTATTTAAAATATACCAATAACATGCGTGATATCGTCGTACTTATCTTTCTATCCGGCTGTATCATTGCAGCTCTCAAGCAACCCTGGTGGGGAGTACTATCATTAGCTATTTTTAGCTACTTAAATCCCCATGCTTATGCATGGGGATTTGTGCGTTCTTTACCTGTTTATTATGTGCTATTCCTGACTGTTGCTTTCCGTACTTTTACTGCTAAAGACAAACAACCGCTACCTAAGGATTGGCGAATTCCTGTTTTTATTATGCTATGGCTGTATTTCGGCATTACCACAACTCAAGCTTACATGCAGGATGAAGCCTGGCGAAAATATTTAGAGGTTACCAAAATATATATTCCGTTTTATTTCACACTTGTACTGATAAACACTCGTCACAAATTGTATTGTTTGATTGTCACAATTGCTGCGTCAATTGGCATCATCGCTGTAAAAGGTGGCTTATTTGCCATCCTAAAAGGCTTCTCCGCTCGCGTTTATGGCCCACCGGGTACACAGTTTGGGGAAAACAATGCTTTTGCTGTTGCCGTGTTGATTATCATACCCTTGATATTAATATGGCAAAAAGAAGAGCTTCGACCATGGCTGAAAAAAGGCCTTCTATTTGCAGTACCTCTAACTTACGCCTGCTCACTGTGCTCCTGGTCACGCGGTGCGTTACTAACTATGACAGCCTTAACTTTAATGTTAATTTGGCAAAGTAAACGCAAGTATCTTGGTATTCCTCTAGTATTTGCGGGGGCCTTTTTTGTCAAAGATTATTTGCCTCAAGAATGGTTCGGCCGCATGGAAACCCTTGAGACTTATGATCAAGATGCATCTGCAATGGGTAGGATTCTAGCCTGGACAGATGGCTGGAATCATACCTTAGAGCATCCTTTTATTGGCAGCGGCTTTGACGGTTGGATATTTGTTACTCAACTCGACTGGCACAGCTCATATGTTGAAATGTTTTCTGAACACGGTTTTATTGCTTTTGGGCTTTGGCTGTCATTGATTTTAGGCACTGTAATTAACCTGACTAATTTGCCAAAAAAGACGCGGGGGGTTGAAGGCATGGAATGGGTTGCTCATTATTGCTTTATGTTACGAGCGTCCCTGATTTGTTACATGGTCGGCACTGCATTTTTAGGGCTTTCTTATTGGGATTTACTCTATCATCTAATTTTTATTGCTGTTCTACTGAAAAAATTTGCTCTTGAAGAGCTAGATGAAAAAAGAGGTAATACTTCATTTAAACGATCATCAATAACAACCAGTCGACCAAAAATTAGTGCCCAAGGCATCTTACAATTACAATCAAAAAAATTGCTCTCCTGAACTTATAAAATTTCCGGCAACTAAAATACGATATAAAACTTTTCTGTATTTTCCTTTCGACCTGTAATCAGGCTGATCTTTTTTCAATCAATTCATCAATAGAAAAACCAAGCGATGAAGATTATTCAATCCATGCATTCACCTGACTAAACCACTTAATACAAGGCGCCTGAATAGTTTGCACAACCGCGGCAACTAAAATTGTTAATGACCAAAACGGCATAATCTCGTAAAATTGATCAAGTTTTGTTTTCTATAACGGGGTGAGTCCTTGGCTGGATTCACCCCGTTTTGCACATTTGAGGTGACGTATTTGATTAAGTCCGCATGTTTGGTATTGGAAGATGGAACCGTATTTAACGGTATATCGATCGGTGCAGAGGGGTGTTCGGTGGGAGAAGTGGTATTTAATACTGCGATGACCGGCTATCAGGAAATCCTTAGCGATCCCTCTTATGCCCGGCAGATTGTCACTTTAACTTATCCGCATATCGGTAATACGGGGACTAATGACGAAGATAATGAGTCTGTTGGTGTATTTGCCAGCGGCTTAGTCATTAGGGATTTGCCATTATTAGCCAGCAACTGGCGCTCTGAAAAAACCTTGCAACAGTATTTGCAGGATAATAAGGTTGTAGCAATTGCTGACATAGATACCCGTAAATTAACCCGTATATTGCGTGATAAAGGCGCTCAGCGCGGTTGCATCATGGCAGGCGATTCACTCGATATTGATGTAGCTAAAGCCGCTATTGCGGGTTTTTCAGGTTTGAAAGGAATGGATCTGGCTAAAGAAGTCACTACGGCTAACACTTATGAATGGACCGAAAATATTTGGGATTTGATTAACGGTCATGCGCAGACTGGCGATCTGATTAAGCACGTAGTGGCTTATGACTTTGGTGTTAAACGCAATATTCTTAGGTTGTTAGTCAATCGTGGTTGCCGGGTCACCGTCGTGCCTGCAACCACAAGCGCTGAAACCGTGTTGGCAATGAACCCTGATGGCGTATTTCTTTCCAATGGCCCCGGCGATCCTGAGCCATGCACTTATGCCATTGAGGCCATTAAAACGATTCTGGAGAAAAAGCTTCCAGTATTCGGCATTTGCTTGGGGCATCAGCTATTAGCGCTTGCCAGTGGTGCAACAACCGAAAAAATGAAATTCGGCCATCATGGCGCTAATCATCCGGTACAAGAAATAGCCACAGGCCGCGTGATGATCAGCAGCCAAAATCACGGCTTTGCTGCAAACGAAGCCAGTTTACCTGCCAATGTCGTTGCGACTCATCGTTCATTGTTCGATGGCAGCCTGCAAGGTTTGCGCCGCACCGATTGCCCGGCATTCAGTTTCCAGGGACATCCCGAGGCGAGCCCGGGGCCGCACGATGTGGAATCTTTATTTGATGAATTCATCGAACTGATGAATAACGCAAGAAAACATTAATCAGACTAGCTAACTCAATAACATGCCAAAAAGAACCGACATTAAATCGATTTTATTACTGGGAGCCGGTCCGATAGTGATCGGCCAGGCCTGTGAATTTGATTATTCGGGCACACAGGCTTGCAAAGCGCTACGTGAAGAGGGATACCGCGTTATCCTGGTTAACTCCAATCCCGCCACTATCATGACCGATCCTGACATGGCTGATGCGATTTACATCGAGCCGATCGACTGGCAGACCGTGGAAAAAATCATTGCCAAAGAGAAGCCAGACGCCATCTTGCCGACTATGGGCGGACAAACAGCGCTTAATTGCGCGCTGGATTTAGACGCCAACGGCGTGCTCGAAAAATATAACGTTGAAATGATCGGCGCCAGCAAAGAAGCCATCAATAAAGCCGAAGACCGCGAATTGTTCAATCAGGCGATGCGCAAAATCGGCTACGAAGTGGCCAAGTCAAAAACTGCGCATTCCATGGAAGAAGCGCTGGCCGCCCAAAAAGAAGTAGGATACCCAACCATTATCCGGCCGTCTTTTACCATGGGCGGTAGCGGCGGCGGTATTGCTTACAACAAAGAAGAATTTATTGAAATCTGCGAGCGTGGCTTGTATTTGTCTCCTACCAATGAGCTATTGATTGAAGAATCAGTATTGGGCTGGAAAGAATATGAAATGGAAGTGGTACGGGATTCCAAAGACAATTGCATCATCGTCTGCTCTATCGAAAATTTTGACCCGATGGGTGTACATACCGGTGACTCCATCACCGTAGCGCCAGCGCAAACATTGACTGACAAGGAATATCAAATTCTCCGTAATGTCTCTCTGGCAGTATTGCGCGAAATTGGCGTCGATACTGGCGGTTCTAACGTACAAGTGGCTATCAATCCGGTTGATGGACGAATGATCGTTATCGAAATGAATCCGCGGGTATCACGCTCCTCTGCCCTGGCATCGAAAGCCACCGGATTTCCGATTGCCAAGGTTGCCGCCAAGCTGGCGGTAGGGTACACCCTTGACGAGTTGCAAAACGAAATAACAGGTGGGGCTACTCCGGCGTCTTTCGAACCGACTATCGATTATGTCGTTACCAAAATACCACGATTTACCTTTGAAAAATTTCCACAGGCTGACGATCGCCTAACGACGCAAATGAAGTCAGTCGGTGAAGTGATGGCGATAGGCCGGACTTTTCAAGAGTCTTTACAAAAAGCGCTTCGTGGATTAGAAATTGGTATCAGCGGTTTGGATGAAATTATCGATATTAACGCTGATGATGCACGCGACCGCATGCAGAGTGAAATGCGTCATCCTGGGCCTGATCGTCTGCGCTATGTAGCGGATGCGTTTCGTAGCGGTATGAGCTTGGTCGACGTGAATGAGGCCAGCAAAATCGATCCTTGGTTTTTGGCGCAGGTTGAAGATTTAGTATTGACCGAGCAGTCATTGGCTACTAAAACGCTATCGACCTTGAAAGAAGGCGAGCTTTTCAAGTTAAAACGCAAAGGTTTTTCTGACATCCGTATCGCTAAGTTGCTTGATGCGTCTGAAACTGAAGTCCGTAATGTACGTCATAAGCAAGGCATACGGCCGGTTTATAAACGCATAGATTCCTGTGCAGCGGAGTTTTCCTCAGATACGGCTTATTTATATTCCACTTATGAAGAGGAATGTGAGGCGCGGGTTTCCGATAAAGAAAAAATAATTATTTTGGGCGGTGGTCCTAACCGTATCGGCCAAGGCATAGAGTTTGACTATTGCTGTGTCCATGCAGCCTTGGCGTTACGCGAAGATGGCTATGAAACCATCATGATCAACTGTAACCCGGAAACGGTATCCACCGATTTTGATACGTCGGATCGTTTATATTTTGAGCCATTGACACTCGAAGATGTGCTTGAAGTCGTGCAGCTTGAAAAACCAAAAGGTGTCATCGTGCAATATGGCGGGCAAACGCCGCTGAAGCTTGCCAGAGCCTTGGAAGCGGCCGGAGTACCGATTATTGGTACATCGCCTGATTCAATTGATTTGGCTGAAGACCGCGAACGATTCCAGAAGTTGTTAGAGCGCTTAGGCCTAAAGCAGCCACCTAATGCAACAGCGCGTTCAGTTGAACAAGCAATAAATGCCGCTAAAGAATTAGGCTATCCGCTGGTTGTCAGGCCATCTTATGTATTGGGTGGGCGGGCAATGGAAATCGTATTTAACGAAGAAGGCTTGCATCGTTACATGAAAGAAGCGGTGAGCGTGTCTAATGATTCGCCCGTGCTACTGGATCGCTTTCTGGATGATGCAGTGGAAATGGATGTTGATGCTATTTATGACGGCGAGCGCGTGTTAATCGGCGGCTTAATGGAGCACATTGAGCAAGCCGGCATCCATTCCGGAGATTCAGCCTGTTCATTACCACCTTACGAATTGGCACCGGCGCTTCAAGACCAATTACGCGAACAAGTAGCCAAAATGGCGGAAGCCTTGGGTGTGCGCGGTTTGATGAATACTCAATTTGCAATTCAGGGCCAGGACATTTATGTACTTGAAGTGAATCCAAGAGCATCAAGAACGGCGCCGTTTGTTTCTAAGGCAACAGGTTATCCATTGGCGAAAATCGCTGCCCGGGTTATGGCGGGGCAAACCTTGGCTCAGCAAGGTGTAACTGAAGAACGCATTCCGGATTATTTTTCGGTTAAGGAAGCTGTATTTCCATTTGTTAAATTTCCTGGCGTCGATCCGTTATTAGGGCCGGAAATGAAATCTACCGGTGAAGTGATGGGGGTAGGGAAAACTTTTGGTGAAGCCTTTGCAAAATCTCAGCGCGCAGCAGGTGTGGATTTGAGTCACACTGGCAAAGTGCTGATTAGCATTCGTGATGCGGACAAGGCTAAAGCGCCGGAAGTTGCCAGAATGTTAGTGGAAAAAAAATATCAAATAGTGGCGACCGGCGGTACCGCAAAGTTTCTTAAAGAAGCAGGCATTCCCTGTGAAATTGTTTACAAGGTTAATGAAGGTAGACCAAATACCGTTGATATGATTAAAAACGACCAGATTCAACTCATTATCAATACATCAGAGGGCAAAAAAGCCATTTCAGATTCGTTTACCATGCGCAGAGAAGCGCTGCAGCATCGAGTAACTTACTACACCACAATGGCAGGAGCCAAAGCCGCATGCTATGCGCTGGGTGAGTTGGATGCCGGCGATGTTAATTGCCTGCATGATTTACACAAAAGTCTCATATAAGATACAAGGTGAAAGTCTTGTGATCACATTGTTATTATTTGGAGTTGTTGAATAAATGAATAAAGTACCTCTTACCGTAACCGGCGCGGAAAAATTACGGGCAGAATTGGAAGAATTAAAATCAGTTGTCCGTCCGCGAATTATTGCTTCTATTGCCACTGCACGAGCGCATGGCGATTTAAAAGAAAATGCTGAATATCATGCCGCTAAAGAGCAACAAAGTTTTGCAGAAGGCCGGATTGCTGAAATTGAAGGGAAGCTTTCGAATGCACAGATCATTGACATTACCAAGGTTAATGCAAATAACAAAGTGGTATTTGGTGCAACTGTAGAAATTGAAGATACTAATTCTGGCAAACAAGTGACATATCAGATTGTCGGCGAAGACGAAGCCAGCATTAAAGAAGGACGCATCTCAATCGGCTCGCCTATTGCTAGAGCATTGATAGGTAAAGAAGTTGAAGATGTGGTGACAGTTAAGGCACCCGGTGGCAACATTGAGTATGAAATTATTGCAATCAAATATGTTTGACTAAAACAAGGTGCAAGGCAGAATGTACTCACGCCTTGCACCTAAGTTATTATTTTTTTGTATTTTTCCTATAAATAACCAAAATTTGACCAATAGTTTGTATTAGTTCGGCATTAGTATCGCTACAAATTTTTTCAGCAATTTGCTTGCGATCATCCCGTTCAGCACGAATACGAAGTTTTATAAGTTCATGACTATCAAGTGCAAGTTCAATTTCTGAAAGTACTGCAGCGGTGTATCCGGATTGACCAATCATTACAGTGGGATTTAATGTATGAGCTAAGGCCTTAAGTTTCTTTTTGTCAGCAGCTTTCACGCGTTTTCCTAGATTCAAAATATCAATTTTACACTATTTAAAATAGCAATGGCTCGAAGTAAAAGCAGTAACCGCTGGATGCAAGAACATTTCCAGGATGAATATGTCAAAATGGCGCAGGCTCAGGGTTATCGCTCTCGCGCAGTCTTTAAATTGAATGAAATTCAGGATAAAGATCAGATCATAAAACCAGGCATGAATGTAGTCGACTTAGGGGCCGCCCCTGGTGGTTGGTCTCAACGTACACGGCAATTATTAGGAAAAAAAAACCGTATTATTGCCTTAGATATTTTACTTATGGAGCCAATAGAAGGAGTTGATTTTATTCAAGGTGATTTTCGCGAAGAAGACGTCTTAAATAAATTGAAACTTATTCTTGATGGAGCCAGTATTAATCTAGTAATGTCAGACATGGCACCAAATATGACAGGAAATAAAGGGGTTGATCAACCCAAAGCAATTTATTTGGCTGAATTGGCTCTAGAAACAGCAATAGCGACCTTATCAAAAGACGGATCATTTTTGGTCAAATTATTTCAGGGTGATGGATTTGACTTATTTTTTAAAAATGTTCAGCAATATTTTGTTAAAACTGTTATCAGAAAGCCAAAAGCGTCAAGACCCAGAAGCAATGAAGTATATATTTTAGCGAAAGGCTTTAAATAATTCGTTTTGCCTTCATATTAGTTAAGATATAGCTTATAAAGGCTCTTTTAATTCCCATTAAAACAGTCAGGATTATTAAGTCCTGATATAATTCAAGCAGTTTTTAAACCGAGAGCCGTTCAGGCCCAGGATGTGTAAATTGAACGACATGATGAAAAATATAATCCTTTGGGTCGTCATTGCTGTTGTATTGATGTCTATTTTCAACAACTTTGGCCCTCAAAATGACCGTGCCGATTCCTCCTTATCGTATTCTCAATTTATTGATGCGGTAAAAGCGGGCCAAGTTCAGCAGGTCATGATCAATGAAAATATTATCAAAGGCAAAATGCAAGGTGGAGAAATATTTAAAACCTATGCGCCTGCCGACCCTCATTTAGTTGATGATCTTTTAGCCAATGGTGTAGAAATTAAGGTTGTTCCACCGGAACAGCCATCCATGCTGATGCAATTGTTGGTTTCATTTGGCCCTATGCTGCTATTAATAGGCGTTTGGGTGTTTTTTATGCGGCAAATGCAAGGCGGAGGCGCAGGTGGTCGAGGAGCCATGAGCTTTGGCAAGAGCAAAGCGCGTATGCTGGAAGAAGATCAAATAAAAGTCACATTTGCCGACGTCGCTGGTTGTGATGAAGCTAAAGAGGAAGTCGCTGAGATGGTTGATTTCCTAAGAGACCCTGCAAAATATCAAAAATTGGGCGGAAAAATCCCCAGAGGTGCTTTGATGATAGGCCCCCCGGGAACAGGAAAAACGCTATTGGCTAGAGCAATTGCCGGTGAAGCTAAAGTGCCGTTTTTTACAATTTCTGGTTCTGATTTTGTTGAAATGTTTGTAGGTGTTGGTGCATCTCGTGTTCGCGATATGTTTGAACAAGCTAAAAAGCATGCTCCGTGTATTATTTTTATTGATGAAATTGATGCTGTCGGTCGTCAGCGTGGTGCTGGTTTAGGTGGTGGCAATGATGAACGCGAACAAACATTAAATCAGTTATTGGTAGAAATGGACGGCTTTGAAGGTAACGAAGGAATCATAGTTATTGCAGCTACCAACCGTCCAGATGTTTTGGATAAGGCTTTATTGCGTCCTGGTCGATTTGATCGCCAAGTAACCGTAGGCCTACCCGATGTTAGAGGTCGTGAGCAGATTCTCAAAGTCCATTTAAAAAAAGTACCTACTGCAGACGATGTCACTGTTAAATACATCGCTCAAGGTACGCCTGGCTTTTCAGGTGCTGATTTAGCTAATTTGATCAATGAAGCCGCATTGTTTGCGGCAAGAATGAACAAACGCTTAGTCAGCATGATCGATTTAGAAAAAGCAAAGGACAAGCTGATCATGGGCGCTGAAAGGCATTCTATGGTAATGAGCGAAAAGGAAAAGAAAATGACCGCTTATCACGAAGCTGGCCATGCAATAGTTGGCAAAACCGTCCCTGAGCACGACCCTGTTTACAAGGTCAGCATAATGCCAAGGGGCCGTGCATTGGGTGTTACCATGTTCCTGCCAGAAAGCGACCAATATAGTGCGAGCAAACAAAAGCTTGATAGCATGATTTCTAGTTTATACGGCGGACGTATAGCTGAAGAGATGATTTTTGGCTGGGAACAAGTTAGTACAGGTGCATCTAACGATATTGAGCGCGCTACCGATTTGGCTAGAAATATGGTTACTAAATGGGGGCTTTCTCAGCGTTTAGGGCCATTGGCTTACAGTGAAGAAGAAGGTGAAGTTTTCCTTGGTCGCTCTGTAACTCAGCATAAATCTGTCGCTGAAGACACGGCAAGAGTAATAGACGAAGAAATACGTTCAGTAATTGATAAAAATTATGAACGTGCTGAATCTATTCTGAAAGAGAATATCGATATATTGCATGCAATGTCTGATGCATTAATGAAATATGAAACTATTGATAAATATCAAATCGATGACTTGATGGCCCGTAAGCAAGTTAGAGCACCTGAAGGTTGGGATGATACTCCGCCTCCAGAGTCTGCAAACGATACTTCTATAGAAGAACCCAACCCGCCAAAAGAAGATAATAAAAACAGTAAATCTATTGGTGGGGCTGCAGAACAAGGTTAAGTTTTACTGACATTTACCTAAGGTACTCATAAAAAAGCGGGCTACGATTTTTCGTAACCTGCTTTTTTTATGCCCCCCAAATCCCCATCGATTGTTCGATTCTTTTATTCCCCTGCTTTAGCAAAAGACAATAGGGTACCTCGAAATACCGCCCAAATAATTTGATAGATTGCTAATGGCTGTAAATCGGCACGAAAGCTCTCCATTTTTCTTGTTTTGCCCTCGCATGAGGGCTTGTTTTCACCCGAAATCACCGCTTTCGGCAATTTCAGCCGCACCTTGGCTGCTAAAAGGCCACGATCCCACAGCTTTTCAAGCTGCACAGGCGTCGCAAGTTATAGGTTGCCGCCTTCCAATTGAGCGGCAACGTGGCCCGCTCCAGACCAATGCAGCGTAAGCCTTTGCCGCCCAGTTACTCCAGGCCAGCAAACACATGCTCAACGCGTACCCGCGTTTTAGCAATGCGGGTGTTGCGGTGCTTTTGGCAGTCAGATAAGGGCTTACCTGGGGCGGCTTTGCGTTGAATATGCACGCGCCAACCGGCCGCTTTTAATCGGGTTTCGCGTTCACCGTCTACGCAACCTTTGTCGCCATAGAGATCGCGACTGGTGTTGCTGGCATCCAGTACATCTTCCAGATGACGGGTATCGTGTTCGCTGGCGGTACTGATTTTGATCTTGCGAATGAGCTTATAACGTCTATCAGCGCAGGCGGATAGCTTATAGCCAAAGTACGATTTACCGTGTTTCTTGGTCCAGGTGGCATCGACGTCCTTCTGCCGTCGCTTGGCAGGCGACCAATCTATCGGTGTCGCGGCTTGTTTAATCAAGTCCTTTTCTGCTTTATGAAGGTGCTGTTTGGGTACAGGTACAATGCTGGCGTCTATCATTTGCCCACCACGCGCGATGTAACCGTGCTTGTCCAGCTCACGGTTAACGGCGTCAACCAACAGTAGGCGCTTTAGGCGATAGGGTTTCACTGGCACCGGCCGCCGCGAGTCGTTCTCGAAAGGTCCAGAACGTGGTGCGATCTGGAATCTGACTGCTGTGGCGCAACCCAACAAAGCGTTGAAAACTCAGGCGATCCAACAATTGATACTCCATTTGTTCATCGCTCAGGTTGTAAAGCTGTTGAATGATTAGGGCTTTTACCATTAGTCCGGTGGGAAACGGTCGCCGACCGCCGCGATCAAGGCTGGGACGCGGTGCTGCCAGGTCAATGGCAGCAGCCAGCGCTGCATAATCAACATGCTGTTCCAAAAGTTGTAAGGTATCGCCTAGGAGCCTGTCGGACTTCCCGGCGAGTCCACCTCGCCATTTGGTAAAATAACCGCCAATATTGAGACAAAAACCGAGAAGAGCCATGGCCCGATTCATCCAATACGACCGACACCAACAATATCTACTGCCGCCGTCAGTGGATGAATGGTTACCCGATGATCACCTGGCCCGATATATCGTCGAAGTCATCGATTAACTGGATTTATCGAAGCTGACCAGTCGGTATTCGCGCAGTGGTTCCGAAGCCTATCACCCGGCCTTGCTGCTGGCCCTGCTGGTTTACGGCTACGCCACCGGCACCTTCTCCAGCTGTAAACTCGAAAAGGCGACGTACGATTCCGTGGCTTTCCGTTTCATCGCCGCTAACTTGCATCCCGATCACGACACCTTGGCCAACTTCCGCAAGACGTTCCTGGTGGAACTGGAAGACCTGTTTATCCAGGTACTGACGATTGCGAAGGCCATGAAACTGGTCAAGCTTGGAACGATTTCGCTGGACGGCACCAAGCTCAAGGCGAACGCCTCGAAGCACAAGGCTCTGTCCCACGGTCATATCGAAAAACTGGAAGCCCAGCTGCGCGAGGAAGTCCAAGCCTTATTGGTCAAAGCAGCCCAAACCGATCAACAGGAAGCGGGCGACGAGCACGACTTACCCGCCGAAATCGCCCGCCGCGAACAGCGCCTCAAAGCGTTGGCTGAAGCCAAAGCCAAGATTGCCGAACGGGTTAAAGAACGCGACCAGCAGGCCCAGAAAGACTATGCCGACAAAGTCGCACGCCGCGAAGCCCAGCGCGCCGCCGGACAAAAGCCGCGCGGCAAAGAGCCCAAAGCGCCTGAAACCGGGCCAAAGGCCAAGGATCAAATCAACCTGACCGACGAAGAATCCCGCACTTGTGCCCTGTGGGTATCATGCCCAGCCACGAAGGCTTCGTGCGGGGGTACAACGGCCAGGCGACCGTCGACGTTGACAGCATGCTCATCGTCGCGGCCACGCTCACGCAGGACACCAACGATTTATGCCCTGTGGGTACAAGCAGCAAGTCGAACCGATGCTGGACGAAGTAGCCAAACTGGAAAACGATTTGGGAAAGCCCGATACCTTGCTGGTCGATAACGGTTACTTCAGCCGAGGCAATGTTAAAGTCTGCGAAGACCGAGGCATCACGCCGCTGATCGCCCTGGGCCGAGATTCGCATCATCTGCCTTTGGAAGAACGACTCGCGGCCGATGTGCCCGCGCCGCACACCGACGATCCGGTGGTCAAGATGGCTCACGCCTTGAAAACCAAAGAGGAACGCACCTGTTACGGTCAGCGCAAATGTAGCGTCGAGCCGGTGTTCGGTATCATCAAACAGATCATGGGCTTTCGACAGTTCTCGTTGCGCGGTCTGCAAGCGACTTCCGGCGAATGGAAACTGGTCGCCCTGGCCTACAATCTGAAACGGATGCACGTACTGGCGGCCGGATAAGCCGGAATGATCGTAAAAGTCTCGCCGGTTGGCGTTGCACGGCGATCAGGTCAGACCGCTTTTGGTTGGGTGCAATCCGGAAATTTGTTTTGCAAGTCGCGCCACCGGCTTCGTTGCCTCGCGGCCGCCAGAAAATCAGGCGGACAAGGTCATTGTCCGACAGGCTCCTAGAATAGATAAACCTTAGAAACTTCAATTACGCCCCTCGATAATCAGCCAAATTTATCTGGTATTTTTTCAGCTTCGTGTAAACAGCTCGCGAAGTAACCCCCATGTTTTCAGCAACGCTTTTTATATCCCCTTGATGTTGTTTTAAAGCTGTTTCGAGAAATGATTGTTCAATCCTGGCAAGAGCGTGTTCTTTTACGTCTTTCCATTCTTCCATGGTTTTCTCAGTGCCGGAAAGCTCCAAATCCAGCTCAGTCATTTCTTTACCGTTAGCAAACAACAGACTGCGTTCAAGGATGTTTTCTAGCTCGCGAACATTACCCGGCCAAGAATAGGTACGAATTTTCTGCATGACTTCCCGGCTGACTGATTCAACGGCTTTGTTATATTTCTTATTCAAACGCTGAATAATCAACTGTACGAGATAAGGTAAATCTTCCGGTCGCTCGACCAAGGGAGGAATGTTTAAGCGGACTACGTTGATGCGGTAATACAAATCGTTGCGAAACTGTCCTTGTTTAACCAACTCCTCCAAATTTTGATTGGTCGCTGAGATGATTCTTAAATCAACCGATAATGTTTGTTTGCCCCCTACCCGTTCCAGCTCGCCTTCCTGAATAACACGCAGTAAACGAGTTTGAGCGGCCGGAGATAATGAATCAACCTCATCAAGAAACAAGGTGCCGCCTTCAGCCCTTTCAAAATAGCCTTGGTGTACTTCTATCGCACCGGTAAATGCGCCCTTTTCATGACCGAACAAAGCACTTTCGATCAAGCTTTCCGGAATGGCCCCGCAGTTAATCGGGATAAACAGCTTCTGACAACGGTCGCTCATCGCATGAATAGCCCGGGCAATTAATTCCTTACCGACACCCGTTTGCCCTTGAATTAATACCGTTGCCAAGGTGGGAGCCACCACTTCTATGGCCTGCAGTATTTTTTGCATAGTCGGCGATTTGGCAATAATTGCCGGAGGCTGGTGTTTTTTTGCAGGCAACTTGCTTTGTTTACGCCAGATCTGCTGCATGCTTTCTTCGATACGGGAATGCAGCTCGTTAATATCTTGTTTTTCTTCAACGAAGGTCGCATCCGTGTATTCCATCCCGGGGCGATCTTTTGCCGCCTGCGGATTGGTGTAGACACACACCTCGCACCGTCCATCGTGGCGAGCAATGCTCTGTTTAATTTCAACTTTGGCGTAACCGAAATTCCTGGCGGCAATACCGCCAAAAACACTGGACGTCATTCGACATAGTTCAGGAAAATTAGTCACCCGCTCGCCGAAAGGGCAACAAGTATTGGTAACGGTGATGCAGTCCTGGTTACTCGATGCCAATGAAAACTTACCGCCAATATTGTTTTTAAGGCCGAGTATCAGTTCGGTATAGCTTTCTCTATCTAATAGCTGATTTTTTTTGGTTTCTTCTCGATAGGTTTCTTCAAAAAAACACCCTGCCGTCTTGGCAATATGCTCAATCAGTTGCTCACAGTGCTGCTGTCCCTGTTGTTCACTGGCATGCATCAACTCGAGGATGAAGGTTTGCAGAAAAAAAACTGGCGTAATATCGGAAAGGGAATTATTGCTCATAATCGTTTGTGAAATTAATTTTCTTTAATTGAAGCACAACTTCACAATTCCAGTAAAGATATAAATCAACCCATTGAAATTTAAGATAAATAATTATAATTACCCATGGCACAGCGTTTGCTCTAATAGAAATGCTATTAACAATGAGGAATAAGTAATGACCCAAGAAAAACCACCTTTAGATCCACACCCCCTAAGCGAGTATGTTGCCTGGGCTGGGGGGCGTAACCGCGAACCCCTGCTAGGCGTGTTAAAAGAAAAACTGCCTAAAGATCCTGGTAATGTTTTGGAACTTGCCAGCGGTAGCGGCATGCACATCAATTACTTTGCGCCGCATTTCGAACACTTGCATTTTCATCCCTCCGATAAAGACCAGGAGGTTTTTGATAACATCAAAAAACTGTCAATCGATCATAAGAACGACAATATTGCCGACCCGGTTCATTTAGATTTAACCAATCCTGAAACTTGGTTTAATCCCGGCGAACCCCATTCATTTACGGCAATTTTCTGTATCAATATTTTTCAGGTAGCCCCCATTTCGATTGCCGACGGCATGATGGAATGCGCCTCCAATTTACTGGATGACGATGGTTTTTTGCTTATTTACGGCCCCTTTCAAGTCGAAGGCAGTTTTACTACGGATTCTAATAAAGAGTTTCATGAAACATTGAGCTCAGCCGGTGTTTCCGAGTGGGGCTTAAAAGATGTCGCCGACCTGAAAAAAGCAGCAGTCGACCATGGCCTGGAATTAAAAGAACAAATCAACATGCCGGCCAATAATTTCTCGCTGATATTCGGCAGAAAATAGTAATTAACTACGAGGAAGAATCATGAGTAATGTATTAAATGAAGTGTTAATAGCCAATCGCGGCTACGTTGCCAGTTTTGATAAAGGCGATTTACCGATGCCTCCCGGTCGGCATTTTGCAATTCTGACGTGTATGGATGCCCGTCTGGATCCCGCCAAATACGCCGGTCTTTCCGAAGGCGATGCGCATGTCATTCGCAATGCCGGCGGCAGGGCCAGTGATGATGCGATTCGCTCACTGGTTATCTCCTATAAATTACTCGGCACGCGGGAATGGTTTGTTATTCATCACACAGACTGCGGCATGGAAACATTCACTGATGAAATCATGCGCGATTTACTGTCCAGCAGCTTGAAAACCGCTTCGGTCGATGCCGACGGCTGGCATGATTGCTGTGAAGGTCCTGGCTCTGCCGAAGGCAAATATATTGATTGGTTAACCATTAAAGATCAGGCACAAAGCGTCCTTGAAGATGTCGTACGCATCAAGTCACATCCGCTGGTGCCTTCTGACATCCCCGTTTATGGTTACATCTATGATGTTAAATCTGGTGCATTAATAGAAGTCCCTGAAGCAACAACCGCCGGAAAATAATAATGGAGCAAAAATGTTCAGCCGTTATCATCGGAGTGGGTCCGGAACAAGGATTGGGCGCCTCACTCGCCGTCTATTTTGCCGCAAAAGGCTTGCATGTTTTCATCGCAGGCCGAAGTGAAGATAAACTTCACAAGGTCGCAGACACTATCCGGGAAGCCGGAGGAACTGTCACCACCGTGATTGCCGATGCAACGGTTGAACGCGATGTGGCGCATTTATTCAAAATGTCGCAACTGGAGGGTTATCGTATCGATATTGCTGCCTACAATGTAGACAGCAATATTCCCTCACCGTTACTGGATACAAATACAGAAACCTTTATCAATCTTTGGCAGCAAAATTGTCTGGGAGCCTTTTTCTTCGGCAAAGAAGCCGTTAAGGTCATGAAAGCCCAGCATCAAGGAACGCTGTTTTTTACCGGCGCGACCGCCTCACTCAGAGCGAAGCCTCCGTTTACTGCCTTTGCAACAGCAAAGGCAGGCTTAAGAGCTTTAGCTCAAGGCATGGCAAGAGAATTCTCCCCGCAAGGAATACATGTGGTGCATACCATCATTGACGGCGTAATTGATGGTGATCGGGCTAAAAATCAATTCCCGGACTACGTTAAAGCGAAAGGCAAAGATGGCTTATTGCAGCTTGAAGCCATTGCTGAAACTTACTGGGCTATCCACCAGCAACACCCCAGCGCATGGACACATGAACTGGATTTGAGACCGTTTAAAGAACCTTTTTAGGAAATAGCATGTCGGATACCAACAACTGGATATTACAAGGCAGTTATTTTGAAACCTGTAACTGCGAAATCGCCTGCCCTTGTGTATGGTTACAACCGCCTACAACGGGTGACTGCAAGCTGTTAGTTGCATGGCATATTGAAAAAGGACAGTTAAATAATCAACGACTGGATGATTTAAATGTTGCTATGGCATGTTATACCAATCCCAATAAGTTTTTAATTAAATCCTATTAATTCTTCAATGTC
>JAQTQN010000112.1 GCA_028712225.1 Methylobacter sp.
AGAGTAGTAAGCAGTGGAGTTTGGGTTGGATGTTCATTTATTTACCTTTTGAGTTGGTATTTTGGGCAAGTAATGCAATGTATCGCAATTTACGGTTGATGCTGAAATTTTGTCAAAAAAAACGATTGTTGACTGGTAAGATTGACGACCTTTTGATCGACGCTGCTGTTAGCTTTTACGTTGCGGTTTAGCGTAGTAACTTTATCTATTGATGTGACAGACACAAAACAATTTTTTGGTGACAATGGTGCGTTGGCGCAAGTAATTTCCGGCTATCAGCCGCGGGCTGCACAGTTGGAAATGGCGGAGGCGATTGCCAAGGCGATTGACGATAACGAAAATTTGATTGCCGAAGCCGGTACCGGTACCGGCAAAACCTTTGCCTATTTGGTGCCCGCCATTCAGTCCGGCAAAAAAGTCATTATCTCGACCGGCACCAAAAACCTGCAGGATCAGTTATTCAATAAAGATTTGCCGGTAATCCGCAAGGCCATGAAAACGCAGTTTTTGGCCGCTTTGTTAAAAGGTCGCGCCAATTATTTGTGTACCTATCGGCTAACCAATTCGATGACCTCGTCGCTGGGTTTTAGCAAGGAAGACGCAGCGTCACTGGCAAAAATCAGTTCATGGGCAAAACGCACCAAAACCGGCGATGTGTCGGAGATGTCTGATGTTGCTGAGGCCGATCCCATTTGGTATCAAGCCACCTCCAGTATCGATAATTGCCTGGGACAAGATTGCCCGGACTTTGCCGAATGTTTTCTGGTTAAGGCCAGAAAAAAAGCCCAAGAGTCCGAAATTTTGGTGGTTAATCATCATCTGCTATGCGCCGATTGGTCGATTCGCGATAACGGTTTTGGTGAGTTATTGCCCAATGCTGAGGTGGTGATTATCGATGAAGCGCATCAATTGGCCGACACTGCGTCTAATTTTTTAGGCATCACCGTCAGCGCCAAACAGCTCAATGATTTGGCTAAAGACTCGCTGATGGAATATTTTAAAGATGCCACCGATATTCCAGCCTTGCGTACCGCTTGCGAAGATCTGGAGCATGAAGTCAAAGATCTGCGTCTAGCTTTTGGTATAGAGCTTAGACGCGGCGACTGGCAGGACATCGATAATAATCCCAAGTTGGCTGCAGGCATGATCGCAGTCAAAGACCAGTTGCAGCGGGTAAGCGATCAACTGGAACTGGCATCCGTTAAAACCAAGGGGCTGGAAACCTGCTTTAAACGTGCTGACGAGCTGGTGCAGCAGTTAAAAGTAATCCTCGAAGACAACAGCGGCAAATGGATTCGCTGGTACGAAACTTATAAAAACACTTTCAGCTTAAGCCGCACGCCGCTGGACATCGCCGGTGAATTTCGTGCGTTTATGGCGCAGCATAAAGCCACCTGGATTTTTACCTCGGCGACCTTAAGCGTCGGTAATCGTTTCGACCATTTTGCCAATAATTTAGGCCTGGGCAATGCCGCCACCGCCAGCTGGGGCAGTCCGTTCGATTTTGCTAATCAGTCGCTGTTCTATCACCCGAAAGGGCTGCCCCAACCTAATGATCCTGAATTTATTCCACGTATCGTCGAATTTGCGTTGCCGGTGCTGCAAGCCAGCAAGGGCAGGGCGTTCTTTTTGTTTACCAGCCATCGCGCATTGCAGGAAGCAGCGGCATTATTGCGCGATAAAATCGACTATCCCTTGCTGATTCAGGGCAGCCGTCCTAAAGGCGTGTTACTGGATCAGTTTAAGGACGCGGGCAATGCCGTGTTGTTGGGCACATCCAGTTTTTGGGAAGGCGTCGATGTCAGAGGTGAAGCCTTATCCTGCGTGATTATCGATAAACTCCCATTTGCATCGCCCGGCGATCCGGTATTAAAAGCGCGCATGGAAGCCATGACCAAACAGGGCCGCAATCCTTTCTTTACCTACCAACTGCCGACTGCGGTGATTGCTTTGCGCCAAGGTATCGGCCGATTGATTCGCGATGTCACCGATCGCGGCGTGTTGATGGTCTGTGACCCGCGCTTATTAAAACGCTCCTACGGACAGATATTTTTGGACAGTGTGCCCGCCATGAAGCGCACCCGGAATATCGAAGACGTGCAGGCGTTTTTTAAGGAACAAAAGTAGGAGCGGGTTGGGCTCTGCTCGCGATTATTCATCACCTCAACCTATTCGCGGGCAAGGCCCGCCCCTACAAAATTGAATTTTAAGAGATTGCTCAAATAATGAAATTATTAGCTGTGGAAACATCCACCGAAGCTTGTTCGGCCGCTTTATTTATTGATGGTGCGTTAGTAGAACGATTTGAACTTGCTCCCCAAAAGCACACCAAGCTGATCTTGCCGATGATCGATTCGTTACTGGCCGATGCCGGATTAACCCCGCAGCAACTCGATGCGCTGGCATTTAGCCGCGGCCCCGGCTCGTTTACCGGCGTGCGCATCGCCACCAGCGTGATTCAAGGCATTGCCTTTGGAGCAGATTTGCCCGTGGTGCCGGTCTCCACCTTGGCGGCTATCGCCCAGGATTTTTTTGATAAACATACTGATAACATCGCTTATGTGGCGATGGATGCTCGCATGGGGGAAATTTTTTGGGGCGTCTATCAGCGCAATGCCGATGGCTATGCCGAATTGATCGGCGAAGAAGCCGTCACCCTCGCTGAAAATATTGTTTTTCCGGAATTGTCCGGTATTGGCGTCGGCTCGGGCTGGGGTGTTTACCATCAACAACTTCTTGCCCGGTTGGATGGTCTAGTCACTGACTACCATAGAGATGCTTTACCCAGGGCGGCCAGCATAGCCAAATTGGGAGCTTGGGGTTTTAGCCTGGGTCAAGCAGTTGATGTTGACCACGCTATGCCGGTGTATTTGCGGGATAAGGTGGCGAAGAAAGAGTCGGAGCGGGGAGTTGGTAGGTGAGAGTACAAAGCCAGTGGCAATGATGCATTACGCCGCTGACATTGAAATTAAAGAGTGAGTAATCTTAGATGCCAATTCGGTAGTAGAAAGAGTCTCTATCTGATCATTTTGAGTAAGAATGTACCATTCGTCGCCATTGCCAATTCGTGTGGTTAGTTCTTTTGCATAAGGGGGGGCGTCGTCAGAAATCCATTTAGGGAAGCCGGTAGGATTCTTTTTGGACCAGTATAGAGAAGGGCCTCCTTCTCGATTTAAATATTGGTGGATTTTTGCGCTTCTGTGTCCTATATACGCAAGTCTTTCAATGCTGGGTAAACCTGGAATAGAAACTGCCAGAATGAAAGCCCAACTTCTTGAAACGCTATGACCTCCACACACCTCGATATAGTCATCTAAATCAAGTGGAGATTCAAAAATTCGGAAATTACAGGAACCTTTTACCGCATCAAGTTGCGTGTTCAATTGATGTTCAATTATCGATGCAAGCAGTTTGACACTGGTTTCCCAAATTTGAAGCTGATTTTGTTGGTTAATACGAATTTTCTCAAGAGCAGGGCTGAAGCTTTGCATTTTTTTTGCCGATAACTCAAGACCAGTAAGTGCGCCTTCTAATCGTTCAAAAATTAACTCCAAAAAAGACCTTATGTCACCTCCTTCATCAGATTCACCAAGAGCGTCAATATATCGTTCTCGTTCTTTTTTCTTAATAATAATTGGGGGGTAACCTGCTCGAATCAGCTCAAGATTTGTTATTGCGCGCGCTGTTCTTCCGTTTCCATCAATGTATGGGTGAATGTGTGCAAGCCAAGCATGCAAAATCGCGGCCCTTAAGGGGGTAGGTAAAGTTGAGTTGTCTATTGACCATTGTTGCCAAGTTTCCATCTGACGCATGATGTCTTGCCAAGTTTTCGGCGGTGTGTGTTTTGATCCGCGTATTGTGACTCTCTCGTTTCTAAACACACCCGCACCCTGTCTGTCACCCAGAATAAGCTGATGGATATTATGTAATTGTTCGATGTTGCTAGGAGTGTTTTTGTCTTTAGCTAGCTCTATTAGCCTTGTCAATGCATTATCCAGGGCTATTGCATCGCGGACATAAGCAGGGTCGTGTCCTGTGATTGTGACTCCTTTTAATACGGCCAGTTCTGTTTCTCCGGCTGAAAGGGTACTGCCTTCAATAGCATTGGATTCGGCTACCTGCTCAAATCGTTTTTCGCCGTAATAATTTCGTACAGTTTCATCAGTAAGAGCTCCTTTTCTACGGAGTAAACTAATACGCTCTTCGAGATAAGATAGTTTCTCTTTTAGTTGCTCCTCTGATTTTTGATCAAGAAGATACGGGGTGTTTTCAAGATTAAACATTGCAGTCACAACAAAGTAATTTTGGAAGTAGGGCTTAATATATTAGGTAATAATATTTTAGCGTGCTGAGCGTATTGGAAAGTCTAACTAAAGTTTAATGATAAACCTAGCCCGGATAAGGGAGCAGTTTTTGTTTTTCATTTACAGCATTTCCTTTGTATATTTTATAGTTTTCGTATCTTTGTACTGCTGATCAATCAGCAAAAAATACCCGAAAAATCCTCAAAACCGGTTAGGATCAAACTGGGATTAACAAATTTTGAATTAATAAATATGATGGAAGTAGTCTGGATCAGTACGGCTTATCTGGCGGGTTTGGTAGCCAGTCGCCTGTTTCTTCCGCCATTGGTGGGGTATTTGGTTGCGGGTTATATTTTGCACGGGTTGGGCATTGCGGCGTTACCGGATCTTGGGCATTTGGCCGATATTGGTATTCAATTGCTGCTGTTTTCGGTCGGCTTAAAGCTTAAGCCGAGTTCGCTGATACGCCGCGAAGTGTTAAGCGTTGGTGGCCTGCATTTATTATTGATGGCCTTGATTTCAGCATTGGTATTTTTCTGGCTGGATAAACGCGTCACTGGTGGTTTGGTATTGGGCGTCAGTCTGGCTTTTTCCAGCACCGTGTTGGCTATCAAGGTATTGGAAGACAGCGGCGAACTATCGTCATTGCATGGTCGGGATGTGCTGAGTATTCTTATTTTGCAGGACATCATTGCCATCGGACTATTGGCATTTGCGGATGGCAAACAACCGACGCCCTGGGCATTGGCGCTGTTTTTATTACCTTTGTTGCGGCCGTTGGCCCATCGCATGCTGTCGTCTAGCCGTAGCTCTGAACTAATGATGCTGTTGGGCGTTTCGTTGGCGTTGGCGGGTGGCGTATTGGCTGAAAGTGTCGGCATCGCCGCCGATATTGGTGCATTATTGACCGGGGTAATGCTGGCCTCTCATCCCAAGATTAATGAACTTGCCGATCGACTCTGGGGGCTAAAGGAGTTGTTTCTGGTGGCCTTTTTTCTGCAAATTGGCCTGACTGACTTGCCAACCCGCGAGCAGGCGCTCAATGCATTAGAGCTATTGGCATTGTTGCCGTTGCAAGGGGTATTGTTCTTTGGGTTGTTTTTGCTGGCCGGTCTGCGTGCGCGTACGGCTTTTATTTCTTCGCTGGCATTAATGACTTATAGCGAATTTGCGCTGATTACTACCGGTGCGGTGGTGCAAGCCAAGTTGCTGGCGGTGGAATGGCAATCGATTATCAGCCTGGCCGTCGCCGGGTCGTTGGCGGTTGCCGCGCCATTGAATCGTTTTTCTCACCGCTTGTTTTCATGGGCCGAACCGGTGTTGGTGCGTTTTGAAAAAAAGTCCGGCCACCCGGATCGCTTGCCGGAAAGCTTCGGTGCTGCAGAGTGGCTGGTGATCGGTATGGGACGTACCGGAGTTGCCACCTATCGGGCATTATCTGAACAAGATCAACGGGTCGTTGGACTAGATGCCGATCCTACCGTTCTGGAGAATCTGCGATCCGCTGGCAAACGGGCGGTTTATGGCGATGTCGAGGATAGTGAGTTGTGGAGCGGACTGCCGTTGGAAAGAGTCAAAGGTGTCGTTATTACCGTGCCGACATTTGAAGCCAGATGTATTGCCATCAGTCGACTTAAAAAACGCGGGTTTAACGGCCAGATAGGCACAATTTGTTACCACGACGATGAAGAGGTGAAACTCAAAAAATTGGGTGCGAATTTTGTGATTCATCCGCTGGTTGAAGCCGGTAATCAATTAGCTAAGCAAATGTTGACTGATGAAACCCCAGATAAATCGGCCATAACAACTATGCTTACAGTGGTTACCGGGTAAGTTTTTTGACCCATAATAAACAGCTTTTTTCACAATAACCACTCAGGATGCCTTATGAATTTAGACCTGCGCACGATGATGGTGATGCTTGCCGTGCTCAGCTTTTTGTTTTCGTTATTGCTGGGGGTCGCCAGTTTACATGCCCGCGGCATTCAAGGGCTCCGGCAATGGTCACTGGCCAGTTTATTTATCAGTCTTGGGTTCGGAGTTGCGTATACCCAGTTAACACCCGGTAACGGTTGGGCTGTTGTTGCCGGAGCGGTTTTTTTAGCTGCCGGATCAGCGCTGCAATTGCTTGGTATCCAGGCTTTCAAAGAACAACCCAGTCAATGGCTTGTTTTGTCTGCGGTAGTGACTTTGGTGGTTACTCAAACTATCTGGTTTACAATTGTTCATCCTGATGTGCAATTACGGGCTACGGCTAATTCTATTGTGTTTGCCGCACTCAACTTTGCTTGCGCACGCGCTTTACTGATATCGATTAAGACACCAGAACGTACTGCATACTGGTTGACCGGTTCGTCATTTGCGTTGTTGGCCATAAGTTATAGCCTCAGGGCGGTTTCGATACTTTCAGCTCCGGCTAACAGCTATGGTCTTTATAATCCATTACCGATCAATCCGGTGATGTTTTTTATGGGCAGCGTCACCCATCTTTTCCTGACCTTCGGCTTCATCTTGATGGTGAATTATCGCATGGCCGCCGAGTTAGAAAATCTTGCCACTACCGATTCTTTAACAGGCGCCTGGAATCGCCACAGTCTGGAACTGAAGTTTCAAAGCTTGCTTGCCCGTAGTATGCGACACCAAGAAACATTGTCGGTGATGATGATGGATGTGGATCATTTCAAACGCATTAATGACAATTACGGACACCAGGCTGGCGATGAAGTGTTGCGGCAGTTGATAATCAACGCCAAAATGGAAATTCGTCGTGACGATTATTTAGCGCGCTATGGTGGTGAGGAATTTTGCCTGTTATTGCCTGCTACTTCCGAGGAAGAAGCTGAAGATATGGCGGAAAGGCTACGCCTGTCTCACACGGAACGGCCGGTTCACTGGCGTGGAACGTGGGTATCCAGCACGATTAGTATTGGTGTCGCGAGTTCCGAGCATATCGGCCTGGATCTTTTTTCGCTACTTGAAGCGGCAGATACAGCTCTTTATCGAGCAAAACAAACGGGGCGGGACAAAGTCGTCGCTTTCTCGACTATCCAATAAAACGGCCCTTGTTATATCGTTCATGGCCCCAAACTGCTTAATTGCTTAGGTATCAAGTCATATAAGCTGAGTAGCGTGCTTTTCCAACCCTGATTAAAACTTAATTCGCTTTGCTATCAATTAGCGCCAGCAAATCCGTAACGCCCACATCCAAGCCCCGCTGTGACAATAACGTTGTCGCTTGGCCACGGTGATGGGTTTGGTGGTTAAACAAATGCAGCATCAGGCTGCTAAAGTTTTTGCTTTGTGCTTCGCCTTTCATATTTTCATAAGCTAACGTATAGCCAAGATCAGCGGGGTCGAGCTGTTCGCACCAAGCGATTATTGTCTTGTCCAACTCCCGGCGCTGCCCGGTTAATACTGTAAAATCATCAATTAAAATTTGCGCCAGGGCTTGCGGCTGGGGTGTTGCGCGTATTTCGTCCAGTGCCGAATGTTGGGCGGGGTGGTTGGAAAAACGTTTTAACCAAACGATGTCGGCAACCATGATGTGGTTCAAGGTACCCAATAGCGAGCCGAAAAACGCGCCGCGATCTAAGGCAAGCTCGTCTGCTGACAACTGCGCGGCGGTGCTGTAAAGCTTGTCGTTCATCCATTGGTTGTAGCGACTTAACAAACGTAAATGGTCAAGCATGGTTGGTTTCCTGTTTGGGTAACGGTTTACTCGAATGCGGCTATCACTTCGGTTTCCTGCTTGCCTGCGTCAATCCAGGCTGTTACGGCCGGATTTTCCAGCACGGTATTGATATAAGCCTGCGCTTCGGGATTGGTGGCTAATTGGTAGCTATAAAAACGCAACGCGACGGGTGCAAACATCGCGTCGACAATGGTAAATCGGCCAAAGAGCCATGGGCCTTTAGTGCTGTGCTGCTGACGGCATTGTTGCCAGATTTGCCCGATACGCTCGATGTCGGCATAGACTGCATCGGGCAATTGTTTAGCTGCTGGTGTCCGGCGACAGTTCATGCCGCAGTTGCTGCGCAGCGCGGTAAAACCTGAATGCATTTCGGCTGCTAACGAACGCGCCAGGGCTCTTTCAGTCGTATCTTCAGGCCAGCCTTGGGTTTGCGGGAAACGCTCAGCCAGATATTCCAGAATCGCCAGCGAATCCCATACGTTAATATCGCCATCCAGCAACGTTGGTACTTTGCCTGCCGGTGAATAGCTGAGAAGTTTTGGTTTGGAATCTTCCCGGTACAGCGGGATTCTGATTTCTTCAAAAGCAATATCGTGATATTTCAAGAATAACCAGGGCCGCAACGACCAGGAAGAATAGTTTTTGTTGCCGATGACAAGGGTGAGACTCATTACATAAACCTCTGTTAGGTTAACTGGTGGTTGAGAGTGATTTTTGTGGTTATAGAAAACCTTGGAACAAAGCTTAACTACATGAGGGGCATTACACCAGCACACTAAGTTTCACAATTACATTCGCCAATATCTTCAAACCAGATTTGCGGCGATTGCTTGATAAAGCGTCGCATTAGTGCGGTACAAGCAGGGTCGTTTAATTCGATGACCTTAACGCCAGCCTCTTTCAGCCAATCGAGATGACCTTCGAAATTGGCAGATTCACCGACCACGACGGTGCCGATGTTGAATTGCCGGATTAATCCTGAGCAATACCAGCAGGGTGCCAGTGTCGTTACCAGAATCTTGTC
>JAQTQN010000113.1 GCA_028712225.1 Methylobacter sp.
CTTTCCAGTGGGCGGGCAGAATCTGGTATTCGGTTTGTATATATTAGGTATAGCCGTGGCCGTTTTCACTGGCCTGATTATGCGTCATACCCTGTTTAAAGGTGAAACCTCGCCCTTTATCATGGAATTGCCCGCATACCATTTGCCGACTGCACAGGGCGTGTTGCTAAGAACCTGGGATCGGCTGAAATCGTTTTTGGTCAATGCCGGCAAGGTCATCGTGCCGATGGTCTTGGTGTTAAATTTTCTAAATGCATTGGGGACCGATGGCAGTTTTGGTCAACAAAACAGCAACAAATCCGTACTCAGCGAGATCGGTCGGCATTTAACGCCAGCCTTTAAACCGATGGGCATTGCCAATGATAATTGGCCCGCAACCGTGGGTATTTTTACCGGCGTTTTAGCTAAGGAGGCAGTAGTCGGTACGCTTGATGCCTTATACAGCCAAATGGCAACGTCTGATACCAATACCGCAGAAGAAGCATCCTTCAATCTGCAGCAAGCATTATTAGAGGCTTGTTTAACCATTCCTGAAAATTTAGCTGCCGTTGCCGACAGACTGCTTGATCCACTAGGCTTGAGCGTTGATGTCGCGGTCAGCGAACAAGAAATCGACACCGATACCTACACCGCCATGCGCAGCAGTTTCGACGGTAAGGCTGGCGCGTTTGCTTATCTGTTGTTTATTTTGTTGTATGCGCCTTGTGTGGCGGCAACCGCCGCTATTTATCGCGAGACCAATACCGGCTGGACAGTGTTTGTAGTGTGTTGGACGACCGGCATTGCCTACCTGACGGCGACCGTTTTTTATCAAAGTATGACCTTTGCTCAGCACCCGGAGTATTCCTTAGCCTGGATTGTCAGCTTGATCGCAGTGTTTATGCTGACGCTGCTTGGGCTGTGGCTTAGCGGCAGAAACATAGTCATAAAACCACGCCAGGAGGTTGTGCCATGATCTTGTCGGATTTGCGGGACTATCTAAAACAACAACGCAAAGTGGCGCTTAAGGACTTGGTCAATCATTTCAACATGGATGCCGATGCCCTCAGAGGGATGCTGGGCAAATGGATCAGCAAAGGCAAAGTCCGCAAAATGCCGATGACTTCATCCTGCGGCACCACATGCTGCCAATGCGACCCCACCTTGACTGAGCTTTATGAATGGGTTGAAAACGAATAAGCCGTTCCCTTCAATGCCCTAAAACTGGTCTACGCTTGTAGCTTTGTATCTGTTAGGGCCAAATCATGTCTGCACAACAATCCAATATTCTGCTCGGTTACGTATCTGAGGTGCGTGGCGATGGCATGATTGCCAGGATGGCCGAAGAGCATGCGACTGAAACACCACTGATCAAAGTAGGCGATGAGGAGATACTGGCCGGACATATCGGTTCTTATGTCGTTATCCGGCAGGCCCAAATCGCTGTCTTGGCAATGGTTCATAAAGTGTGGGGGCATGATCGTTTTGACCCGGCCGACCGGCGCAATACCGATCGCTTTATTGCGCTGATTTCAGTCGGCGAGATTCAGGATGACGGCACTTTTATACGCGGTGTACGGCATTATCCAACGCCAGGCGCCAAAGTCTATGCGGTGGGCATGGAGGAAATTAATGCGATTTTCTCAAAATTCAGGAACTACAATTTTTTTATCGGGCAATTGTCCTCCCACAAGGATTATCACTTAAGCTTGGATCCTCGGGCACTATTCGGACGGCATTTTGCCATTGTCGGACAGTCCGGTTCCGGTAAGTCATGGACGGTGACCAGTCTTATTCAAAACACCATCAAAGCCATGCCCAAGAGCCATATCATCATGCTGGATTTGCAT
This sequence comes from Methylobacter sp., assembly GCA_028712225.1. Lineage (GTDB taxonomy): Bacteria > Pseudomonadota > Gammaproteobacteria > Methylococcales > Methylomonadaceae > JABFRC01. The sequence continues at coordinate 1,830 of JAQTQN010000113.1, forward strand.
GGCGAATATTGCTGGAAGGATGATAACGGCACGCTGCATTCGGCATTTTCTGAAGATCAGGTCAATTATATCGATGCCATGGAAATGGAAATGCCGTATTGGATGATGACTTACGCGGAACTGGTCGATTTATTTATCGACAGAAGCGATAGCGGCGCAACGCTGCAAATGTCCTACATGCGCGAGATTCTGCAGCAACTTAAACGGAAGGAAGCCAAGCAGATTGGTTTGGAGACAGTATCTATTGATACCCCAATCTATTTTTCGTTGGCTGAGATGTACATGCAATTTAAGGCGGCTAACGAAGAAAGGAAAGATTTCGGTAAAACGCATGGTGCGTTATTCGGGCAGTTCGATGAGTTTTTAATCAGAATGCAAAGCCGCTTTAACGATGTGCGGTACGATTTTTTGCTCAAGCCGAAAGTGCGCAACAACTCTGAGAGCATGGCCGGGTTATTGCGTCAATTTGTCGGCTTGGGCGATAAAAAAGCCAATATCACCGTCGTCGATTTAAGTGCTGTGCCAACCGATGTCAGGCCTGCAATATCTGCACAAGTCGGCCGCTTAGCTTACGAATTTAATTATTGGAACCCGCGCCGCCGTGAATTTCCCATTACCTTAATCTGCGAAGAAGCTCATGCCTATATTCCCAGAGAAAAAGGCGGGCAGTTTGAAGGCACCAAAAAAATGATGGAGCGCATCGCCAAGGAAGGTCGTAAATACGGTGTATCTATTGGCGTGGTCAGTCAGCGTCCTACCGAGTTATCGGAAACTATGTTATCGCAATGCAGTTCGTTTATTTGTCTGCGCACGTCCAACCCGGACGACCAAGCTTACATCAGAGGGTTGGTGCCCGAAGCCGAAGGCGATTTAACCGACATATTAAGTTCACTGGGTCGGGGCGAAGCCTTGGTGTTGGGTGAGGCGGCACCGTTACCGACCCGGGTGCAGATTTACCGGCCTAATCCAGAACCCAAAAGTAACGATGTCGATTATTTCACCAGTTGGCGCGAAGGCCCGGATGATCTTGATGTCGAAGATATTGTTAATTTGTGGCGGACGCAGACACGACGTTAAGACTGATCCGTTTAAGTATTTTGATTTAAAGCTTTTCTGCAACGCTGTTGGTACACCTGTAAATCCCTCGTTTTTTAAAATCTGCTCCAGAGTTATCAATCAGTATCTGGTGCAGATTAGAAATAGGCAGTCGTTTAAATTCCCAAGCCCGCTCATCATGTTCAACTCAATATAAACAACGCGTTTCGCCGAATAAGCGCATCACAGATTCATTTCATTAGTTAGGATGGATAGCAGGATCTATTTAAGCTTGATGATTGTAAGGTTGGCTTGAAATAGTTCTAGCTGGTCCCAATGTTGACAGTAACTTAAATACATAACCCGAGGTAGCACTATGCGGATGGATAAATTAACCAGCAAGTTCCAAGCGGCATTGGCTGATGCGCAAAGCTTGGCTTTAGGCAAAGATCATCAATTCATTGAGCCGGTACACACCATGCTTGCCTTGCTGGACCAGGAAGGTGGTAGCGTTAAACCATTGCTGACGCAACTGGGTGTGAATACCAGTGCGTTGCGGACCGATTTGACCAAAGAACTTGGCCGCATTGCCACGGTGAGCGGGTCCGGTGGCGATGTGCAAATCTCCAACGAATTGTCGAGACTGTTGAATTTAACCGACAAGCTGGCGCAAAAGCGTAACGACAAATTCATTTCCAGCGAGCTGTTTTTGCTGGCTGTGTTCGAGGAAAAAGGCCTGTTGCAAGACACGCTGAAGAAAGCCGGTGTTAACAAGCAACAAGTGGAACAAGCTATCGATGCGATGCGCGGCGGTCAGGCGGTTGATGATGCGAATGCCGAAGACCAACGCCAAGCCTTAAATAAATACACTATCAATCTCACCGAACGTGCCGAACAGGGCAAACTTGATCCAGTCATTGGCCGGGATGATGAAATTCGCCGCACGATTCAAGTATTGCAGCGCCGTACCAAAAATAATCCTGTGTTAATCGGCGAGCCTGGGGTCGGTAAAACGGCAATTGTCGAAGGGCTGGCGCAACGTATAGTTAATGGTGAAGTTCCCGAGGGGATAAAAGGCAAACAAGTGTTGTCATTGGACATGGCGGCGTTGATTGCCGGGGCCAAGTTTCGCGGCGAATTTGAAGAGCGTTTGAAGGCGGTGTTGAATGATTTGGCCAAGCAAGAAGGCCAGGTCATTTTGTTTATCGATGAGCTGCATACCATGGTTGGCGCGGGTAAAGCCGAAGGTGCTATGGATGCGGGCAATATGTTGAAACCTGCTTTGGCACGCGGCGAATTGCACTGCGTGGGCGCGACAACACTTGATGAGTACCGTAAATACATCGAAAAAGACGCAGCGTTGGAGCGGCGCTTTCAAAAAGTGCTGGTCGATGAGCCCTCGGTTGAAGACACCATTGCTATTCTCAGAGGCTTGAAAGAAAAGTACGAAGTACATCACGGCGTTAATATTACCGACCCTGCGATTGTTGCGGCGGCGCAGTTGTCGTACCGCTACATTGCAGATCGACAACTGCCGGATAAAGCGATTGATTTGATTGATGAGGCGGCCAGCCGGATTCGTATGGAAATCGATTCCAAGCCTGAAGAAATGGACAAGCTATATCGGCGCTTGATTCAGCTGAAAATAGAGCAAGTGGCGTTGAAAAAAGAATCTGACCCCGCATCTAAAAAACGCTTGGAAATCTTGCAAGAAGAAATTTCAGAATTGGAAAAAGAATATTCCGATTTGGAAGAAATCTGGAAAGCGGAAAAAGCGTCTTTACAAGGTTCGGCATCCATTAAAGAAAAATTGGAACATGCCAAAACCGAATTAGAAGCGGCTAGCCGTACCAATGATTTGGCGCGTATGTCTGAATTGCAGTACGGCATTATTCCCGCGCTGGAAAAACAACTTATCAGCGATATTCCGGTTGAAGCGCAAAAAATGACCTTGTTGCGCAACAAAGTTACGGAAGAAGAAATTGCTGAAGTGGTGTCGAAATGGACCGGTATTCCGGTGTCCAAAATGATGGAAGGCGAGCGCGACAAACTCTTGCGCATGGAGGAAGAGTTAGGTAAACGGGTGATTGGTCAGGAAGAAGCATTAAAGGCAGTGAGTAACGCAATCCGCCGATCCAGAGCCGGATTGTCTGACCCTAACCGTCCCAATGGTTCGTTTTTGTTCCTGGGACCTACCGGCGTGGGTAAAACCGAATTATGCAAAGCCTTGGCTGAGTTTATGTTCGATACCACCGATGCCATGGTGCGTATCGATATGTCCGAATTTATGGAAAAGCATTCGGTCGCGCGTTTGATTGGTGCGCCTCCGGGTTATGTCGGTTATGAGGAAGGCGGCTATTTGACCGAGTTGGTCAGACGCAAACCGTATTCGGTGATTTTGATGGATGAGGTTGAAAAAGCACATCCGGATGTTTTCAACGTTTTATTGCAGGTACTGGATGACGGCCGCTTGACCGACGGGCAGGGCAGAACGGTTGATTTTAAAAATACCGTGATTGTGATGACCTCAAATCTGGGTTCTGACCGCATTCAGGAGTTGTCCGGTGAAGCCAATTACGATGAAATGAAGGCCGCGGTGATGGCGGTGGTCGGTAGACATTTCCGGCCGGAGTTTATTAATCGTATAGATGATGTGGTGGTGTTTCATCCGCTGGGCCGCAGCCAAATCAGGGCGATTTCTGCAATTCAGATCGATTATTTGCGCGGTCGTTTGGCAGAACGTGATATTGGTTTTGTAATCACCGATCAAGCTTTGGATTTATTAGGTGAAGCTGGTTTTGATCCGGTGTATGGGGCAAGGCCGATGAAGCGAGCCATTCAGCATCAGCTGGAAAATCCTCTGGCACAGGAAATACTCGCAGGCAGCTTTATTGCCGGTGACACCATTAAGGTGGATGTGCTTGATGGTGAAATGGAGTTTGTAAAAGCTTGATTTAAATAGGTATCCCGAAACTAAGGTCGGGATACCTATTGACTACGCTGATATGTCAGGCCGCAGCCAAACACTAGAGCAAGACGTTAATTTTAGCTGATGTCTTGCTTATTTTTTTCTTTCAACAAATCGCGGATTTCTGTCAGTAATAACTCTTCTTTGCTTGGGCCTGGCTCAGGAGCAGGCGCCGCTACTTCTTCTTTTTTAAGTTTGTTGAGCAGCTTAACGACCATAAAAATGGCGAAAGCAATGATGGTAAAATCGACAGTTGATTGGATGAAATTTCCGTAATTTAGCGTGACAGCAGGTACTTTGTCTTCAGCTTCTTTGAGTGTGACAGCCAGCTTTGTGAAGTCAACACCACCGACCAGTATCCCAATCGGCGGCATGATGACATCGGCGACCAGCGACGATATGATTTTGCCAAATCCAGCGCCAATAACAATACCGACAGCCATATCCACAGCATTGCCCTTGATTGCAAATTCTTTAAATTCTTTCAATATACTCATGAATAGTCTCCAAATTTATAGTTATTAAGATGATTGTGATGTCTGGCAGGCTAACTCCCGGCCTAGTATCACAGGGCAACTATGCAGATAATCTAAAATTGAGTCTAGTTTTTTTGTAGGATAATAGGCGGCAAAAAGGGGCTTTCAAATGAACCATGAACAATATATGCACCGGGCGATTGAGCTGGCATTGCAAGTGCCTGATTTACCGTTTGGTGCAGTGATAGTTAATCGAAACAGTGGCGAGATTGTCGCGGAGGGATTTAATCAATCGGCAATTAATCCAATATTTCATGGTGAGATAGTCGCTATTAACCAGTGCGCGCAAACTCACCGTTCAGCAGATTGGCGGGAATTCGATCTATATACCACCGCAGAACCTTGCTCCATGTGCCAAAGCGCGATTGCATGGGCGGGCATCGACAATGTGTACTATGGAACGTCTATTCCTTATCTTCAGCAACAAAATTGGTGGCAAATTAATATTCGTGCGGTTGATGTGATGGCGCAGACGCCGTTTCGTCAGGGCCGGGTAATTGGCGGTGTTTTAGAGGCGGAATGCAATGCGTTGTTTGACAATAGCCTAAAAAATAAAAACACCGCCGCTGAGCAGTATCAACTTAAAAGTGCTGAAGGCTGTAATTTGACTGTCACAAAAAGGTAACATGGACACTGTTAGAATGAGCTGTCTCTAGTTTAGGTGAGTTTATGTCCAGTTTTAATGTTCTTGTAGTGGAAGATGAAGATGCTATCAGGTCTATGTTGGTTATGGTGCTGGAGCAGGCTGGTTTTAAGGCAATGGCAGCACAAGACACGCAAGCAGCGGCTGTGGCTTTAGATGAATGTGTGCCGGATTTAATTCTCCTGGATTGGATGTTGCCGGGGATTAGCGGTGTCGAATGGGCCAGACGGCTCAAAAAAGAACCGGTATACCAAGATATCCCCATTATTCTGTTAACAGCCCGTGGCGAAGAAGAAGACAAAGTCAGAGGCTTAGAAGTCGGCGCTGATGACTATATGACCAAGCCGTTTTCTCCTAAAGAGTTGGTGGCGCGTATCCGTGCGGTGCTGCGTAGAACCAGTAAAATGCAAGGTGACGGTTCCATTACGCTGGGTGATTTGGTGCTGGATAGCGAGCAGCATCGTCTTAGCATTGGGGAGAAACAGCTGGACGTGAGTCCGACTGAGTTTAGGCTCATGCAGTTTTTTATGACGCATCCCGACAAGGTATTTAATCGCACACAGTTGTTGGATCAGGTCTGGGGACGCAGTGTCTATATTGAAGAGCGTACTGTTGATGTCCATATCCGGCGCTTACGAAAAATTCTCGGTGAATACGGTCGGGAAGATTTAGTGCAAACAGTCAGAGGATTTGGCTATAGATTTTCGTTGTTGGATTTAGGCTCCACCGTTGACGTTACCCAGGATGTTGCTGTTTCTCGGATATAGGTATTATGGAAGTTTGGCAAAAAGAGATAATTAATGCACTACTTCTCCTGTTAGTAGTATCAATTGTTGGTGTATCCACCGGCATGTTTTTGCCATTATTGTTGTTATTGATACTGTATTTCTTAATTTACCAGCTCTATCAAATTAATCGTTTTGAACATTGGATCAAAACCGGCGGGAGAGGAAAATATCCGAAAATTAAAGGCGTGTGGGAAGAGATTTATTTTCACGTTTACCGCCTCCGCAAGAATGAACGACGCCGTAAAAAGAAACTAAGCAAAATAATCGATCAGTTTCGGCAATCCACTGAAGCACTGCCGGATGCGGCAGTGGTGTTGGGTGAGAATGATGAAATTCAATGGACCAATAAAGCCGCAAGAGATGTATTTGGTTTACAGCAAACCGACCGAGGGCAGCGCATTCCCAATCTGATCCGCTTTCCGGAGTTTATTGAATATTTAAGGGTGAAAAACTACAGCGAAGTGGTTTTTTTACCCTCGCCGGTTAATAAACGCATCACCCTGGAAGTCCGAATTGTCAATTATGGTGCGGGCTTGCGTTTGTTGTTGGCTAAGGATGTCACGCAAGTCAGAATAATCGAAAACATGCGCAAGGATTTTGTTGCTAATGTCTCGCATGAGCTTAGAACGCCTCTAACGGTATTAAGAGGTTATCTGGAAACGTTGCAGGATATTGATGAGGGACAATCGCCACTATTGACCGCGTCCTTACAACAAATGCAAGGACAAACCGAGCGAATGCAGCATCTTGTGGATGATCTGTTGTTATTGACTCGACTGGAGACGCAACAAAGAAAAACGGTATGCGTTAATGTGCCTTCTTTGCTAAATCAGATTTGCAACGAAGGCGATGCATTAGCGGAAATTGGCAACCGCATTCAATTAACGTTGCTGACTGATGTGCATCTCATGGGGGATGAGCATGAATTGCGTAGTGCGTTTACCAATTTGTTGGAAAATGCGTTGAAATATTCACCTGAGCTGTCTGTTGTCAAGGTGAGTTGGTATCTCTCTGAAACTGAAGCTGTTCTTGATGTTATAGATGTTGGCGAAGGTATTACTACCGCAGACATCCCGCGTATTACCGAACGATTTTATCGCGCCGAAGTTAAACGCGACAAAAAGATCAGCGGTACTGGACTGGGGCTGGCGATTGTTAAACATGTGCTGATGCGCCATGACGGTAAATTGCA
>JAQTQN010000114.1:0-1961 GCA_028712225.1 Methylobacter sp.
CCCAAGTACATCAAGCTATTCAGATTAATTTATGAGCTTTGACATTATTTGTTTTGATTGTGACAGCACCTTAAGCAAGATAGAGGGCATTGATGAATTAGCACGGCGAGAGGGCTTGGGGGCCGAGATGGCGCGTCTTACCAACGCGGCGATGAATGGTGAAGTGAAGTTGGAAACGGTGTACGGGCAGCGATTGTCTGCGATCAGGCCGAATAAACCAAGTATCGATTGGTTAGCTGAGGCGTACATTGCCGAACGTGTTGACGGTGTTGAAGAGGTATTTGCCGAACTGTTGGCATTGGGTAAAACGGTGCATATTGTCAGTGGCGGCCTGCGGCAGGCTATTTTGCCATTGGCTAGATACTTAGGTTTGCCGGAAGCACAGGTGCATGCCGTTGATGTGTATTTTAATGAAGACGGCAGTTATCAAGATTTCGACGAGAATTCACCCTTGGCAAGAAATGGCGGCAAAGCTGAGATTTGCCGACAATTATTGAAGCCGGATTCAAAGCTCGCCATGGTTGGTGACGGCAATACTGATATGGAAGCCAAGCAAGCTGGGGCTTATGTTGTGGGCTTTGGCGGTGTGGTTGACAGAGCTATCGTTAGGGAACTGGCTGATGTGTATTGCCAGGAATCCAATCTTAAAGCTGTGCTCACACATGTTTTATAGGCTTTTGATGAAAAGCGCTGAGTAGATTAGTAATATTTTTTAAATATATTTTAGAGAGAAACGATGGCTGGACATAGTAAATGGGCGAACATCAAACACCGTAAGGCAGGGCAGGATGCCTTGCGCGCCAAGATTTTTACCAAAGTACTGCGCGAGATTTCCGTCGCCGTAAAGGCGGGCGGCCCAGATGCCGCGACTAATCCTGCATTACGTGCCGCCACTGATAAAGCGTTGGGCGCTAACATGCGCCGTGACACAATCGATAATGCCATCAAAAAAGCCTCCGGCGCGCTGGAAGGCGTTAATTATGAAAATATTCGCTATGAAGGTTACGGGCCCGGCGGCACGGCAGTGATGGTTGATTGCCTGACCGATAACCGCAATCGTACCGTTGCCGAAGTGCGTCATGCCTTCACTAAAGCGGGCGGCAATCTCGGTACCGACGGCTCGGTGGCATATTTGTTTAGTAAAGTCGGCATCATCAGTTTTGGTGAGAGTGTCAATGAAGATGCTTTGCTGGAAGCCGCATTGGAAGCAGGCGCAGACGATGTTGTTAGTCATGACGACGGCACGAAAGATGTAATGACCACGCCGGAAAATTATCTGGCAGTAAAAGAAGCGTTGGTGGCGGCTGGTTTTGAACCTGAAAATGCTGAAGTGACAATGCAAGCTGCAACAACCACAGATTTGGACGCCGAGGCCGCTGAAAAAATGATGCGCTTGATCGAGCGATTGGAAGATCTCGATGACGTACAAAATGTCTATTCCAATGCCGAAATCAGCGATGAAATTATGGCAGGGATGAATTGATCACTTTTTCTGTTTTATTGCTGCCGGGCTTGAGTAATTAATTAATGAGAATTCTAGGTATAGACCCAGGCTCAAGATTAACCGGCTACGGCATTATCGAAGAGTCGTCGCGTGGTTACAGTTACGTTGCCAGTGGCAGCATCAATATTAAAGCCGAGTATTTTCCCGATCGACTCAAGCAGATTTTCGACAGCATTGTTGAGATTGTCCGGCTCTATCAACCCGAACAAATGGCCATTGAGCAAGTGTTCATGCATAAAAATGCCGATTCTGCGTTAAAACTCGGGCAAGCCCGGGGTGCGGCCATTTGTGCGGTGCAGACAGCCGGTTTGCCGGTGTTTGAATATGCGGCGCGGCAAGTCAAGCAGGCGGTGGTAGGTAAGGGCGCAGCCGATAAGATACAGGTGCAACATATGGTGAAAATGCTGCTAAACATTCAAGGGACATTGTCGTTGGATGCCAGCGATGCTTTAGGTAT
>JAQTQN010000114.1:2061-8905 GCA_028712225.1 Methylobacter sp.
CTGCAAGGTGCCGTGAGATGATCGAAAGTGATCGCATGATTACTGCGCAAAGCCATACCGATGAAGAGCGCCAAGATCGGGCTATCCGGCCCAAGCGTTTGTCCGAGTATGTCGGTCAGCAAGAATTACGCGCGCAAATGGAGATTTTTATCCAGGCGGCAATTGCTCGTAAGGAAGCATTGGATCATGTGCTGATATTTGGCCCGCCAGGCTTGGGCAAGACCACCCTGGCCAATATCATCGCGGCGGAAATGTGTGTTAAAATTCGTCAAACCTCAGGCCCGGTGCTCGATAAAGCCGGTGATCTTGCCGCTTTGTTGACTAATCTCGAACCTCATGATGTGTTGTTTATCGATGAGATTCATCGCTTAAATCCAGCTGTTGAAGAAATTTTATATCCCGCGATGGAAGATTATCAGCTGGATTTGATGATTGGCGAAGGCCCAGCGGCGCGCTCAATCAAGCTGGATCTGCCGCCATTTACCTTGGTCGGCGCAACTACCCGAGCTGGATTGTTAACATCACCGTTGCGTGATCGCTTTGGTATTGTCCATCGTTTAGAGTTTTATACTGTGGATGAATTGGCGGGTATCGTTACTCGGTCCGCGGGCGTACTGGGTATGGTGATTGAGAAAAATGGCGCTTATGCCATTGCTCGCCGTTCAAGAGGAACGCCGCGTATTGCCAACAGACTGCTCCGGCGAGTACGCGATTATGCCGAAGTTAAAAGCAATGGTGTTATTACCGAAGTTACCGCGATTCAGGCCTTGGATATGTTGAAAGTCGATAGTCATGGCTTTGATGCGCTGGATCGCAAACTGCTGATGACTATGATTGAAAACTTTGCCGGTGGGCCGGTGGGTCTGGATACCTTGGCAGCGGCTATTAGCGAAGAACGCGGTACTATTGAAGATGTGTTGGAGCCTTATTTGCTGCAACAAGGCTTTATTATGCGTACTCCCCGTGGTCGTGTAGTTACCCAGAACGCTTATCTGCATTTTGGTTTACAAGCACCAAATCAGTTGGGTGTGTCTGAGGACTTATTTGAATAGTCTGACCGTTAAACTTGGAATGATGCATTCTTTTAGCTGGCCAGTACGGGTTTATTACGAAGATACCGATGCCGGTGGTGTGGTGTTTTACGCCAACTACCTTAAGTTTTTCGAAAGAGCCAGAACTGAAATGCTCCGAGCCATGGGCTATGAGCAAGACCGGCTGATAGCCGAGCAAGGCATTATTTTTGTGGTGCGTTCGGTGCAGGTGGATTATTTATTACCCGCTAGGTTCAATGAGCTATTGCAAGTTACCGCAAAAGTCAGTGTCGCCAAAAAGGCCAGTCTGACTTTTGAACAAATTATTACCCGCGACGACGCGGTTTTGACAAGCGGTGTTATTCGCATTGCCTGTCTGGATGCAAACACCATGCGTCCTAAAGCGATTCCTGAAATTTTATTAGAGCAGTTAACCCATGAACACTGATTTATCTATTTTCCATTTAGTTACTCAAGCCAGTTTTGTTGTCCAGTTTGTGATGTTGGTTTTACTCAGTGCCTCGGTGGCATCGTGGACATTCATATTTTCCAAACGCAAAGTACTCAATCGTGCGGTTGAAATCACCGACGAATTCGAAGAGCAGTTCTGGTCTGGCGTGCCATTAGCTGAACTGTACAGAAAACTGGCAGCCAACGATTTTGAGCCGGAAGGCATAGAAAAAATATTTTTGGCGGGTTACAAAGAATTTTCGCGCATGCGTCAAGCGGGCAATGTTGAACCCGCTGTGCAAGTGGAAAGTGCGCAACGTGTAATGCGTATTGAATTATCTCGGGAATTGGAAAGATTAGACGAACATTTGGCGTTTCTGGCCACTGTCGGCTCAACAAGTCCTTATGTGGGTTTATTCGGTACTGTCTGGGGGATTATGAATTCATTCATGTCACTCGGTAACGTCAAACAGGCGACCTTAGCGCAGGTGGCACCTGGTATTGCCGAAGCCTTGATTGCTACCGCGATCGGCTTGTTTGCAGCGATACCGGCGGTTGTTTCATATAACCGTTTTTCTACCCGCTTAGACAGATTGACCGGTAGATACGAATTATTCGTCGAAGAATTTGTAGTCTTATTGCAAAGACAGGCACATAGCAAATGAGTAGAAAAGGCCATCGTAGAAAACCTATGGCTGAAATCAATGTCGTTCCCTACATTGACGTCACCCTAGTGTTGTTGATTATTTTTATGATTACCACGCCGATGCTGCAAACCGGCGTAGAAGTCGAGCTACCGCAAACACAATCCGCCACTGTGGAATCTAAAGATGAGCCACCTATTGTGGTGTCGATTCAGCAGGGCGGTCAGTACTTTCTTAATGTTGGTGATGGTAACGATGAATCCGTGCAAGTTGAAGACATTTACCCACGGGTAGCCGCTACTATAGCTAGCAAGCCTGGAACGCAGGTCTTGATCAATGCCGACAAAGCAGTTGACTATGGAACTGTAGTGACCGTAATGGCGAAACTAAAAAACGCAGGCGTGCCTAGTGTTGGATTGATGACTAAGTCTGACGAATAATGAATCCGGATAGTTCCAAAAAAAAATTATCGAAGCCATTTGCGTTAGCGTTAACGCTGCATCTTACGCTTTTAGGTTTGTTTGCTTTAAGTGCCTTAATTAAACCGGCTCGAATTGAAGAACAACCTGAGACAGAAATTATTCATGCGTCTGTTGTTGAGGAAACCCAGCCAGAAACAGTGAGTGAGCCAGCGGTAGAGCCTGCGAAGCAAGAGCAACCGCCAGTAGAAGAGCCTGTCGTGCAAGAGCAAGAAGACACAGCGGCAATAGCTGAAAAAACTGATGCTCTTGCCAAGGCTCAAGAGGCTGCTAAACAAGTCGAGGCTGAGAAAGTTGCTGTCGCAAAAGCTAAGGCTATAGAGGTAGAAAAAGCCGAAAAGGCCAAAGAAAAAGCAGAGGCCGCAGCTAAAGCGAAACAAGCAGAAGCTGAACGGGCTAAAGCGGAAGCAGTTGCTCAGGAAAAGGCTGCTGCAATAAAAGAAAAAGCCGAAGAGGCCAAAGAAAAAGCCGAAACTGCAGCGAAAGCAAAACAGGCTGAAGCAGAAAAAGCTAAAGCTGAAGCAATTGCCCAAGAAAAAGCTAAGGCAGAGGCCGCTGCGAAAGCTAAAGCCGAAGAGGCCAAAGAAAAAGCGGAAACTGCAACTAAAGCAAAACAGGCTGAAGCGGAAAAGGCAAAGAATGAGGCCGCCGCCCAAGCAAAAGCTAAGGCAGAGGCTGAAAAGGCCGAGGCAGCCAAAGAAAAGGCTGATGCTGTCGCGAAAGCTAAAGCCGAAGAGGCTAAAGAGAAAGCGGAGGCCGCTACCAAAGCTAAAGCTGAAGCGAAACAGCAAGAAGCAGAAAAGGCTAAAGCTGAAGCGGCCGCCCAAGCCAAAGCTAAAGCAGAGGCTGAAAAAGCAGAAGCGGCCAAAGAAAAAGCCGAGGCTGCAGCGAAAGCAAAGGCCGAAGCAGCTGCCCAGGCAAAAGCTGAGGCAGCGGCTAAAGCAAAAGCCGATGCCGAGAAAGCTAAAGCTGAAGCGGCCGCCCAAGCAAAAGCTAAGGCAGAGGCTGAAAAGGCGGAAGCTGCTGCCAAAGCTAAAGCCGAGGCCGCCGCTAAAGCTAAAGCGGAAGCTGCCGCCAAGGCAGAAGCTGAGAAAGCTCAGGCGGCGAAAATTGCCGCTGAGCAGGCAGAAGCAGCAAGGCTAAAAGCGGAAGCTGAAAAAGCCGCCAAAGTCGCAGCTGAAAAGGCGGAAGCGGCTAAAGCCAAGGCAGTTCAAAATAAGCAAGCAATAGACGAGGCAACAGCAGCCATTAAGCAAAAGGTAAACCGTAGCTGGATTCGTCCAGCGGATGCTACTGGAATTAGCTGTATTATTCGCGTTAAATTGATGTCCGATGGTACCGTGGTGGATGCACAGGTGGTTACCAGCAGTGGCGACGAAATTTTTGACAGGTCGGCAGAAAATGCAGTTAATAAAGCATCACCGTTGCCTGTACCGTCTGATAAAGAACTTAGTAAAGAATTTAGATCGTTTACGTTTGAATTTAAGCCAAAAAACTAGACTTCCCTCGTTGGGTTGTTGGTTTTGATTGTCGAGTAGTTATTTTTTTTGGTAGGTTTACCAGAGGTGAAGTGTGAATTTTTTTAGAATAATTTTTGTTTGCGGGCTAATGAGCTTGTATAGCGCCAATAGTTCGGCAGAATTGAACATAGAAATCACCGAAGGCATTGAAAGTGCTCTGCCGGTTTCTGTGGTGCCTTTTGCGATGCAAGGTGCGGCAGGTGTGCCGGTTGATGTCAGTTTTGTAGTCAACTCCGACTTAGGTCGTAGTGGCTATTTTAAAATGCTGGACCGGCAAAATATGCCCGGAAAACCCAGCACCGCAGAAGCCATCAATTTCAAAGATTGGCAGGCGATAAATCAAAACTACATGGTGATTGGGCAGGTTACTGAAAGCGGCGGTCAATACAATGTCCAGTTTCAGTTGTTTGATGTCTATAAAGGCACGCAGTTGCTGGGTTACCGGATGAATTCGTCGGCGGAAGATTTGCGTCGCACCGCTCACCATATCAGTGATCTGATTTTTGAAAAATTAACTGGAAAAAAAGGCGTATTTAGCGGGCGTATTTCTTACATTACTACCAGTAAGCAAGGCAAGCAAAGCACGCATAGATTACAAGTTGCCGATGCGGATGGCTTTAATGCGCAAACTATTGCTTCTTCAATAGAGCCTTTAATGTCCCCTGCATGGTCGCCCGATGGTAGAAAACTCGCTTATGTCTCTTTCGAGAAAAAGAATGCGGCAATTTATATCCAAACACTGGCGACCGGTGAGCGGCAGAGAGTGGCGGAGTTTCGTGGCATCAACGGCGCGCCTTCATGGTCTCCTGATGGTTCAAAATTAGCGGTGACATTGTCAAAAGACGGCAGTCCGGACATTTATGTATTGAATTTGGCAACGCGTTCTTTGGTTAAATTGACCAAAAGCTTTGCCATTGATACTGAGCCAACTTGGTCGCCCGATGGTGGCAGCATTGTGTTTACCTCGGATAGAGGTGGTAAGCCGCAGCTGTATATAGTGCCAAGTCAAGGTGGAGAAGAAAAACGTTTAACTTTTACCGGCAGTTATAACGCCCGAGCCAGTTTTTCACCTGATGGTAAAAATATCGCCATGGTGCATTCTAGCGGTGGTGATTATCGTATCGCTATCATGGATATGGCGACTCGATCTATCAACGTATTAACATCAGGACCATCTGATGAATCCCCAAGTTTTGCGCCGAACGGCAGTTTGATTTTGTATGCCTCTAAAAAAGGCGGTACGGGTTACTTATCGGCTGTGTCGATAGATGGTAAAATGCAACAAAAATTGGTGTTTGATAGTAGCGAAGTTCGTGAACCCGCATGGGCACCGTAGTCGAATTGGTTTTTTAGTAATTAATTTTTTGGAAAGATGATGAAATTCAATAAAACAATAGTGGTACTGGCAATAAGTGCCATGATGTTAACGGCATGTTCTGATGATAAAGACGAGAGTCTTACTGACGGAAGCCAAAACAGTGCAAGTGGTTTAAATGATGCATCTACCAGCGGACTCAATGGCGGCGCAGGCGTCAATGGTTCAGCATTAGGCGGCGGTTATGGTAGTAACGGCGCTGGTGGATTAGGACCTGAATTTAGCGATCCTAATAACCCATTATCCAAACAAACAATTTACTTTATGCTGGATAGCAGCCAGGTTCAGGAAGATTTTGTTCCTGTAATCGCAGCGCATGCACAGTATTTGGGAGCACATCCTGCGCAACATGTGGTTTTGGAAGGCCATGGCGATGAGCGCGGTTCTCGTGAATACAACATTGCGTTAGGTGAGCAGCGCGCTAAGTCAGTCGCTAATTTATTAAAATCTCAAGGCGCTTCGGATGCTCAATTGGAAATTGTCAGCTATGGTGAAGAAAAACCGGCTGCAGCGGGACATGATGAATCCGCTTTTCAATTAAATCGTCGTGTTGAAGTGGTTTACCAAGGCCAATAAATGAAATCCCGGTTACTCCTCCTTTTGCTTGCCTGTGGCAGCGTCAATGCTGAGCCTTTACCGTTGCCGCCTGCAGTTGATAATGCAACCTATCCTGCTGGACCACCTGCTTCGTCAAGGCCCGCGTCGGCAACTACTTTGTATGAGCTGATGGGCAGACTGGAGCAATTACAGGTTGAAGTTCAACAGTTAACCGGTAAAGTGGAGGAGCAAACCAATCTCATCACTGAGATGAAAAAACGTCAGAACACTATGTATGCCGACTTCGATGAGCGCGTACAGCTATTGGAAAAGAAGCTTGAGGGTACTGCTCAGCCAGCTGCTGGTGAGGCAGGCGGCGATCAAGCAGCCAGTCAGGAAAAAGGTGATACGGCTGCTGAACCTGCTGCCGGTGAGGCTAATAAAGCAGTTGCGCCAGCGGTTCCGGCGACCGAAGCAAAGCCTGCAACACAAAATCCAGCGCCTGCTGGCGATTCCAAAGAACCTTATCAACATGCTTACGATGCATTGCGAAACGGTCATACCAGTCAAGCAATTACGGAATTCAAAGACTTGCTTAGTAAAAATCCGAAAGGAGAGTATGCAGGCAACGCCCAGTATTGGTTAGGTGAAGCTTATCGGGTTAATCAGGATGTAGACTCGGCTCGCAAGGCATTTTCGGCAGTCGTGGACAATTATCCGGCCAGCGCCAAAGTACCGGATGCTTTGCTGAAGCTCGGCTACATTGAGATTGAGCAAAAAAATCCGGCTAAGGCACGTGACTATTTAA
>JAQTQN010000115.1 GCA_028712225.1 Methylobacter sp.
ATCAGAGAAAGTGCAGGTGTATATGATCATGATTATCTGATAAGAGTATTTAAAACATTTTTAGTTAACTAGCATTAAAGCAATTCTTGACTAAGCTTTAGCGTTTTAATAAACGACTATAGTTTCTCTTATTACGTCTTTATAGCTGGGCAATATCGAATAAAAAATGAATTTTATCTACAGGACATTGTTGCTGATTTACTTAAGCTTTTGCCTATCGGTTGTGTGGGCTGAGGCTGATGTGGACAATGCCGAGTTTAAAGTCAAAGCAGGTTATTTATATAACTTCACTAAATTTGTCACTTGGCCCAAAGACGACTCAACGACCTTTAACATTTGTATTTTAGGTAATGATCCCTTCGGTGAGTTGATAGATCCTATCGAAAAAAGAACGGCTTTTAGTTTGCCTATTAAGCTATTCAGATTGAACACGATTAGTAATACACAACGTTGCCATATCGTTTATATAAGTAGTTTTAGAGATCAGGTCGCCCCAAAAGAGGCTTTGGTTGTTCGAGATATGGGTAAAACCTTATCTGTGGGGGAGGGTGATGCCTTTGCAGAAGGCGTGGGCATGATTGGCTTTGTTAGCAGGGAGGGCAGAATAAAACTTCAAGTCAATTTAAAAAACCTACAACAAAGTGGCTTAACGGTCAGTGCTAAGTTGCTTGAAGTCGCGGAAATTGTAGGGGGAAACGGTCATGAGTAAGTTGATTCGTAATTTATCCATTAACCGTAAATTATTATTAATCCTCGTCTTTTCCAGTGTAACGTCACTTCTGTTTGCTGGTGTGCTGTTGGTTGTCCTGGAAATTTCAGAGTTTCAACGGGTTACCAGCGAGGATCTTTCAGCTTTCGCTAAAATTGTCGGCAATAGAAGTAGTGCAGCCTTGCTGTTTGAGGATAAAAAGGTAGCTCAAGAAAACCTTGCCGTGTTGCATACGTTGCCAGCCGTACAAGTGTCTTGTCTTTATGATGCTCATGGTGCTGTTTTTGCTGAATTACATAAGGATGAACAACATCATTTAAATTGCCCTGCCTTAATCAAAGCAGAAAAGACTCGTTTTGAATTTGGACATCTCGCTGTAATTCAATCAATAGTCGAAGGTGGCACAGAAATTGGCACTATTTATATTCATGCCGATTTGAGCGCCGGCTACTGGCAAAAAATTCAATTTACCGGGTTGATATTTTTGGTATTAATTGGCGTATCTATACTCGCATTCTTTTTATCAACGCCGCTTCTGAAATTGATTTCAGCGCCAATAAAAAAACTGGTAAATACAGTTAAACAGATTAGTGAAACTCAGGATTTCTCGTTACGGGCAGTTAAAGTAAACAATGATGAAACAGGAGTGCTGGTTGATGCATTCAATGCATTGATTGCAACAGTAAATAATCAAAATAAAGCGTTGACGCGGGCAAAAAACCGTTATTTGGCTCTGTATGACGATAATCCGACTATGATTTTTAACCTAAATGAGTTTGGTGTGATTTTGTCAGTTAATCGCACCGGCGCTAAACATTTGGGTGCGACGGTTAAGGATTTACAAGGCTGTTCTATATTCGATTTTATTCATATCGAAGACATGTCTAGCGTGCATCAACTACTTGAAGATTGTATGTTCCGATCGATGCAAGCGCATAAACAGGATTTTAGACAGATTCGCCATAACGGTCAGGTTATCTGGGTCAGAGCAACGGGTAAAAAAATTACCGATGATGCGGGACAAATCAGTTATTTGTTGGTATGCGAAGATATTACTGAAGCGCGATTACTCAGTGAAAAAATTGCCTATCAAGCTAGCCATGATTCCTTAACCGGACTTGCCAATCGTAGTCAGTTTGATAACTACATTAAGCAGTCTGTGGTTTCGGCGCATGCCGATAGTTTGCAACATGTGTTGTGTTATTTGGATTTGGATCAATTTAAAGTTGTTAATGATACTTGCGGTCACTTGGCAGGTGATGAATTGCTTAGACAACTTGGTGATTTACTTAAAAGAAACATTCGCCGACATGATTTTGTTGCGCGCCTGGGGGGAGATGAGTTTGGTATTTTGATGCATGATTGCTCATTAAGTGAGGCATTTATGGCCTGCGAAAAACTACGTGACATGGTCAGGGATTTTCATTTCGCGTGGGAAGATAGAAGTTTTACCATAGGTGTCAGTATCGGTATTTCTGCGATAACGGGCACCAGTAGTAATGCGGTTGATCTGCTCAAAGAAGCCGACGCGGCTTGTTATGCCGCCAAAGATAAAGGTCGTAACAGGGTCCATGTTTACCGCCCTGATGACGAAGAATTAGCTATGCGTCAGGGTGAAATGCAGTGGGTGGAAAGGATTCAACAAGGTCTGGCCCAGAATCGTTTTTGCTTGTATGGACAACCTATTGTTGCAATCGGCCATGAGGAAGAGGGTTTACATTTTGAAACCTTGGTGCGTTACCAAGATGAAAATGGTCGAATTATTCCCCCCGGCGCATTTTTACCGGCGGCCGAGCGATATAACCTGGCATCAGAACTTGATCGTTGGGTTGTCAGTCATTTGTTTGCGTGGATGGCCCAAAAAGAAGGTTTTCTTCAGCAACTCTCTGTGTGCTCGGTGAATTTGTCAGGCGTATCTATGTCAGATGAAACAATGTTAGCGTTTATCTCCGAACAATTTGATATTTGGGGGATACCGCCACATAAAATTTGTTTTGAGGTTACGGAAACAGCCGCTATTGCCAATTTATCTTACGCTACCAATTTTATTCATCAACTCCGTAACAAAGGCTGTTCGTTCTCACTGGATGATTTCGGTAGCGGCTTATCCTCATTTGCTTATTTGAAAAACTTGCCTGTCGATTATCTGAAAATCGATGGTTTATTCGTTAAAGACATACTTGATGACAAAGTTGATTTGGCGATGGTCAAGTCAATCAACGAAGTAGGGCATGTGATGGACAAAAAAACCATCGCCGAATTCGTTGAAAATGAGCAGATTTTTAACCTGCTCAATGTCTTGGGAGTTGATTACGCGCAAGGCTATGGTATTGGCAAGCCGGTGCCGTTGGACGAGCTGAAGCTGATAAAACCTTTTCCGGTACTGTCGAAATGAAAATATGCCGTGCTTTAGCAAAATGTGTAAGTTTGATTCTTCTTTCCTGTACAGGAGAACTAAACGCCGCTGAAAATATGGACGATTTTTTCGATAAATCACCTGCAGAATTAGCCGCTACACCAGTGTCTATCGCTACTGGTACCGCCAAACCATTAGCGGAGTCAGCTGCAGTTACCACTGTGATTACCGCTGATCAGATCAAATCCATGGGGGCAACCGAGTTACATGAGGTCCTGGAAACAGTGCCTGGTATGCATGCCAGTGTTCAGGGTTTATCCGGTGATTATAATTACTCCTTACGCGGTATCCGCAACGCTACCAATTCGCAGACTTTATTTTTGCTAAACGGCACGCGTATCACTACGCCGTTTCGCGGTACGTTGATGACTGGCCTGGAGTTGCCGATTGATGCTATTCAACAAGTTGAAGTTATAAGAGGACCTGGTTCCGCATTGTATGGAGCGGATGCCTTTGCCGGTGTTATCAACATCATTACTAAAAAAGCCAAAGATATTAATGGTGCTACCGTTGGTGGCAGGGTAGGTGATCATGATACACAAAGCGGCTGGGGACAATATGGCACTGAATGGGCAGGCTGGGATGTGGCAACCAGCCTTCAGTATCAGCATACCGGCGGTGATGGAGGGCGGATGCTTAAAGCTGATGCGCAGACTGGCTTTGATAATGCGTTCGGCACTCAGGCTTCACATGCGCCTGGAGCATTGAATTCGCGCTTGGAGTCTTTAAACGCCCACCTTAATTTACAGCGTAAGCACTGGGACATCGGTTTCTGGGCATTTAATGTTGAAGGTGATATGCGTGCCGGTATGTCGGGTGCATTGGATCCCAATGGCGTAGCAAACGGGGAACAATATTTGGGGGATGTGCGGTTTTCGACTGAAGACTGGTTTGAAAGTTGGGAGTTATTAGCTCATGCCAGTTATATACGTACAGACGTGCAGACCAAGACACAGCTTTTTCCTGAGGGGGCTATATTGCCGTTAGATTCAGATGGAAATATCAATCTTACAGGATCGGTAGCTGCATTATTTCCATGGGGGGCCAAGAATAATATAGGGCAAGTGGAAGATATTCCGGCGATTGAAATCAGCGCTATTTATCGTGGTTTGGACAAACACTTGTTCCGTTTTTCCGCTGGGTTTCGGTACGAATCGATTACTACCAACGAGAGTAAAAATTATGGTGCCGGTGTAATTGATGTAAATTCGTTACCCTCATCTCCGGTGCCAGGAATTGGTCTAGTTAATGGTAACTTAACCAATACCAGCGGGACACCTTATGTTTACTTACCTGATACCCAGCGTACTATCTGGTCTTACGTTGCTCAAGATGAGTGGCAGTTGGCAGATGATTGGCAGTTGACCGCCGGTGTCCGATATGACGAATATTCCGATTTTGGCGGCACCATCAACCCGCGTGCCGCGTTAGTTTGGAATATCAACACACAGGTAACATCAAAATTGTTGTACGGCCGTGCATTTAGAGCGCCCAATTTTTCCGAACAAGGTAATCAAAACAATCCTGTGTTATTAGGAAATAAAAGCTTGAAGCCGGAAACTATTGATACTTATGAATGGGCGATTGATTATCACCCGTTTTCCTCACTCAGAACCGCAGCTAATGTTTATTACTATAAAATTGATGAGTATATCGAGTTAGTGAAAAACTCCAGCAACACCAGTGCTACTTTTCAAAACAACGGTGACCAACAAGGTGTGGGTACAGAGCTGGAGGCCAATTGGCAGGTCAATGAGCAGTGGCGGTTGATGGGGAACTATGCTTGGCAACATACTCAACTTGGTCAACACAATGAAAGCAAAGTCGCTGGTGTACCAGAACATCATGTGTACTTTGCTACGGCTTGGCAGTTTATGCCGAAATGGCAACTGCAACCGCAAATTAATTGGATTGGCAGCAGAATTAATCCCATTTCAAGTAACGGCACATTGGATGATTATGAAACTATCGATTTCACCTTGAGAGGCAAAAAGCTGTTTGGTCATCTCAATCTGACCGCTTCTTTACGAAATGCATTTGATGTCACGCCCTATGAGCCATCGTCTGTCGAGATAGGCGAGAATTTACCAATGCCGGGCAGAAGTTTTTATATTGAAGCTTCAATCAATTTTTGATGCGGACAGTGGTTAAATTGTCAATAGCGAATCAAATTGAAAAAAAGAGGATTAAGTTTGTAATAATTTTAATCGACTTACCAATATTGTTCGTCTCCAATGCCGCTGCGTCAGAAAAGATGGATATTTTTTTTGATAAATCTCCCGCTGAATTAGCCGCAATGCCAGTGACTATTGCTACCGGTACCGCAAAGCCATTATTACAAGCAGCGGCAGTAACCACGGTGATTACTGCGGAACAAATCAAATCCATGGGAGCTACCGAACTGCATGAGGTGTTGGATACCGTGCCAGGTATGCATGCTAGTGTGCAATCATCCACTGGCGATGTTAATTACACTGTACGTGGCATGCGCAATGCCACCAACTCGCAACTGTTGGTGTTGTTAAATGGTACGCGCACTACCGTTCCTTATTTCGGCTCAAATATGACCGGGGTGGAACTGCCAATTGAGGCGATTAAACAAATAGAAGTGATACGCGGCCCCGGTTCCGCCCTATACGGAGCAGATGCTTTTGCCGGTGTAATTAATATCATCACCAAAAAAGCCAAAGATATTGCTGGCGTCAATGTGGGAGGGCGGATAGGCGATCACGATACTCAAAGCGGATGGGGACAATTTGGTGAGCAATGGGCGGGTTGGGATGTCGCGGCTAATTTTCAATATCAAAACACCGGTGGAGATCAAGGGCGGAGACTTAAAGCGGACAGGCAGACAGCTTTGGATAATGTTTTTCACACTAACGCATCACACGCGCCGGGCTCTTTGAATACAGAATATAAAACGCTCAATGGACATCTTAATTTACAGCGAAAACACTGGGATGTCGGTTTTTGGGCCTTCAATGCGGAAGGAGGTTCTCGGGCTGGTAATACACTCGCCTTGGACCCCAAGGGGAGTGTTGTTGCTGAACAGTATCTGGGAGATGTGCGTTTTTCAACGGAAGACTGGTTTCAACACTGGGAGTTTTTGGCTCATGCCAGTTATTTAAGAGCTGATTTTCAAGCTACTTTGCAGGTGTTTCCGGATAATACGACAGTAACGATAGATGCGGATGGCAATATATTACCGAAATCAGGAGCAATAGGAACACGCCGGTTTATTGATGGGATAAATGTAGATCTGGGCCGTGTTGAAGAAACGCCCTCATTCGAATTGAGCTCCATTTTTAAAGGCTGGGCCGATCATTTGCTAAGAGCCACTGCCGGTGTTCGTTTTGAACAGATAACCCCTAATGACAGTAGAAATTTTGGTAAGGGCATTATTGATAGTAATTTGCCTAGTGGCTCAGTTGTCACCGGTAAATTAAGCGATATTACTGATACACCGTACGCTTATTTACCCAGTATTCAGCGAAACATCTTGTCGGTTGCCGTTCAGGATGAATGGCATATAGCAGATGACTGGCAATTAACTGCTGGTGTACGTTACGACAATTATTCGGATTTTGGTGGCACTATCAATCCGCGTGCTGCATTGGTGTGGGATATAAATCCAAAACTAACCACTAAATGGCTGTATGGCCAAGCATTTAGAGCACCGGCATTTGCTGAGCAGGCAGCGCAAAATAATCCGGTGCGTTTAGGCAATAAAAATTTAGAGCCGGAGACTATCCAAACCTATGAGTGGGCATTTGATTACCGCCCAATGTCATCACTAAGAACTGCAGTCAATTTATATTATTATCAAATTGAAGATCTGATTGCATTGGTACCGGACACAGGCGGAACAACATCAACCTTTCAAAACGCCGGTAAGCAAAATGGTTATGGAACAGAGTTGGAAGGGCACTGGCAGGTTAATGAGCAATGGTCTTTACTGGGGAATTACGCTTGGCAAAATGCAATAAGTCAGCAAAACGGTAGGCGGGTTACCGGTGTACCGGAACACCAAATATATTTTGCTGCGGTTTGGCAATTTATGGCTAAATGGCAAATACAGCCCCAGCTAAATTGGATTGGCGGCCGCATCAACCCTATCCTGGAAAATGGGCAGTTAGATGACTACCAAACCGTTGACTTTACGGTGAGGAGTAAAAAACTGTTTGGCCCACTGAATATTGCTGCATCGTTGCGTAATGCTTTTGATGCTACTCCCCGTGAACCGGTAGGGGCTTACATTGGCGAAAATCTCCCCATGCCAGGAAGAAGCGTTTACCTTGAAGCCTCAATCCATTTTTGACTCGACCAATCTTGCCCCCTTCGATGGGGAGTTGTATTTAATCAAGCAGTTTTATCCATACCCAGAAGCTCAGTTGTTATTTACTGAGTTACAAAGCAGTCTTGCCTGGCAAGAAGAAGCCATTTTTATTTTTGGCAAGTCGGTTAAAGTGCCTCGGTTGATGTGTTGGATCGGCGATACTGATGCTTACTATCGTTATTCAGGCGTTGATCATCAGCCAAATCCTTGGACGCAAGGCTTACAGGCAATCAGGCAACGCGTAGAGCAGCAATGCCAATGTAGGTTTAATAGCGTTTTAGCCAATCTGTACCGGAATGGGCAAGATTCTATGGGCTGTCATGCTGATAATGAAAAAGAGCTAGGGCGCAATCCTTTGATTGCTTCGTTGAGTGTTGGTGAAGAGCGGTTGTTCAGATTGCATCATAAACAACGAAAAGAGCGCCTGGATGTTGTGTTGCAAAGCGGCGATTTACTGATTATGGCTGGTGCTTTACAACACCATTGGTTACATAGCTTACCCAAAACTAAAAAGCCGAAAGCGCCGAGAATTAATTTAACCTTTCGTAGGATAGTCGTCGATTGAAACCTAGTGTTTTTCCTAAGTGGTGAAGTTTGTTAACTCCAAAAATTGCCTTTGTTAGTCAACATATTCCATTTTCTTATATCTTTTTCAGCTACCCCTTCAAGTAAATTTTCTACTTTGATTGTACAAGGCTTCCGTTTTCCGTGGTAATCAGTTAGCGGACCAATCTCTGTAAAGTTTATACCGAGCATTGTAAAAAAGCGTATCAATGACGGCTCCATGACTGCATACCAATCTTTAATACCGTAGTCGTGGCTTATTTTGATTAAACAAGCAAATAAAGCCAAGGTAATGTGGGGGAGAATGCGCCGTTCGTCTAGTGTAAAAGTATTTTCTTCGCTGCTCGTCATAGGGAATTCGTCTTTTCGTCTTCTAAATTCTTTCGAGATGCAAAATCGGGAAGCTTCTGCCAAGGAATGTCGCGAAATATTTGATAACGCATCAACGTTATCAATTTGACTATGTATTTCAATAGGAAATAATTTATTGAGGTTGTTTTTATCGGGGAGAATAAGGCGGGTAGTTGCCATATAAACGTTACGTTTACGGTGATAAATAAGATAGTGACAAGAGTGCTTATCAAATTCATCAGATTCCATAGCTTCTTGATAATGCGCAGAATCTAAAAAGCCATTTTCAACGCAATAAACTTGATAGCGTAGTTTATATACTTCTTTTTTGAGTTCTACCGAGATTGCCGGAACCATTTCAAAATATTCATTAAAAACATCGATAATACTGTTGGGCATATACTTT
>JAQTQN010000116.1 GCA_028712225.1 Methylobacter sp.
TATGGTGCCTCGGGCCGGAGTCGAACCGGCACGTCCTTACGAACGAGGGATTTTAAGTCCCTTGCGTCTACCAATTTCGCCACCGAGGCATTGTAATCATTGGTGAGGTGCGCATTATATAGCATCAAAAAAAATAAACTAGGCCTAAGCTGATTTTTTTGCCATAGTCCGCTGCACATATAGCCTGAGGTTTATGTCATGTTCACTGTTTGCAACACTTTAAGATACGGCAGTTTATTGATATTGCTAACAATTAATTCGCTAATTTTTGCTGAACCCTCGGAAGAAAAAATAATGTTCGGGGTGTTTTCAATCGGCTCATTAGAGCAATGGGAAAGTAAACAGTTCAAAAATCAAACGCTCTATCAGCTGGTCGAACTTGATGGTACTCGGGTGTTAAAAGCAGACAGCAACAACAGCGCCTCTGGTCTGTTCAAAACACAGCGCATTGATTTGCAAAAAACACCGGTGCTGAATTGGCGCTGGCGTATCGAAAACAGGCTGGATACCCGCAACGAGCAAATAAAAACCGGCGACGATTACGCCGCCCGTGTTTATGTGGTAATCAGTGGTGGCTTGGCTTTCTGGCAAACGAAGGCCATCAATTATGTTTGGGCAAACGCCTCGGACAAAGGGACTGTATGGCCAAATGCGTATGCGGGGAAAAGTGCGGTGATGATTGCCATGAGGTCAGCTGCTGACCCCACTGGCACTTGGTTTAGTGAAAAACGGGACGTCTTAGCCGACCTTAAACAACATTTTGGCGAAGACGTCCGGTATATCGATGCGGTCGCGATCATGACCGACACCGATGACAGCAAGGGTAAAGCGACCAGTTACTACGGCGATATTTATTTTAGCCAGCGATAGTAGCTTTAGATTTGGAATCAAGTGATTTTCTGATGCCGATAAGGCCGATTAAACCTGAGCCAAACAACCAAATTGCGCCAGGAACGGGCACTGCGGCAACTGATGCAACAGCAAACGGTGACAGGCTATCGGTATAGACGGTAATCGTGTGATTATTGGTATCAACTGTGCCGCCCAAATCTTCCCAAATAGAATGACCATCACGCCAATGGAAAACACGCAGTAACGTCTCTTCTACACCGCCCAATAGCGCCACATCATAGCCGAAGGTTAACTTAAGCAAACCTTGAAATTCGCCTTGAAAATCAACATCAAATAGCTGGGTTGGACCATTGCTGGTTTCAAAAGGAGGTATGCCAATTTCACCGGTATTAATCAACGCTTGCAGCCCTGTTTCATCTTCCGGGTGATAGCTTATGAAAAATTGCCCATCAGTGTGAGTGCCTTCAAATTCATAATCGACGCCACCCGCCTGAGTAGAACCGCCATTGCCGCTTCCGCCAGTATCCCCGGAAGCCACTTGCCAACCGGTGAGGATGGTCAGCAACACATCAAAAGTCTTGGTTTCGCCAGCAGCTAAATCAAGTAAATCCCAACGCTCTGCTCCGCCAACCCAACGGATTGCAGGCGAAAAAGAGTCCGTATTTTTTAGGTCGTTGTTTTCAACAGATAAGTGCGTGCCGACGCTTGGCTTGCCAGTAGAGAAATGGTCATCGACACCTTCAACACCGTAATGACCTATCTCAAAAGCACTCGGTGCAATTTTGCTGCTGAAGCCAATATAGTCAAATTGGCCGGCGGCACCGCCATCTCCGCCCAGCGTTACGTCATAACGGTAATCTGAATACGCCCCTACATAACTACGGTTATCGTAAACACCAGATTGTGATTCTAAGCCGTGCAAAAATTGAAAAAACTGCAGATTGCTAATACTGGAGCCGCTAGTGTTGGTAATGTCATAGGTTTGCAATAAGGCATAGCGATTAGACAATAGCGCCTTGCCCGTCCCAAACGCCGATGCCGCTGTTATGCCCATAGGCGTACCCGTCAAGGTGTCTACAATTTGAAAATTTTGGGAAATTTGCAGATCTGAATTGGCGATAACTGACGAGGCGGAAGTGTCTGAGCCATTAATCGAGGTTGTTGTCTCGAAATTAGAGTTGGTCGTCCAGTCCGGGTAAATGAAATTTTTCTCCAGCCAGATGGGGTT
Organism: Methylobacter sp.; assembly: GCA_028712225.1. GTDB lineage: Bacteria > Pseudomonadota > Gammaproteobacteria > Methylococcales > Methylomonadaceae > JABFRC01. The sequence continues at coordinate 2,081 of JAQTQN010000116.1, forward strand.
AACCGTGGTACCCGCTTTGGTATATCCGACTGCCGCCCCCCATTCACCAGACAAGTATTCGCGACCAAAAAAACCGGGGGTATGATCACCCAGATAGTCAGAATAGCCGGCGCTCGTCAGTTGTATTTCCCAATTAGGGTTACTTAAAAAGCCATCAACCGCATAAGCTGTATGAGTAAAAGCCAATGAGCTAAGACCAGCGATTAATAGCTGACTTACCTGCTTGGATAGCAATCGTTTTTTCATATTTAAAACTCCGGCGTATTAACTAAAAATTAGACAGGAAGGAAAGGTCAATTATTTAAAACTGTCTTGCATTATTTAAAGACCACTTAGCATGAAGACAGCAGCTAATTATATGAATATCACCAGCAACAAAGCCATTCTAATTAACAGGTAATTTATAAGGGAATTGTCGGAGAGATGTGACAACAATTTACTCGCAGGCATGGCCCGCCCCTTATCAAGGATGATCAATAACTGACTTTTCTAAAAACTCTAATTGTAAATCTGCAACCTTAGCTGTCCACAAGGCCGGATTGACGGGAAACGCCTTGGTTATTCCTGTTCGCCGGTAACCGCGTCGCTCATAAAAGGCAATCAGTTCATGCCTTGAGCTAATAACCGCCATAATGAATGTGTTGACGGGCCAAGCTTGCTGGGCCGCCAGTTCAGCAGATTGCAGTAACTGCTTGCCTATGCCGCGACCTTGTAATGACGGATTGACTGCCAGCATGCCAAACTGCACCTGTTGCCCGTTTCTCTCCAGGTGTATCGATCCGACCAGTTCTGACGCATGCTTGCACAACAGAATGATAGAGTTAGCGTCAGCAATCAATCGCTCAAGTTCTGCGGCCTCGGTCCGGCGCCCATCTAGTAAGTCAACTTCCGTGGTCCAGCCTTGTCTGCTGACCTCTCCGCGATAGGCGGAATTAACAAGGGCCGCCAGTTGTTCTGCATCTTGTTGCTGAGCTTTAGAAAATGTCAGTGTTAGCGCTATCAAAATAGCTCCTTTGGCAATCTATAGACTGCAAGCTGGGTTGCTTAGTAAAACTGCGGGGCTTTATTAGCTATGGTGATGAACAACTTTATTCCGGCCGGTTTCTTTGGCTTGATAAAGCGCACTGTCGGCACGGACAACTAAGCTCTCGGAGTCGTCGCCCGCTCGCAATTGGGCAATGCCAATCGACAGGGTAATTTTGTGCAGTGGCTGATTATTGTCTTTGAGCTTTAAACGGCTGTTTTCCATGGAACTACGAATATTTTCGGAAATCTCTATGGCTTTATCTTCGGAGGTATTGGGCATGATAATCGCCAGCTCTTCGCCGCCATATCTGGCAACGTAATGATGATCTTCAGAGTGCTTTTTCATTAATGCGGCGACATATTTAATAACACTATCGCCAACGGTATGTCCGTAATCGTCATTAACACGCTTGAAATGATCAATATCCAGGATGGATAAATAAGTCTCTGCCTCCGATTGCTCGATAATTTCCGCCAAGGTCATATCAAAGGCACGACGATTGAGTAAGCCCGTCAAGCCATCGGTGACAGCCATTTGTCGCACCTGGGTCAATTCTAAACGCAACAATTCCATTTCTTTGTTAGCGTCATCCAGTTTGTTCTGCATGGCTTGGCTGGTAGCGGCCAGAGACTGAGTTTCTTGAATGATTTCTTGCAAAACAATTTTGATGTCGGTTGCTTCCGAAATATTCTCCAGAACTAGCGTTTTTTTCTGAAAGCTGTCGTTAGTGATTTCTACTTTTTTATAGGTGTCGTTAATAGAGATTGACGCTTGCGCAATGACCTTTTGAAGGTGCTCGTTAATTTTCTCAAAAGACTCAAGCGAAGCATTGCAGACATGTTTTTTGTAAAGCTCGATACTAATTTCGCTATCAATAGGCATTTGTTGGCTAATTAGCTGATTAACAACTTCCGTCAATTTAGCGTTATTACCAGCGACATAGTCATACCAGATAGCATAATTTATAGGATTGGCGGCGACGTTGTGGCGCACCATTAATGGGAGAATTTGTTTTAAATAGGTAGCATTTAACGTAGGTGAAAAATCGTAACACGGTATAAAAGAAATACTTTTAGTCATTTAATGAATCCTACTTTTGACAACACATTGTTAGTGATTTTTTACACAATGTTAGCCAACCATTGTGTCAACTTGCAGATGAGGAACAACAAAAATCCAGGCTAAATAACAAGCCTTTTTATTACCGGAAAATTTAATTTAGAGCTCGACAGGCATCGTCACTCATACAACTCGCTGCTGCCATCCAGATCGCCGGTCTGGCTGTAAAGCATTGGCTTTCCTTGGTTAAGTAAGGCTGCATTGATCACTTCACAGATAGCAATGACGTGATCACCTGCCTCAGAAAAATGGCTAACTCGACAATCAAAATACGCCAAACTGTTCGATAAAATGGGCGCCCCAGTTTGATCTTGGTGCCATGTAAACCCTGCCATTTTATCTTTACGAGATTGACCAAAATGTTCAGCCAAGTCCATTTGATCGCGAGCCAATACATTCACTGTGCAGATGTTGCCGGCTTTAAGTAGTTGGTAGGAATAATGTTCAGGATTGATGCTGATTGCCAGTAAAGGCGGGGTAAAGGATACTTGCATCACCCACGCGGCGGTAAAGGCATTTTGCAGTTCGCCGTCACGTACACCAATCACATAAACGCCGTGGGTTAGGTGCTTACAGACGTCATCGATATTTTCAATCATGTTGTACCAGTTTAATGCGCATGGATAAGTCGACGGCTTTGATATTTTTTGTCAACGCGCCGATGGAAATGTAATCAACACCGGTTTCAGCAACAGCCCGGATATTATCAAGGTCAATATTACCCGAAGCTTCAAGTTGAATTTGACCATTGTTAAATTCAACTGCAATACGCATATCTTCAAGATTAAAGTTGTCAAGCATGATGCGATCGGGCTTAGCCGCAATAGCGTCGCGCAATTCTGCCAACGATTCGACTTCGACCTCTATTGCCACCGAGGATAACGCACGCGCAGTTTGTATGGCCTGAGCGATGGATCCGGCGGCAATAATATGGTTTTCTTTAATCAACACGCCATCGTATAAACCGATGCGATGGTTGTAACAACCGCCACAGACAACGGCGTATTTTTGCGCCTGCCTCAATCCAGGAATGGTTTTACGAGTATCTAACACCTTACAGCCGGTGCCGACGATTGCTTCTGCGTATTGCCTGGCAATGCTTGCTGTCGCTGACAACGTTTGCAGTAAATTAAGCGCGGTGCGTTCGCCGGTTAATAAGCCGCGGGCCGGGCCTTTGATACGGCACAAGGTTGCACCCGCAGTAACGGCCGCACCTTCAGCTACCAACCATTCAATCGCTATATTTGCATCCAACGCGTTAAAGACTGCATCAAACCAGGCTTGCCCGCACAACACCATATTTTCACGACTGATAACGTCAGCCTCGGCGGTCATAGCGGCAGGAATAGCGGCAGCGGTGATGTCGCCGGTACCGATGTCTTCTGCAAGAAACGTTTGAATTTGGGTGAGTGAAGGAATCATGGTGTTAAATTTTCGAGGATGCGTTCAGTAATGGGTTGTTGGTTAACATTAACTCGTCTGGCTTGACCCGTGCAGATAAGCTCGGCCAATTCTGCGACAGCATATTCCCGCAGTTTTTCGCCACTTTTATCGACAAACAGCAAGCGTTGCATGACCTGACTTTTTCCCGCCAGTTTACCCCAACGGTTGCCGGTATCAGCAATAAACTCCAGCCAGCTGCCTTCGGGGAGTTGTTGTACCGCAGCAATATAGCTCTCAACGACTGCCCCTGATGGACTTTGGGGCGGATTATTCTCATTCACCTGAACACTGGCGGCTGACTTTTTATCCAGTATCAGCACATGCAACACCGCCAATTCTTTAAAAAACCGGGCACGGTCAGCTTTATCGTAATTGATTTGTTTAAGACCAAGCCGCAATGCTTTAATGAGATCGGGCAATATAGTCAATATCCGTTGCCTAGCCTGTTCGTCGTACGGTGGCAATACGCTAAAAATCAAGTCGTCTAGGGTTTGTAAGTATTTTTGCCACAATTCGGGATGTTCCCTTTTATGTGGATAGACTGATAACAACACTTGTAGCCAGGCCTGTTGCAGGAAATCGCTGATGGTCGCGGGTAAGGCTTTATTATTCAGTCTGCCAGCCATTATCATCGCAACTTCTCCATTAACCGTGAGCGACGCTTCTGATTCCGTCATAAGCTGCCGGTAATGTTCCTCGTAGCGTTGTACGCCATGTTGTTGAGCAGCTAAATACTTAGCAAAAGCATTATCAGCAGCCACCCAAGCAGCTATTTCGAATCCGCTATCGGTAGTTATTTTATTTACCACGCCAACTATTTGCTGGATGATGATTTGCCCGCCAGTTGAGTCTTCATTTACCAAGCTACCCGCCGCACAAAGCTTATCCAGTAACTGTCTAACAGGGCTTTCAGGCAACACTAACAAATCTGGTTGTACCAATGCCACTGCGGCCATCGGCATTTGCATGGGCGCTATAGCTAACTTGACTAGATTGGGCAAACTTTCATCTTGGCTTAGTTGTGCAAAAATCAAGTCCACAATATCCAGAATATCCTGATCGGTTTGATCCAACTGTCGAATTTCGTCACTGAAATTGAGCGATTCCAGTTTTTTCAATAAGGGATGTTTTAACGGTAGCTCATAAACTGGTGTGGCTTTATTAAAGCCCGCATAAGAAAGCACTTGTAGCGCATTGATGATTTCAACGTGCTCATAAGCAAGGTTGCCATTATCTACAAACATATCGTAAGCAGAAGGTGAGTGCTCAGTACGCCAAAGCCGAAATTTTTGTCGGAGCGGTTCAAAAACGTTGTTAGCTGGCGGGGTATCGGTGTGAGTATTAGCGGGCTTATTTTCTACATAGACATTTGCAACCGAAAAGGCCGGGTTCTGGGCGGACATATCTCTGATGCAGTGGATTTTTAGTTCTCGATAAATAAAACCTAACTGGCTAAAAACGTTGGCAGCAAACACGTTATAAAGCGCTACTCGGTATTCGGTATTTAATTTTAGAGGCTTGAATACGTCAAATAATGTGCGTAATAGATTTTCCGGCGAAACTGGATTTTGTCCGGAAGACATCACCTGTTTGCCTAACAAGAAAGCTAGCTGCTGATTAAACCCACTCAGCTCTTCAAGAAATCGGTGCTCACAGTTACGAATAATTTGGCTGACGGCATAATCTTCTTTAACAAACTCATCGTCCAGTAACTTGGCGGCATTCCACTGAATCTGCTCGGCTTTTTTAGTCGGCGTTTGTTGCTGCATCTCGTCAAACGCAGCACTGATTTTAAACAGGTATTGCTCTCTTATGCCTGTTTGAGCGGTATGCAGATAGTCGGTGAGTTTTATATATTGCTCCTTCGATAATCTGTCCCGCTCTTTACCCAATTGCAACCCAAATTCAAAATCAAGCCGCGTCATGCAATCATCTAGGTAAGTAGCAAAATACTGCAAGAATATTGTCTTGATCTTGCCTATTTGCAGGCTGTTAATTTTTGGCTGTATATCCATGGTTGTGTAGTGCTGCTCAACAGTTAGCGACAGAAAAATTAATCGTATCGATTAATTTAGCCAATAATAGACGCCTTTTCTGCAAATAAACTCCGTTACGCTTTGACTGTTTACCCATGAACATAAATCAACATTGGCTATCCGACATAATCCACACACCCTCGCCTAATTTTGACGAACGACCTGACCCAAGTGATATTTCTTTGCTGGTTATTCATTGCATTAGCCTGCCGCCTGGTGAGTTCGGTAATAACTATATTGATCAATTATTTTGCAACCAACTCAATCCCGGCGATCACCCTTATTTTAGGGAGATAAGTCATCTCAAAGTCTCGGCGCATATATTGATTAAACGAGACGGCGCATGCATGCAATATGTACCTTTTGATCAGCGCGCCTGGCATGCGGGAAAATCTGTTTACCGAGGGCGTGAGCGTTGCAACGATTTTTCCATCGGCATAGAGCTCGAAGGCACTGACAACACACCTTACACCGAGCGGCAATATTACCGGTTGGCTGAAGTCATTGATACTTTGCTAAAGCACTATCCGACACTATCGAAACAACACATTACAGGGCATAGTGATATTGCGCCTGGACGCAAAACCGACCCGGGCGCATCTTTTGACTGGCCAAGATTATTAGATTTATTGCGTTGAACTGGATAAATCGCCAGATTTAGGGTGCGTCAAGCCAAAGGACTCAAGCAGCATCAGCACTACACCCAATGTAATTGCAGAATCGGCAATGTTAAATGCCGGCCAATGCCAGGTATCAATATGCACGTCGAGAAAGTCAATCACGTAACCATACGCCAAGCGGTCGATTAAATTCCCGACCGCACCACCCAGCACCAATGACAAAGCCACGGCCAGCAAGGTTTCATGCGCTTTTAACCGAG
>JAQTQN010000117.1 GCA_028712225.1 Methylobacter sp.
ACTTCTTCAGCAATGCGTTGGCATTCGAATTCAATGTTGCGAGCGGTACTCAGGACATTTTGTTCAACGTCATCAACAGCGATGCTAATTCCACGTTGAATATCCATGCTGACTTCTTGGACAGCGCTGCACTCATATGGGGCTCGAAAATGCTTTGGAATTTCGAAAATGCGACCAGCATTGCCCTATCACGCCAATTCGGCGGCAGCCTGCTGGCTCTGAATGCAGATACCGCAACTACAGCGAATATCGAAGGTACTCTGGTAGCTAAATCCTTAGTGCAAGGCTCTGAAATTCATTCCCAGCCGCTGGATCCAGCGTTTACCGCACCTACAGCTGTTCCGCTTCCTGCCGCGGCGCCATTGTTCTTGACCGCATTGGCAGGCTTTGGTGCTATTACCCGCCGCAATCGCAAAACTATTGCCTAATAACGTTATAGGCCGTAATAAGGTCGCGCCAGCATAGCGCATTGGCGTTTCCGGAAGCTCCGGAAACGCCTATTCTTCTCTCCCTCAAATAGGCTTATTCCCAGCCACCGAACTATTACTTACGACGATCTCCTGTCCAGGCGGCATCCCTACCCCCCTCGAAGATCTGATGCATTAGCATCAGAAATATTTACGCTTAGTTTCAGATTTCACCCGACACCTAAAAATCCGGAACCCCGCTTAATGCCGCTGAAAAATTCAGGTTGCGCCTGGATCGACTTGAAAAAGATAAATCCCCACATAGAGGCAAAACTCCTATCCAACAACGACGGCTAATCAGCCGCTGATTTGAGCTGATCAAGCTGTTGTATTTCCCTTGCCACTCTAGGCACATCCACCGGATCGCCACTGTAACGCTGTATTAACAGGCCTTTTTTATCAAACAAATAAAGCATGTTGGAATGATCACCGGCGCTAGGGCTGGACTTTTTAGGATCGAAAGCTCGAAGTTGTTTGGCAATAGCGAAAATATCCTCCGGCGTTCCGGTTGCAAACGACCAATTGGTTAAATCCACGCCCATCGTTTTGGCATAAGCAGACAGTTTTTCCGGTGTATCGTGTTCGGGGTCGACCGTCAGCGATAAAAATCGGATAGTTTGTCTATGTTCCAGGGGGATTTGTCTCTGCACCTCTACCAGCTGTCGAGTTTGGAGCGGACAGATTGCACCGCAAGTGGTAAAAATAAAATTGAGCAGCAGTGTTTTGCCTTGGTATTGAGACAATGGCAAAGCTTGATTATTTTGATCCTGAAGCACATACCTATCGAACAGCGGGTTGCTGATTTCAGCTTTTTCACCCATTGCCGATGCGGTATTTAAAAAAACCATTGCGATGGCAATGACGATGAACACAGCTGCTGGACAATATTTATCCAACCGCCTGTTAATTGAAAATATAAAGTGAGTGTCTTTGTTTTGCATTAGGAGATTCAATGCTCTTAAGTTTTGTAGATTGATTAAGTTAATTCGGTCATGTCGCAGCAAGATTGCAACTAAGCGCAGCTGATGCGAAATAGCATCAGCTGCCCAGCTTGCTAAAAGTCGTTAGGGAACGGCTTTAACCTGATAGCTGGCCGAGTTATTGAACGTCGACGTGCCTGCCGTTGGGTCAATCCAGACTTGAGTATTTCGGTTATGGATCACATAACCAGGGTAGTTGAGGGAACGAAAAGTCAGCCCGCCTAAAGTAGACAATCCAGCTTCCGGACAGAAAGTGGAATCTTTCTTAAATAAGGCGCTGCCATCATTGACACTGACCTTTACGCGGTAGTTTTGATGACGTAAAAATTGCCCCGGCTTAGCGGCATACTCAAAGGATAGGCAATTTGCTGCGGCATTGCCTGGGCGGGTAATAAACGTGGTCGCCGCTAAATCCGTTGCACTAGGTGCGGCGGGCAAGGTTTGTAAAATTGCCAAGCCAGAGCCGTCAATACCGACGGCTTGTCCAGCAACATCCCCGACTGCCAGCGACACTTTTTTATTCAGTGCTAATGCGACCACGGGGCCTTTCTCTTCACTGCCGATTTGCTGCAAATAAGCCACGACATTGTTTAACTCGGCAGTACTTAAATTGGTGCCATTATGCGCTCGTACGGCTGCATCCAGAGTCAGCGCGCTGCCATCATGCATGTATGGCGCCGTTGCCCAGACATCCCGTAGGGTAGGAATATCTATACCCTTTAGCGCTGCTGTCAAACGCGTACCGCTACTAGGTTTAATGGTGCCAATATCCTTCGCGCCGCCGGCATCGCTGCTGACGGAAAAGTTAACACCATCATGGCAACTATTGCATTTTTGCGCGGCAAACACGATTTTACCGGCACTGGCAGCCGCCGTGAGCGAGCTGTCAGCATTCCGATACGGACTGGGTTTGAAGCTGGCAAGCGAGCCGAGATAAGCGGCAAGAGCATCCAGATCAGGACTTAAACCGGCTTTTTTGTCGCCCAAAGCTTGATTGCGGGTACCTGCATTAAAAAGCGCATCTTGTATAAGGCCGGTGCCCCCAGCAAGGTTGCGAATTTGCCCCTCAAAATCTTGGACTTCGTCGAAGTTTGCACTCCAATGTAAAAAGCCTTGACCCATACCGGCACGACCATTCAGCGCAATGGTGTTGCGTAGGCCTTCCCCCATACCGGTCAAGTCCCATACCCGGCCATCATGCCCGGAATCAGCATGGCAGCTGGCACAACTCATGTAACTGTCGCGGGCTAAGCGGGTATCTCTGGCATCGTAAAATAACTGCTTACCCTTAAGCACCTTGGCTTCTAGCTTTTCGGTAACAATACTGGATACTTTTGCCACGACGGTACTGCCAAATTCACCATGCTGCGTTAAAGGCGTAATGTCCACGATGCTGATATTACGATCCATAAAGTTTTGGACGTATAAGCGCGAACCATCGGCCGAAACCGCAACTGCTTGTGGCGCCAAGCCCGCTTCGATACGGAACAATTCCTTGCCGTTGATAGCATCAACTACCGCGACTTGGCGAGCGGTTTCTTGAGCAACAAACAGATAAGCACCCGTTGGATCATAGGCCGCGGCGCTAGCCAAGCTGCTGTTGTCGTGATCTACCCGCGAGGCGTAATCTTCGACATAGGTTTTAAGATTGATCCGCGAGCTGATGGAGCGGACTGTATTTTGGAAATTGATATTTTGTGCATTCCGCAACGTGCCGCGTTTAATATTATCCTGCTTGGATGGCACCCAGGCCGAATTACCGTCCGGCGAAATCACCGCAGCGCCCAGGTAATTCGGGATGCCGCTGCCTTGAATTTCATTGTCGGTTTTATCGCTGTGTTTCAAGACAACCTTACTGCTTACTGTTAAGTTAGCCGGATTGACAACCAGAACTTCAGCGCCCGCACTTGATGTATCGATAGTGGCGGTGTTTTCTCCCGGCAATGGCGGAGTGATAAAGCGAGAAATTAAAATGTGGCTGCTGCTGGCATCAATCGACAGATGCTTGGCATTAGCACCGATATTCAGCGCAGCCAATTGCGCGCCAGTCACCGGATTTAACTTAAGCAATTGCCCACCTGCTTCTAATACTACATAGGCAGCAGAACCATCCGGAGCAAAGACCAGGCCATGTGGCAGAGAGGCGCGTTTTAAGTCGATGGTCTGAACGATCTTCAAACTCGTAGAATCAATAATGGATATGGAGTTTGACGCTTTATTGACAACCCAAATTTTGCCATTCGGCGCAATCGCAACCGTACGCGGCTCATTACCCACACTGATTTCCGCGACCAAGGTGTTAGTGTTGTTATTGACGACACTGACGCTATTGTTGTCCGGATTCACAACCCAGAGCCGTGCTCCACTCGTCTGTTTTTCCAGGGCCATTGCCGCCGAGGCCTTAGGGGCGAGCGTAGTAACAGGCTCGGAGACTGCCTGCACAAAGGTTTTTGTCTGGATGCTGCCATCTGCCAAGAGTACGCTCAACGTGACCAGATACATGCCCGCTTTGCTATATTGATGGCTGGTTGCGCTGCTGCCGCTGTAAGCGGTACTCGCTGAACCGTCACCAAAATTCCAGCTGAATTGCGCACCGGCAATATTAATGTTTGGGGCATAGTTAACCTTACCGCCAGTACCAATAATGGGTGCGTTTATAGTAGGCAGTTGCACGGTTGTTAAAACGCTTTTTACCTGAAAACTGGCCGAGTCATTGAAAGCCACCGTCGCGGCGACTGGATCGATCCAGACTTGACCATTTCGGTTACGGACCACATTGCCGGGAAAGTTATAGGAGCGGAACGTTACGCCGCCTAAGGCCGATAAACCGACTTCCGAACAGAACGTGGAATCTGCCTTAAATAAAGCGCTGCCATCATTGGCACCGATTTTTAATTGGTAGTTTTGATGACGTAAAAATTGCCCCGGCTTGGCTGCAAGCTCAAAGGATACGCAATTCGGTGCGGCATTACCGGCGCGGGTAATAAAGGTGGTGGCCGCTAAATCCGTGGCGTTGGGCGTGGCTGTTAATGCTTGTAACGCGGCCAAGCCAGAGCCGTCAATGCCTATGAATTGACCAGGAACATCCAAAGCGGCCAGCGAAACTTTGCTGTTTAGTGCCAATGTGACAGGCATATTAGGCTGGGCTATCTGACCGATACCGATGATAACGCCTTTGGATGGCACGCCTGCCGCATTCACTGCAACCACTTGATAATAGCCGGGTGGTACGGTGTTGGCATCGGGTACGGTTGCAGATAGTTGCACGCCAGTTTGGCTAAAGTTTAACGGCACACGTCTTTGTGAGCTGTTAAAGGAATGGGTGCCTGCACTGGCGCCTATCAATACCAGTTGGGAAACCTGACTGGCATCCAGCACATCCAATTGCAAGCTACCACCATTGGCGAAAGTCAGGCTGCTGATGGCATCAATCACTGGTCGCGGCGCTAATTGACTGACTCCGTTAACGGATTGAAATAAATAAGGCGGATAGTAGATTTCCGCATTCAAGTTAGTCACCGGGCCAGGCGTACCGCCACCGGTAGATAAAATGGCGCCATTCGGCAATAAGGCAGAGATGGAATGGTAAACCCTAATTTGGCTGGCCGAGGCGCCTACACTCCATTTGCCGGAGGTCGGATTCCACCGCTCAGCCGCATAAACGGCATCGGCACCGCCGTTATTGCCTTTTTTGGTGCCGCCGGTAATGACTACGTTGCCATCTGCCAAGACGATGGCATTACCGTAGCGGCGCGGGAAATTCATCGGCAGCTGTTCAGTCAGAACCGGCTTGCCACTATTGATGTCTATGACGGTTGCAGCAGCGCTGGATGGATAACCGTCGCCGTTAAAATAACCGTTACCGCCGACTTGTAAAATTTTGCCCGGAGCATACATAACCGCTGTATTGGTCGCGCCGACATTGGGTTTTGTCGTGGCATCAGCTGGGCCTTTAAATTTACCGGCGATACTGATCGCCCCGTTCCCGGTTGGATCCAGATACCACATGGTTTCACTAGAGATACCGAATACCTGTCCGTTTGGTGCGACCCATGCACGAGGATAAGAAACCCTCAGATAGTCCGGGCCAAAAGCTTCCCGGCTGGTTGCGCCAAACAAACTTTGCCAGCCGGTCGCCGGATCGAACAGTTCCGGCGTCATGGAGGGTGTACCCGCGTTAATAGCACCCACCGGATCCGACACCATCCCTTCGGTATAAGGATCCATACCTCCGAGAATGATTGAGCGACCATTAGGTAAATTGATAAGTGTCGGATACCAGCGATCATGCGCCATCCTAAAAGGCGAAGTGCTGACCGAACCGTCTGCTGGATTAAACAAGTTACTGTCTAATGGCGAATTACCGCCGGATACCATTACTTGGCCATTGCCAAGAAAAGTAGCAGCGCTGCAGAAACTGTCGACCCGATTCGCGTTAAAGGTGGTGTTGTGGCTGTTAGTGCCAACGCCTAAGGCTGGATCCCAAATATCCATGGTGCGCCCATTTTGAGCAGACCCATCGCCGTTCGTACCATAACTCAAGATCTTGCCATTAGGCAGCACGACTGAGTGCAGGCCATTCATAGGCCAAGGAAAAGTCGCCGACCACATCCCCTTGACTGCCGCATCGGCAGGTATCGTCAGGTTAGCCATTAACGGATCATCGTTATCAGTGAGGGTTATCCAGGCAGCTGCAGTCGTTGCAGCCTCTGCGTAGCCAGTCCCCTGAAAGCTAGCCGACAAGACCAGCAAGCCGCAAAAAAATGTCGGTGTAAAACGGAGGCGCGCACTTGTCGAGCACGCAGAACGGATCGCAGTATGATCCGACGTGTGGTTATTATTCATTGATTAATGTTAGTTGTTCAGTAAATTCAGTGCATTGACGCTACTGGCATTGGCGGCATGAATCGAGCCGACAAGCAATGCGCCCGTTACAGCAAATTTAATGGAGAAAGTTCATGCGTTATCGGTTTTCTTATAATGAATCGTCAATTGCATAGTTTTGTTTACAAACACCAGCGGTGTTAAGCCGCTGGTATCCGCGGTAAGCGAGCCTTTATTAAATGAAAAGGCAAATGCGAATTTATAAAAGCACATTTAATGCCAAAGATATTAATGCAATGAAATTATACAAATAAAGATAAAGATTTAGCAGGGAACTTTTACCTGTCCAGTCTTCAATTTATCTGTTTTGTTTGGCAATATGCGGCATCTCAATTCGCCTATTCAGTAAGGCTGGGCACCATAAAACAATCTTTGCCACCCAAATAATTCCCTAATGCGTTTCGACTTTCAGCACCTGTTTCGGGCACCCTGCCGCAAGCGTTATTTTGTTTGAGATGGCGACCGGTAAGGGTAACCGTCAAAATGACAATTTCCTCACGGCTTGATTTCATGACAAATATGGCAGCTGTCATGAAATCATTGTCAGAATGAGGGGCATACGCGCTGTGAATAAATAGCGAGGTTCGTAATCAAGCTCTAGCTTGTTGACTTGTAATTATTCAGCCCAGTAGGTCAGGATCAGGTCTTGCTCGTTAGACAGGGTAGTGCCGACTTGACGGGTGGTATCACTTAGCCAAACGGTTTCTTATATTAGTGCGTAGAGCATTTTCGCCGCGAGCAAAACGCCATCACCAAAACCATGCCGGATTGTCTAAAAGCGAATCCGAATCCACCTTCCGGGCTTGCGATTGGCGGAAGATTCTTGCTAATCAAGTAATTTCGTAACTATTCAGCGAGTTTCTTTGGAAGGCAAAAGCAATACCGGGTGGGAGCGACGCCCTCGTCGCGATTTGAAGCCTTCGGTCGCGACGTGGGCGTCGCTCCCACAAGACACTTTCACAGCAATCAACTGATGCTGAATAGTTACGTAATTTCTTATAAGGAAAGGAGTTGAACGTTCTGATGCTTAGCGCTCCTTAGCATACTTGGTTTTATAGCCAGTCCTGAAGAGTCGATCCATTAATGCGGTGTGTGGCGTCCGACAGCCTGGCCGCTGAAAGCTTGTGTTTAGTGTGCTCACACTCATTTCCATTCTTGGCTGCTGAGGTACATCTGATGTCGCTAGTTGAGCCAACACGCTGTTGTCTTTGGTGTCAATCAATTGGTAATAGCCTAATCGACCATGTGGGGCAGCTTGGTAGGTCAACAGATGACGAGCAGTGGGTAGCTGGCTGTAGCTAGTCTTGATACAGTTATTGAATGGTAGCAGCTCTACCGCAAGAAGCTCCGTGATGGACTTATGCAGCGAAGATGTTGCCAAACAGGCGTCGGCACTTTTATCCACCAACTCTATTTTTACATAGCTATCGGGGGCTTGATCAACCGTCCACCCGTTATCGGGAAAGCTTGTGGATCGCAAAATGTAAGGCTGATTGCCCGAAGGAGATGACTGAACTTTGATTTCAATAAACGCCAGTTGCCTGTTTACCAACAAGCGAACGATGGAATGACCACTTAGCGCCGTTACTGTGTCAGCGATCCCGTCCACCTCATAGACTTTGGCTAGTTTAGGTAACTGACTTTCACATTCAAGCTCCGCTTGTTTGCGTAGCGCGTTCTCCCCCGCAAAGTCAAAATTCGGAAGCTGTCGGATAGGATTCATGTTGATAGATACCTGCAGAAACCTATCACAAGTATGACCACTGCTGGCGCAGCAATCAAAGGGCGCGTGCGAAACTTCCAGATAATAAACCAGCCTCCTACCACAAAGACACCAACTAAGGCAAGCACGAGATACAAAAGCCCTCCACCCAAAACGAATGCCCCGCCGAGAAATGCAAAAATGAGATCGGTAAATTCCATAGGCGTCAATATTCACTAAGTTGTTGTGATCGAATCAGGGGAAAACGTAAATTTATCGGATACCGTAACACACAGATAAGCCAAACCCTCAAGATGCTCCAATGCTGGATGAGCCGAGACAGCAATTCTATGGTTAGCGCACTATTCGCTGGTGAGATTGCCTGCGGCATCGTTGCTGTAGGTTTTAGCAATCGGGCCCTGGACGTTAAGCAGCCGGCGATGGTGTACAAGTAGATGCTGCCTTTTTGGTTCAGGCTGGTGCGGGTGCCGTTGGCATCGTATTGGTAGGTTGGCTGATAGCGTTATCGCTGTATGCGC
>JAQTQN010000118.1 GCA_028712225.1 Methylobacter sp.
ATGGTGCCCCGAGGCGGATTCGAACCACCGGCCTGTCCCTTAGGAGGGGACCGCTCTATCCTGCTGAGCTATCGGGGCAAAACGTGGACGATTTTAACACAGCCCGCAGCTCTTAGTCCCGGCGTTTTCTGAGTTGTTGCCGCTCAAGCGTAGAAAGGTAACGATCCAGCTTTTTTTCATCTTGAGGATAGATATTTTCAAATTGTCCGCCCAAATGACGTTTATTGCTGCCTAGTAAAGGTTTTTTACTGGAACTTACCGTCAGTTCGAATGAAATAGCCTGATTATCAGGAAGAACCAGACTGCAATAGCTTAAACGGTCGCTCCGGATAATATTGCCGCGGTTGCTGTTGTAAACGACGCTTAACCCGCCTCTGGATATATCGGTGACGTAGCCTAGGATGGTCACGCCTGTATCTCGCGAAGTACCTTTAAATTCTATGGTTGTAGAGTTGGTCTGCATTCGTTTGGTCAAGCGCCGCTGCGGATAGTAAATCTTTTCCGGCAGAGCGGCTTTAAAGCAAATAGGATCGGCAGATTTATCAACACAAATATTTTGCAGATTAAATGTCAGCGGAATACCGCCTAATACCGTTGATAATTTCAGCGCGCGCTGCGAAGCCAGCAATTGGTTACCCGAGGACGGTGTTAGCGGGCTAAAGCTGATAAAGTCAGGATCGACCTCAAGTATGTCTGTCAAAAATAAACTGTCTGAATTATTTAGCGTGATAGTGCAGCGCGGCGGTTCAATAATTAATTGTTGCAATAGCTGAAAAACTTTATTGGGGTTGGTGACAAAGCTAGGATTTTCCCGTGCGATATCTATATCGTCAGGCGTAAGCGACTCGTCTACCAGGTCTTTTTTGGCAAAAAATTTACGAATAACGTTCAGCATGATCAATCCAGGACCTTTAAAAAACAAGGCCGGATTATACCGAAATCAGAGTATGGGTGATGGAATCGCTACGCCTTGCGCCGTCAGGTCCGTAGGTATTGGTGAATTCCGGCTTGCCTTTGAGGATATGTAAGGCACGCTTGCTGTGTTGGGATAATAGTTCAATGCTGGCACCGTTTTGATCATTCAGTGTTCGGCATTGGGCGCAGAGGGTCATTAATTGAGACCAGTTTTGCATGGTTTGATTAACGTCGAGGCCAATGATTGCCGCGCGTTGAAAGTATTCTTCAAGTCCCTGTTGAGTATTTGCAAGGGATTCGGTGGCCAGCACTTGGCTTAGTTGTGAGTTGAACTGCTCCAGTTCTGTCACCAGTTTTTTTTTATTGGCGGCGATGGCATCAATAACGCTGGGTTGTTGACCTGTTTTTAAGTTTTCGGCCTCTTGCTCAAGTTGCAGCTGCAGCTGCTGAGTTAATTCCAAGGCATTGGCGATTAATTTTTCTGTAATGGGGTAGGTTTTTTCTATTACGCTCATGTGCTGTCATCCTGAGGCTTTAGCCCTTCAAATTGGATTATTTTTTTGGCAATTTGCTCGGCATTAACTTTATAAGTGCCATCCGCCAACGCCTTTTTTATCGCCGCAACTTTCTCTGAATCGACCGGTGCTTGCGCTGAAGACGCTTCAAAGGTCTTTTTTATTTCTTGTGTTGCGGTGGTTAGCGCAACACTGTCGGTTTTTTCGTTGTTGTTAACCGTCGGTTTTTTAGTCGCATCAAGCTCAGCTTTAGGGGCCGTTTTGAGCGTGGTCAGATTGTTTACTCTGCCGGTAATTGAGTCGATAGCCATGTCGAATTCCTTGCAATATTTCTATGTAAAGCGGGTATCGGCAGACTAGCAAAAAACTTTAATATTTTGTAAATCAATTATTGGTGATGTGCAGTATCTATAGATGTTACACGTTCTTTTAATCCATAACGGCAACTCGTCCCGGCGCAATGACGGTCGCCGAAATGATCCGTCCTGAGGTGTTGTTTTTAACTCTAATCAGCTGGCCTTTGGTGCCGTCCATCATCGCCTGACCACTCATCTGTATAGAAAACCCGGGACTGTCAGAATTAATCATCACAAGTTCACCGCGCTTGATCAACTTGGGTTCGATGGCATGTTTGGAACTTAAAATCATACCGGCATCGAGATTCCGAATCGCTTGTTTGTTCTCAAGTTGCTCTGGAAGCGTGGCAAAGTCTTCTCTAAGACTGGACACATCTCTTCTTTCTACCGTCAAGTGTTGTGCCGTAATGGTTTCACCGCGTTGCAGAGGACGCACCAAGATCACTACGTTCTGATAGACCTTGATAAACCCCGACGTAAATATCGACCATTTTTTTTCAGCATTACAACGGACACCGACAGCAACTCTGCCGGCGTGGGTTATTTCACTATTGGTAAAAGCTTCCAGCGGTTCTGGGCATTGGGATAAGCGCAACCGACTATCTAACGGCACTAAATTGATTTCATACTCGCCAGTCAGGGTGATGTGCTGAGTCAGGTAATCACTAACCACGGCGTTAATCGATTCATGCGATTGCCATGCTTCGTCGTCAGCATGGCTAACGTTAATCAGCGCCAAAGCAATTAACAGAAATGTAAGTTGGGTTTTATTCATTGATGCTGCCGGTTTTATGACTCTTACATCAAACAAGCACAATCAATGCCAGCCTTAATAAAACAGGTGGTTACTCGCTAGTGGCGGATTATTGACACGACACACTGTAATTTGCCGGGAGATATTCCTGAAACGGCTGTTTTTTGCCGCCGCAAGGCCTGAATGGCTTAGTCATATGTTCATATCATTATGATTTTAATAGCTTATTTTTTTATGGCATGTGATGTGCTTGGTAGTCTGTGTATACGACAACGAGGACACCATTATGACCATCAATTTTGCTAATGCCTTAGGGATACATCCTCAAGCGCTAACGTTACGAGAAAAACGTGGTGAAATCCTGGCAGCCAATTTGGCAAACGCCGACACCCCTAATTTTAAAGCTCGCGACCTGGATTTTCAGTCGATTTTAAAGAAAACGCAGGCAACCAGCGCTACCCTGGAACGTACTCAAGACAAGCATTTTGCCCCGGAGCAGATGTTTTTGGGCGGCAAATTGATGTATCGCAATCCTAATCAGGCGTCATTGGATGGCAACACCGTTGAAAGCCATATTGAACAAGCCAAATACGCCGAAAACGCTGTGCAATATCAAGCCAGCTTGCAGTTTATCAGTGGCAAATTTGCGGATCTCAAAACAGCCATCAAAGGAGAATAATCATGTCGTCATTCAATATTTTCAACATTGCCGGTAGTGGCATGAATGCGCAATCGCTCAGGCTTAATCTGGTTGCCAGCAACATTTCCAATGCTAATACCGTTAGTAGTAGTGAAGGTGATGTCTATAAATCCCGGCAGCCGGTGTTTGGCGCGGAATTAAAAAGTG
Source organism: Methylobacter sp. (assembly GCA_028712225.1). GTDB lineage: Bacteria > Pseudomonadota > Gammaproteobacteria > Methylococcales > Methylomonadaceae > JABFRC01. The sequence continues at coordinate 3,388 of JAQTQN010000118.1, forward strand.
TTTTAGATAGTCAAAATGCTGCCAGCGGAGTCAATGTGCTGGGTGTCGTGGAAAGCCAAACCCCCGCCACAATGGAATATGCACCAAATCATCCGATGGCCGACAGCAATGGGTACATTTTCAAACCCAACGTTAATACCGTGGAAGAAATGGCCAACATGATGTCGGCATCACGTTCGTATCAAAACAATGTAGAAGTGCTAAACACAGCCAAACAGCTGATGTTGCAAACTTTAAAAATGGGGCAATAGGAGATAACCAATGACAACAAGTGTAAATCCATACAGCGGCCTGGGCATGACAACCCTGGATACATCAACCACAACTACAGCAAAAAAATCGCTGGGGCAGGATGAGTTTTTAAAGTTGATGACGACTCAAATGACGCATCAAGACCCAACCAAACCCATGCAAAACGGCGAATTTCTTTCGCAAATGGCGCAGTTCGGTACTGTTGACGGCATTAAAAACTTGCAGGACTCATTTAAGGAATTTTCTGCATCGATCAGCTCAGACCAAGCCCTACAAGCAGCAAGTTTGGTTGGGCGTACGGTATCGGCACCTTCCAAAGAAGGGGTATTAAAAGCCGGTGGCGCAATTACCGGAACGTTTGATTTACCTTCCAGTTCAAGCAGTGTGAAGGTCAGGATTACTGATCCAACCACAAAACAAGTAGTTAAAACCGTGAGTTTAGAAGCGCAACCGGCAGGGTCAGTATCTTTTGTTTGGGATGGCTTGAATGAGTCGGGCACCTTGGCTCATCCCGGTGTTTATGAGATACAGCCGGAAGCGTTATTGGATGGTAAGAATACCGAATTGCTGGCAAACGTCGATTCGCGGGTTGAAAGCGTGTCCATGGGCAGTGGTACCACGGGGGTAAAAATCAATTTGGCCGGCCTGGCCCCGGTTAGCTTTAATCAAATCAAACAAGTTTTTTAGGAGACTGGCAATGAGCTTTACAACAGCATTAAGCGGCTTAAGTGCCGCGGCAAATAATCTATCAACTACCGGCAATAACATTGCTAATGCCAACACCACCGGCTTTAAGAAATCGCGCTCGGAGTTTGTTGATGTTTACGCCAGCAGTATCGGCGGTGTCAGTAAAACCCAACCCGGCGCCGGGGTGCGCGTCTCTGAAGTAGCACAGCAGTTTAACCAAGGTAATCTGGATTTTACTGATAACAGTCTGGATTTAGCGGTGAGCGGTGAAGGCTTCTTTACTATGGCCGCCAATCCGACGGATTTGAAATCATTGATTTATACCCGTAACGGCGCTTTTCGTGTGAATAAGGATGGTCTGGTGACCAATACTCAAGGGCAGGCTTTGCTGGCCTATGCGCCAAACGGCAAAAGCGTCACTGATGGATTTAGCCAGGGGGTATTAAAAACAGTATCAATTAACGTGGGGGCCGGATTACCTACCGCTACCAGTAATGTCGATATAAAGGTTAATTTAGACAGTAACAGTGCTCTGCCACAAACCGCTACGTTTGATCCCACCATTCCAGGTTCGTATACCAAACAAACCTCGGCTACGGTATTTGATTCGTTGGGTGTGGCGCATACCTTGACCAGTTATTTTGTTGCTGGTGCAGTATCGGGCAATTCAAGAAGCTGGACAGTGCATCACGCCATTACTGATGACCCAACCAATCCGGTCTCTGTCGATACTTCCGCAGCAGGCACAACCCTAACGTTCGATTCAACCGGTAAATTGACCAGTCCGGCCGACGGCTTGGTACCACTGAATTCGTATTCGCCTCCCGGTTCTTCTGCGGCACCGATTGTTATGAAGAATAATTACTTCGGCTCCACACAATTATCGGCAGCTTTTAGTGTTGATGCTTTAAAACAAGATGGTTTACCTGCCGGCCGTTTAACCGGTATTGCTATCGATAAAGAAGGCGTTATTTTTGCCCGCTTTAGTAATGGTGGCTCAACGCCATTAGGTAAAGTGGCGATGACTCGGTTTTCTAACCCGCAAGGCTTATCAAAATTGGGTGATACCAACTGGGCGCAAAGCGCTGATTCCGGTGAGCCGATTCCCGGTGAAGCAGGGTCGGGCAATTTTGGGTTAATTAATGCCGGTGCGTTGGAACAATCTAACGTTGATTTGTCGGCACAATTGGTGAATTTGATCGTTGCTCAACAAGCCTATCAGGCGAATGCGCAGACTATCACCACTGAAAACAGCATTGTTCAGACCATTCTGAACATCCGTTAAGTCTTAATTTAGGAGAACGGTGATGGATCGTAGTTTATACATTGCCATGAGCGGCGCCAAACAAACCTTATTGGCACAAACTGCCAACGCCAATAATTTGGCGAACACGCAGACCAGTGGCTTTAAATCGGACCTGGAGCAATTCAGGAGTATGCCGGTATTTGGTGCCGGTTATCCGACGCGGGTGTATGCCATGGCCGAAAATCCGGGCACTGATTTGTCTGCAGGTGCGATCCAAACTACCGGCCGGGAACTGGATGTGGCCATTAATGGTGAAGGTTACTTTGCAGTCCAGGGACCGGATGGTAAAGAGGCCTACACGCGCGCCGGAGATTTGCGGGTTACCGCAGAAGGCTTGTTACAAACCGGCAGCGGTTTGCAATTAGTCGGACAAAACGGTCCCATTGCCATTCCTCCTTCTGAAAAACTAACCATTGGTAGCGATGGCACCATCAGTATTATTCCGCTCGGCACAGGCAATGCCACGACAATAACCGAAGTTGACCGTATCAAAATGGTTAAACCGGACCCTGCGACATTGGAAAAACGCAACGATGGTTTGTTGCATGTTAAAGGTGATCAACCGCTGCAGGCCAGTGCTGATGTAAGTCTGGCGCAAGGCGCGCTGGAAGGCAGTAATGTCAACGCCATTAACGCCATGGTCGAGATGATCGAACTGGCTAAAAATTTCGAACTGCAAACTAAAGTCATGAAAAACGCCGATGAAAACTCAGGCGTTAGTGCCAAATTGATGCAGCTGGGTTAAGCCATTGTAGGAGCGGGCCATGCCCGCGACGTATAAGCTGGCACAAACAATGCTTGTAACTAAAGTAAGACAATAAATTGGCGGTAAGGAGAACATCATGACAGAACGTGCATTATGGGTAGCAAAATCCGGTTTGGATGCCCAACAAACCCGTATGGCGGTTATCGCCAATAACTTGGCAAACGTTAACACCACCGGCTTTAAAAAAGGCCGAGCCATTTTTGAAGATTTGATTTATCAGAATGTGCGCCAGGTCGGTGCTCAAGAAACCCAAAACACTACCTTGCCGTCCGGATTACAACTAGGCACCGGGGTAAGAACAGTCGCCACCGAAAAATTACACACACAAGGTAATGTGCAACAAACCGAAAATGCGTTGGATGTTGCCGTTAACGGCCGGGGCTTTTTGCAAGTGCAAATGCCCAACGGGGATATTAATTACACCCGCGACGGCTCGTTAAAACTGGACGCGACCGGCCAATTGGTAACTTCCGGCGGTTTGTTATTAGAGCCGCCCATTACTATTCCGGCGGATTCAGAAAGTATCACCATCGGCCGTGACGGCACCGTGTCGGTTAAGCAACCCGGCAATGCGACGTTAACTCAGGTTGGGCAATTGCAAACTGCCAACTTTATCAATCCAACAGGGTTGGAACCGGTCGGGGAAAACTTGTACCGGGAATCGGTTGCCAGCGGCGCGCCTGTGGTCGGAACACCCGGCGAAAACGAATATGGCCCGTTACTGCAGGGCTCATTAGAAACGTCAAACGTCAATGTGGTTGAAGAATTGGTCAACATGATCGAAACCCAACGTGCTTACGAAATGAACTCAAAAGCCATTTCCACCACCGATCAAATGTTGTCGTTTGTTACTCAACAACTCTAAGTGGTGACGAAAATGAGTCTGAATAGAACTAATGAGTTTCTGAAAAAGTTGATTCCATTCATGGTTCGACAAGCTCACCACGAACGGAATCAACAAGCTACCGTTCGTCCTGAGCTTGTCGAAGGACCACCTCGCAAAAGCTGCAAGGCATTGTTGTTATTGCCGTTATTTCTATCAGCCTGCACGCCCTTACCGCAACGCGATCCTGCCTTTGCGCCAGTGGCACCGGCTGACTTAAGACCGCCGGTACAAAGTAGCGGTTCAATTTACCAGTCTGGCTACGATATGCGCTTGTTTGAGGATAATAAAGCGATTCGGGTTGGGGATATTTTGACGATTATGCTGCAAGAACAAACCCAGGCGAAAAAAGCCGACGACTTGAATGCGAAAAAAGAAAACAGTATCAAAGTCAGTGCGCCGATGTTGATGGGGGTAAGCCCCGGCACTATTTTCGGGCAAGATCTTGATACAGAAATTTCTTCAGAGAAAGACTTTAAAGGCCAAGCCGGTGCTAATCAAAGCAACAGCTTAAAGGGCAATATCTCGGTCACTGTGGTTGAGGTGTTACCCAATGGCAATTTACGAGTACGCGGCGAGAAGCGCGTGACTTTAAATCAGGGCGATGAATTTATCCGGCTGTCAGGTATCGTCCGGCCGATCGACATCAGCGCCAACAACATCATTTCATCCGACAAAGTGGCCGATGCAACCTTGATGTATACCGGTGACGGCGCCATGGCCGATGCCAGCAAAATGGGCTGGGTATCAAGAATTTTCTTTAGTGCGTGGTTCCCGTTTTAGGGTGGAGTTGGAGATGAAAACGTTACTTAAGCAATTAGGGTGGTTGGTTTTAGTCGTCACTGCCGGTGTTGACTCAGCATATGCTGAGCGTATTAAAGATCTAGCCAGCATTGAAGGCGTGCGCACTAATCAACTGGTGGGTTATGGCTTGGTCACCGGCTTAGATAAATCCGGCGATAAAACCTTATTTACCGGACAAAGCTTGCGTAGCATGTTGGCGCGTTTGGGCGTGACTTTTCCGCCCGGCGTCGACCCTAAAGCCAAAAATATCGCCGCAGTAGCAATTCAGGCCGAAATCCCGGCATTTGCCAAACCTGGGCAGCAGATTGATGTCACCGTGTCTTCAATTGGTGATGCGAAAAGTTTACGTGGCGGTACCCTGTTGATGAGTCCCCTCAAAGGTGCGGATGGGCAGGTGTATGCGATCGCCCAAGGCAGTTTGGTGGTTAGCGGTTTATCTGCATCCGGTCAGGATGGTTCCAG
>JAQTQN010000119.1 GCA_028712225.1 Methylobacter sp.
CGTCGGTTTAATTGTCGACCACCGGCATTGTCGTTGCTGGCAATAGGCATGCCCTCGCCATAACCGCGCGCACTGATGCGGTCGCTGCTGACTCTGGCATCGACCAAGGCGTTTTGTACGGCAAAAGCGCGTCGCTCTGACAGATCCTGATTGTGCTCGTCAGTGCCGACATTGTCGGTATGACCTTCAACCAACACCTTGTATTTTGGGTATTGATTCAAAAAATCAGCCACTTTGTAAACATTACGCACACCGCCTGATTTCAGTTGCGCTTGGTTGGTACTGAACAATACATCGCTTAACGTAATAACTAAGCCGCGTTCGGTTTGTTTGGCATTTAAATCCTTGAGCAATTTTTCTTGAGCGGCAATCAGTGCTTGGTCACGTTCAGTGTTAGCCCCGGCGACTGCCAGCTCAGTTGCTTGTCGATTGACGGTTCGCTGGGCATTTTCTGCTTGCAGCTTAGCGGCGTCGGCTTCAGCCGTTCTGGCATCAAGGCGAACCAGGTTACGTTCGGCAGTGGCAGTGGTGACTGCGGCTTCCGCTGCTTTACGTTTAGCCGTTTCTTGGGCAATGCCTACTTGTTGCTTGGTTAAATAAGCGAAGTGATCAACTGTCTCATCGTCTTCGCCTTCATTTAGAGCATGGTCTGCCTTGCTTAACGAGTCGCCCGCTTCTTTTAATTCAAGCTGCGCCAGACCGGTGATGTCGGCGTTAGCGCGTGCGCTGTTGTAACTGCTGTGTGCTTCATTTAGTGATTGAGTCGGGACTGCGCTACAACCGGAAATAATTGCCGCAGCGATCAATGTCATAGGGATGTTTATATTTTTTAACATGTTGAATTCCTTAATATTACTGGGCTTTACGGTCGATTTCTTGATGCAGTACGCGATTACCTTCGCGCAGCTCACTGGCCGCTTTTTGCGCCTTGGCGGCACGCGCCGTCGCTGCGGCTAGTCGTGCGTCGACCTCGGCTTGTTCGGCCAGTTGGCGTGCTTTTAGATTTTCTTCTTCTGCCATGGCTCGTTCGGCAGCATTCAACTTTTCTAATGCCGATTGCAGTTGTACTGGCGCAAACTCATTGCCCCCAGCACTGGTTGCGCTGTCTACAGCTGCTTTAGAAACAGCGATTTGTTCTGTTGGGGCCGGGATACTTGCGCAACCGGCGACAAAAACTGCCGCAACAGCGGTTACGCCGATACTGCGCATTATTTGAGTGGATCTGGAGAGGTTGTTGTTCATGATTTTTTCCTTTGAGTTAAACGTCGAACACTATCCTTGCAATGAAATCTGCTGTTGCAACGATGTCCAATTTCTACAACGAAGTTCCGATGAGCCAATTAACAAAACAACCGGGGCTTTAGAACCATCGGTATTGATTAGATGCTCTTTTACAGCGTTAGACAGTTCGCTAGCGTACATAAGCGAGATCTTGGATAAATTGCAGATAATCAGGAGAAAAACCGTGAAACGATGGTAGGGATTATGGATTTGCTGGCAAATCTAGTTTAGGGAGGCGAATTGATCTCTAGTGATGTAACGAAGTTAAATGCTTTAAAAGAATATGTCGGTCTGCTTAGGTAACTTTCAGAACAAGTTGATCGCACTTATGGTCAACAAGCTAACGGCAACAGCTACTGCGTTGCCTTAGCTCCTGCATCCATGCAGCAGATCACAAATGAAATCAACAGTTACCGGTAGTCATGAGATTGTCGAGGCATATTTGATCAATACTTCCCCCTTAACAAAAAACAGGATGCATAAAACGATCTATCGGACTTCGCCTTCCCGTTTGGTTTCTGTTTTCAGATTTTGGTATTCATGTTGTTCGAGCTTGCCATCGCCACCCGCGTCTACCTTGTCGAAGACTTGCAATAAATAAGGGAAATTTTGCAATTCATCTTTAGTAACGAAGTGATCGCCGTTTATATCTGCTTGAGCAAATGTGGGTAAATCTCCTTTACCATCGCTAGGCTTACTGACAGGTTCATCAGTATTTACAGTGTTTTCAGTTTTACTGTCAGTGGCTGTAGCCTTTGTAGGAGCTTTATATTCAATGTATCGATAGCCTTTTTTTACATCCGGTGGGCTGGAATTTTCGGCCATTGCAGGACTGCTAATAAAGCTGATACTCATAACGACCAAACAGATTGGTAAACTAGCTTTTTTAAATAAACCTAATTTATTTAAAGCTGGCTTGTTATTAATAATTGTCGATATTGATTTTGTAAGTTTCATAATTATTTCCTTTATAGGGGTTAATTTTTAAATCTAATGAATTAATACGAAAGTATTAATAAATATTACAAAATTATATTAATTGCATTTGCGACTACAGTCGGTGCGCTATCACACATAGAAGTACAGATGGCTTAACGGTGGGCATACGTTATTTTTTATATGTGCGCTGTCGTACAGACCGAATTTGACTGGATGGATATATTCAAACTGCAAACTAATGGGTACCTCGAAAAACCTGTCACATTCATGGTTCGACAAGCTCACCACGAACGTAACAGGTTGATTTATAAGATGCCGTTCGCACTGAGCCTGTCGAAGTGCAGGGTTTTTCGAGGTGGTCTAATAATTGCGGCAACTACTAAGCGAGCTTTGCCGGGTGAATATGCTTGTAGCTATTCAGCGAGTTTCTTTGGAGGGTAGAAGCAATATACCGGGTGGGAGCGACGCCCTCGTCGCGATTTGAAGCTTTCAGTCGCGACGTGGGCGTCGCTCCCACAAGATACTTTCACAGCAATCAATTGATGCTGAATAGTTACATTTTTTTCTAACAGAGGAAAAGTCATGATCAACATTGACCAAATTCAACCCGACATGCCGATTGTCTGTTCGGAAGGCGGCCAGTTTGCCACTGTCGATCATTTAGAAGAGCCAAGTTGCATCAAAGTGACAAAAGATGCGGCAGGTCAGCATCATTACATTCCACTGAGCTGGGTAACCTCGACCGAGGACGGCAAAGTAGTAATCGACCGCCCTGGAGATCAAGCGATGCAAGAATGGTCGTCAACGTCGCTAAATTTTATAGAAGACGAGTAACTTCAGGCGCTTTAAGAAAACAAAAAAGGAGTAGTTATGAAAGGGTTTACACAAAATATTGAAGAGCTGGCCGTTAATAATGAAGATTTCAGGCAAGTGCTCTACACGGCAAAGCACTGTCAGTTGGTGTTGATGGCGTTAAAACCTGGGGAAGAAATTGGTGCGGAAGTTCACACGCTAGACCAGTTTTTTCGGGTGGAAGAGGGCATGGGTGAAGCTGAGCTCAATGGTGTTCGCACGGCGATACGAGACGGCTTTGCGGTCATTGTCCCGGCCGGTACGAATCACAATATTATCAATACCGGCACTGTGTCGCTAAAGCTGTACACGCTGTATTCCCCACCTAATCATCGTGATGGTGTTGTTCATCATACCCGCGCCGATGCCGAGGCAGACACCGAACAATTCGATGGGCAAACAACGGAATATGAGGTTGATTGACTTTATTTATCAAGGCTTGGGTTTTTCTTGGTCGTAATGTAGGAGCAGGCCGGGCCTATGATTTTATTAGATTATTTTGCGGGCAAGGCATTTTCCTACATAATTTGTAGATGTAGGACGCAAACCGTCAACATCCAGAAACTAACGCTGTAGAATGAATAAACAATTGAATTTTCCGCCCGGGAGTTTTTCTGAAAGCGAATAAATCGACAGCGCCAAGCCCGCATTCAACTCAGTCCCTCGAAGTTTCTAAACACATCAGCGCTACCTTCCCGATTGTCGGCATAGGTGCTTCTGCAGGTGGCTTAGAAGCCTTAGAGCAATTTTTCCGCCATGCGCCTGTTGATAGCGGCATGGCGTTTGTGTTGGTGCAGCATCTTGACCCCAGCCATGCCAGCCTGCTCACTGAAATTCTGCAGCGCACTACGACTATGCAAGTGGTCGAGGCGCAAGATCAAATCCCGGTGGCGCCCAACTGCGTGTATGTCATTCCACCCAATCGCGATATGGCAATATTCCACGGCAAACTGCAACTGAGTGTCCCTAGTGAGCCACGCGGGCAGCGCTTGCCGATTGATGCTTTTTTGCGCTCATTGGCGGAAGACCGGCAAGAAATGGCGATCGGAATTATTCTTTCCGGTACCGGCACCGATGGCACGCTCGGGTGTCGCGCCATCCTGGGTGCCGGCGGCATCACGCTGGCTCAGGAGCCGTCCACGGCTAAATATGACGGTATGCCCACCAGCGTTATTCAGGCGGGTTATGCCACCCAGGTGCTGCCCGTCGATAAAATGTCGGCAGCGCTGCTGGCCGATACCCGCAGTTTTACCATTCAAACGGAAGTCACCCCGGCAGCCGGCGGCATAAACCGTATTTTGATGCAATTACGCAGCAGTACCGGTCACGATTTTTCTCTTTACAAAAAAAGCACCATTGGCCGCCGCATTGAGCGCCGTATGTCGCAACACAATATTGTCGACACTGACGTCTATGCCCGTTATCTCAAAGAAAATCCGGTTGAGGTGCAGACTCTGTTCAAGGAACTATTAATTAACGTTACCAGCTTTTTCCGCGACGTTGAGGCATTTGCCGTGCTGGAAAATGAAATCCTGCCGCAATTGTGCCAAGACAAACCTGATGATTATCAATTCCGTGTTTGGGTGGCAGGTTGTGCGACCGGCGAAGAAGCCTATTCCATCGCGATACTGCTGCGCGAGTTACTGGATAAATCGCATCAAGAGTTTAAAGTGCAGATCTACAGTACCGATTTGGCGGATGACGCTATTGCTATAGCCCGGGCCGGTATTTATCCACCCAATATCGCTCAGGATGTCACCCCGGAACGCCTGCGTCGCTTCTTTGTTAAGGAAGATGCCGGTTATCGGGTCAAAAAAGAAATTCGCGAAATGGTGGTGTTCGCTATCCAGAACGTGATTAAAGACCCGCCTTTCACCCGACTTGATTTGCTCAGTTGCCGTAATTTGATGATCTACCTGGAAGGCGAACTACAGAACAGGCTGATTCCAACATTTCACTACGCACTCAAGTCGGGTGGCGTACTGTTTCTGTCGCCCTCGGAGAGTATCGGTAACCATATAGAACTATTTTCAGCACTCAACCGCAAATGGAAATTCTATTGCGCCATCCATAGTAAAAGCTTTACCCGTAAAGCGATGGCGCAAGTTTTATCCTGGACGGCGGATTCTGCCGGTAAAGCGCCTGATGAAGTTATGAAACCCCCTAAAGAAACCAACTTTGCCGAACTGACCCGCAGAGTGTTGGTGCAATGCTTTGCCCCTGCCTCGGTAGTGACCGATCTTAAGGGTGACCTGCTTTATGTGCATGGCGATACCGGTAAATACCTGCGTCCGGCACCCGGACAGGCGAGTCTTAATGTCGTGGAAATGGCCCGAGAAGGCTTAGAGCTTGAGCTGCGTGGTGCCATGCGTGCGGCTGTCGGTGATGGCACGCCTACGCTGAACAGGCCAATACAGGTCAAAACCAACGGCGGATTCTCAACGGTCAACCTAAGTGTTCGGCCCTTGTCAAGCCAGGAAGGCAATCAAAATCTATTGCTGGTCAGTTTTCAGGACGTCGCCAGTCCGGTTGTTAAACCGGGGCGTAAACGGGTGCTGAAAACAGTTGAATTGGGGCGGATTGAAGAGCTGGAGCGCGATCTGGCTTACCTGAAAGAAAGCCATCAGGCCGCCAGTGAAGAACAACAGGCCTCCAATGAGGAACTTAAATCGACCAACGAAGAAATGCAGTCCACCAATGAGGAACTGCAATCGACCAATGAAGAATTGGAAACCTCCAAAGAAGAGCTGCAATCGGTCAATGAAGAACTCATCACCGTCAATGCAGAACTGCAGGCCAAAATAGAGCAATTGGCAGGCATGCAAAACGACATGAAAAACCTGCTCGACAACACCAACATCGGCACCGTATTTCTTGATGGCCACATGCTTATTCGCCGCTTCACGCGCGAGGCCACCAATATTTACCGGCTGGTGCCTACCGACGTAGGGCGGTCGTTGATTGACATCAAATCCAACCTTGATAATGACGATCTGCTCAGTAAAGCACAGGCGGTGCTGGAGTCGCTGGTACCGATTGAACAGGAGGTTCGCACTGATAACGGCGCCTGGTATCTGGTGCGTATTCAGCCTTATCGCACGCTGGATAACATCATTGAAGGCGTGGTGCTGACCTTTACCGACATCAGCAAACGCATTGAGGCGGAGGCGGCTGTGCAACTGGCACGAGAGCTGGCCGAGAGTATTGTCGATACCATCCGCGCACCGCTATTGGTATTAGATAGTGATTTGCAGGTGGTCTCTGCCAATCGCGCCTTTTACCAATACTTTCAAGTGGTCGCTTCAGACACGGTGGGTCGCAAGATTTACGATTTGGGCAACAACCAGTGGAATATTGCAGCCTTGCGTGAAATGTTAGAAATTATCTTGCCCCGTGATCAGGCCGTTGAAGGTTATGTGGTGGAGCATGATTTTCCGGTTATCGGGCACCACAAGATGCGTTTGAATGCACGCCGACTGGTTGGTAAGGCTAATCAATCGTCGTTAATCTTATTAACAACTGAAGATATTGGTGATGAACCCGTTAAGGAGAATAAGTCATGAACCCAAAATGGGATGGCAGTGAGAGGCGCAAATCACTTAGAGAACAAGCCGAAGCTATGGTGGTGAGTTTATCGCCAGACCAGATAAGTTCTCAGCCGGCCGAAATATTGCTGCATGAACTGCTTGTCCACAAAGTAGAACTGGAAATGCAGAATGAGGAATTGCGCAGAGCCTATAGCTCATTGGAAGAAGCGCGGGATCGCTATATCGATTTGTATGAGTTTGCCCCGGTAGGCTACATCACGATCAGCCGTGAAGGTCTGATTACCGAAATCAACCTGACAGGATCTACGATGTTGGGATGGGAGCGAAGCAAACTGCTAAAACGGCGATTCTCCCAATTTGTCGCGCAGCCGGACCGCGAACGCTGGCATCGACTATTCCTGAACATGATGGAGCATGACCAAGGCGACAATAACAAGCACGAGTGTGGTCTGCAGATGACGCGTGCCGATGACTCCCTGTTTTATGCCCACCTCAACTGCCTGCCCAAAATGATGAAGGATGAGGCAGCGATGTTGCGCATCGCGATGACCGACATCACCCAACAAAAAGTCGCCTTAGATCAACTTGAACACCTGGCTTTCTACGATCCTTTAACCGATTTACCTAACCGGCAACTGCTAAAAGACAGATTGCACTTAGCGATGGCCGCTAGCGCGCGCAGCAGGAAATACGGCGCGCTGCTATTTATTGATCTGGATAATTTTAAAACCTTGAATGACACGCTAGGACATAACGTCGGCGACCTATTACTCCAGCAAGTTGCCCAACGGCTGTTAAGCAGCGTGCGCAAGAACGATACTGCGGCCCGTCTAGGTGGCGATGAGTTTGTAGTGATGTTGGAAGACCTGAGTGAGAATGTGCAAGAAGCCGCCATTCACGCGGAGATTTCCGGTAAAAAAATACTGGCCGCCTTGAACGCGCCCTATCTGCTTAACGGCCATGACTATCGGTGCTCATCCAGCATCGGCGCGACCATGTTTTACGATCATGCAGTGCCGGAAGATGAGTTGCTGCGACACGTCGATATTGCTATGTATCAAGCCAAGCACCGAGGCCGTAATAATTTGTGCTTTTTCGATCAGGCGATGCAAGCGGTAATCATTGAACGTGCTGCAATGGAAGCCGATTTGCGCGTTGCGCTCGAGCAAAAGCAATTCATTCTCTACTACCAACAACAAATCACCCATGATGGTCAGATTGTCGGCGGCGAAGTATTAATCCGCTGGCAACATCCGGAGCGTGGCCTGATTCTACCGATGGATTTTATCCCGTTGGCGGAAGAAACCGGGCTGATCTTAGCGATCGGTCAGTGGGTGCTGGAATCTGCCTGCGCGCAACTTAAACGCTGGGAAAGCAATCCGCAAACGCAACACTTACAATTGGCGGTCAATGTTAGCGCGCATCAGTTCCATCAAATCGACTTTGTAAAACAAATGACTGACATTTTGGAAAAGTCGGCTATTGATCCCTCCCGCCTTAAGCTGGAGCTTACCGAAAGCATGTTGCTCAATGAGCAAACCCAAATCACCGAAAAAATGCACGCACTTAAAGCATTAGGCGTCGGCTTCTCATTAGATGATTTTGGTACCGGCTATTCGTCACTGTCTTACCTGACGCACTTGCCGTTTGATCAACTCAAGATCGATCGGAGTTTTGTGCATAACATTGGTGTCAACCACACTGATTCGGTCATTGTGCAAACCCTGATCGGTATGACCAGCAACTTACTCGATATGCAAATTATCGCAGAGGGCGTGGAAACCGAAGAGCAACGCGCCTTTTTGAAACACAATGGCTGCGG
>JAQTQN010000120.1 GCA_028712225.1 Methylobacter sp.
TGACGAAAGACTGGCTGGAGACCAGTTTTTTAGCGTTGTTGCCCGCCAACGAGCAGCAGCCGGAAGTCGCCAAAGCCATTCAGCAGCATAATGAGCTGATCAACAAAAAAGTCATCTGGCTGGCGGGTGCGGCAACGTCGGCAGAAGCTATCGACCATGCCCGAAACCTTAAACAGCAATTGCAACAAAGCCAACTGTTTAACAAAGTGGTGCTGGAGTTTTCCCAGCAGACGTACATCAAGCAATATCAGCAACTGTTTCCGTATCGCTATCAATTGTTGGATAAGCAATCCCGAGAAATAGTAGCTAAAAACCCCGATGAACTAATCAAGCAAAACCTAGAAATACTCAACAGCCCCATCGGCCAGATGCAATCGGCGGATTTCGAACGCGATCCGTTGTTGCTCTTCAGCCGCTATTTCAGCGCGCAAAATCCTATCAAGTTAAATCTGGAACAAGGCATCGTGGTTTTGTCTGATCAACATCGGTATTGGGCGTTGATCTTGACCGATTTACAGGATAACCGTTTGCAGCTGGATAAGCTGGAAACCTTGTTGAGTCTGGCGAATAGTGCAGAAAGCCAAATCAAAACAGCAGGCGGCGAGTTGCTGGTAACCGGCATGCCGCTGTTTACCGCACATGGCGCAGAGTCTGCCAAACAGGAAATTTCCACGGTCGGTGTGGGTTCCAGTATCGGCATTATTGTCTTGCTGTGGCTTACTTTTCGCAGTGTCCGGCCGTTGTTGTTATCGGCGTTGGCAATCGGCTCCGGCCTGTTTGCGGCGCTGGTAATCTGCGTGCTGTTTTTCGGCAAGATCCATATTCTTACCCTGGTATTCGGCGCCAGCTTGATCGGCGTTGCCGATGACTATGCCCAGCATTTTTTATGTGACAGTTTCGGCGAAAAGGATTGGAATCCTCGTAAAGGCTTGAAGTTTATTCTGCCGGGACTTTCCTTTGGGCTATTAAGCAATCTGTTAAGTTATGCGGGATTGGGCTTTTCACCGTTTCCCGGGTTGCAGGAAGTGGCGTTGTTTTCTGCCGTTGGTTTGTTGGTCGCCTGGCTGACGGTGGTGCTGCTGTTTCCGTTGTTGTTAACCGGATTCAAATTCGATCATGAGCCGGGCATACTTAAACTTACCACTTATTGGGAACAGCATTGGCCGCTGTGGCTTTTAAAAAACCGCCGCGTGCTTAGTGTATTGATACTGGTTTTTATCGCAGGCGGTCTATGGACGTTAAGCCCGCAAGACGATGTCCGCTTACTGCAATCGGCACCGGCCGAGCTGCTGCAAACTGCCGACAAAATACGGTCTTTGTTGCCGATAACGCATGACAGCCAGTTTTTTCTGGTGTCAGGAAAAGATCAAGCCGACTGGTATCAACATGAGCAACAGTTGTTGGAACGCCTGCAAGCGTTAAAGCAGCAAAAAGTACTGACAAGTGCTGAAGGCTTGAGTCAATATTGGCCGACTGAAAATCAGCAGCAACAAAATTACCAACTGTTAAAAAATAAATTGGCAGAGTCCGGCTTGCTGGCACGCTATATGACTGAGCTTGGGTTTGATAATGAAGCGGTGACTACTCAGCTCCAGCAATTTAAAGACGCTGAAAGTAACACGCTGACCTTGCCGGAATGGCTGACCAATGCCGATGAAAGTAAACAGTCGTTGTGGCTAGGCTGCAATGCCGGGCGTTGCCAAAGCACGGTCGTCTTAACCGGCATTGCCGATCTCGGCGCATTACCCGCGCTGCAAGATTTGCCGGGTGTCGTCTGGGTTGATCAAGTCGAGTCGGTATCGTCGTTGTTTGCTCGCTACAGAATCCGGGCCAGTGGCTTATTGGCGGCGGCATTCTCGCTGGCGTTGGCGGGCTTGGGCTTTAAGTTCGGCTGGCGCAATGCCTTAACTATTATGGCGGTGCCGGTGTTGTCGCTGGCTGTGTCGCTGGCGATGCTGGGTTGGTTTAATCAATTGTTCAGCTTGTTCAACCTGTTTGCGCTGTTGTTGGTATTGGGCATTGGGGTTGATTACGGGCTGTTCTTTTTCATGGCTGGCGACCGGCGCGCCAGCACATCGCTGGGCGTGACACTGTCGGCATTGACGACCTTGCTGGCGTTTGGCCTATTGGCAACCAGTTCCACAGAGATCGTGCATGCCTTTGGTTTTACGTTAACGGCCGGTATCACCACGGCCTTACTGTGCGCGCCGTTGGTGGGATTCAGACAAGGATTTATAGGACAAACACATGACAAATAACGCTAAACACAAAATCATCATTATCGGCGCCGGACCTTCCGGCAGCATCGCCGGTGCCCTGCTGCAAAACCAGGGGTTTGACGTGACCATTCTGGAGCGACAGCTGTTTCCGCGCTTTAGTATCGGTGAAAGTTTATTGCCGCAATGCATGGAATTTATAAAACAGGCCGGAATGCTGGATGCAGTTATTGATGCCGGATTTCAATTTAAAAACGGCGCCTCTTTTGTACACCAGAATCGGCAGACCGAATTTAATTTTGAAGACAAATTCAGCCCCGGCATGGGTACGACCTTTCAGGTGCAGCGCGGCCGCTTTGATAAAGTACTGGCGGATGAAGCCATCCGTATTGGTGTGGAGATACAGTGGCAAGTTGAGGTAATCGCCGCCGATTTTACGGCTAACAAACCGCAGCTCACCGTCCGTGATGCTCAAGGCGAAGTCACCACGGTCAGCGCCGATTTTGTCTTAGATGCCAGCGGGTTTGGACGCATTTTACCTAAGCTTTTGGAGTTGGAATCGCCGTCCGGATTTCCGGTCAGGCAGGCCATTTTCGGGCATATTGAAGACCGCATTACCGACAACCGGTTTGATAGAAACAAAATCCGCATCACCGTGCATCCTGAACATAAAGATGTCTGGTATTGGCTGATTCCGTTCAGCAACGGTCGCAGCAGCATCGGCGTGGTGGCCGAGCCGGCGTTTTTTAATGGCCGGGACGATTACAACCAAGCGCTGCAGGACATCATCAATCAGGATGCCAGTTTAACCAGCTTGCTTGAAAACACAGTGTTCGATGAGCAAATCAACACCATCGTCGGTTATTCCGCCAATGTCAAAAGCCTGGTTGGCAACGGTTATGCGTTATTAGGCAATGCCGGTGAATTCTTGGACCCGGTGTTTTCCTCCGGGGTAACCATTGCGATGAAATCAGCCACATTGGCGGCAGATGCATTGGTCAGGCAATTTAATAACAATGAAGTGGTGGATTGGCAAAAAGACTACGCCGTACCTTTGCAACGAGGCGTCGATGCCTTCCGGGTATTCGTCGATGCCTGGTACGACGGCCGCTTTCAGGACGTTATTTTTCATCCAAAACAACAACCTGAAATCAAGGCCATGATCAGTTCAATACTGGCGGGTTATGCCTGGGATGAAAATAATCCCTATGTTAAAAATGCCCGCCCCCGTTTGGATACACTTGCTGAAATATGTCGCCAAGATTATTAGCCAGCGTCTTATGTTTGAGTTTAACGGCTTGTGTACTAATGCCGCCCGGACAAGTTGCAGACAAGCCGGTAGTAATGCCGATGGCCCAACCTGTAGGCCCAGCCCGGCGTGTCGTGCAGCAACTCACCGCCGTATGGGCCGACCGACAGGAATCCCTGCTGGCAGTTCTGGAATTGGATGCGCAGCATATCGCGATATCCGGGCTCAGTAATGACGGCTTGAGTTTGTTTAATTTGACTTACGACGGCAAAACCATCGTAGCGGATAAAAGCCCGTTACTACCGGCATCGCTCAATCCTGAATTCTTCATTACCGATTTGCAGTTGGTTTACTGGCCGCTTGCCGAGCTGCAAAAAATTCTCCCTGCCCAATGGCGGTTGGAAGTCGCTGAAAAAAAACGTATTTTATATCTCGAAGATAAAAAACTAGTGGAAGTCGATTATCTAATACCCGATCCCGTGTGGCCTAAAGAGGTTGATCTGGTTAATTTTCAGTACCATTACCGGCTACATATTAAAACCATAAGTTATGACCCTGTACCTTAATGACGTAGGCCTACTGTGTGCGGCCGGTAATAGCAAAACGGAAGTGTTAACGCGTTTGTTGGCTGGCGATCGCTCGGGATTGGTGCCCTGTGATGAGTTTGGACAGATGCAGTGGCTCGGCCGGGTTGCGGCGGAGTTACCGGAAATCAATTCATTCCCCCCCTTTGAAAAAGGGGGGGTGGTGGGGATTTATAACTGCCGCAATAATCGTCTGCTGTTGGCGGCATTAAGCCAGATTCAGCTGACAGTGACGAACATGATCGCCAAATTTGGCGCTGACCGGATCGGTATTGTGCTGGGTACCAGCACTTCCGGTGTGCGCAACACCGAGTTAGCTTTAGCTTATATGGCCGAGCATGGTGCAATGCCGGAACAATATCATTACAAGCAGCAGCAAATGGGCGCCGGTGCTGATTTTTTGGCCGATGTTTTGGGCGTTCAAGGTCCGGCCTACACGATCTCGACGGCGTGCTCTTCCAGCGGCAAGGCGTTTGCCTCGGCGCGGCGTTTAATCCGGTTGGGGTTATGCGATGCAGTGATCGTGGGCGGTGCCGACAGTTTATGCGGGTTAACCACCAATGGTTTTGCCGCGTTAGAATCTATCAGCACCGGCTTGTGCAAGCCCTTTGGCAAGCACCGTAACGGCATTAATGTGGGTGAAGCCGTCAGTCTGTTTGTATTAAGCACTGAACCCGGGCCGGTGATATTAGAAGGCATTGGTGTAACTAGCGATGCACATCATTTTTCTGCACCTGATCCAGAGGCAACTCAGGTAATCAGGGCCATGCAGATTGCCCTGGATGATGCCGGTAAAACTCCTGCACAAATTGATTACATAAACTTGCACGGCACGGCGACAATGTTGAATGATGGGATGGAAAGCAAGGCCGTGAATGCCTTATTCGGCACATCGGTCGCGGCAAGTTCCAGCAAAGGCATGACCGGACATACCCTGGGCGCAGCAGCGGCATTGGAATTGGCTTTTTGTTGGCTATTATTAACCAGCAATGATGAGCTCGGGACGTTGATTCCCAATATTAATGATGACGAACCGGATGAGACATTGCCGCCGTTAAACTTGGTAGAAAACGGCAACTGTTTAGGCCGTAAAATCAACACCTGCCAAAGCAACTCGTTTGCGTTTGGCGGCAGTAATTTATCCATTGTGGTGACGCGTGCATGAATGATATTGCCTCGCTGATTCCGCATAGCGGTGAGATGGTATTGCTGGATCGAGTTATTGATTATGACGACAATCGATTGAGCGCTGAACTGCTGGTGCGCGGCGACGGCCTGCTGGCCGGTGATGAAAACAGCGTTCCCGCCTGGGTTGGCATTGAATACATGGCGCAAACCGTCGCCGCGTATGCGGGCATCGCCGCCAAACAAGCCAAGCAGCCCATTCGCTTGGGTTTTCTACTAGGTACCCGGCGTTATAGCAGCAATACCGGTAAATTCAGGGTTGGCGCAAAATTGACGATCGCGGTCGAAAGAATTTTCCAAGATGATAATTTAAGCGTTTTCGACTGCCGAATTTTGGGCGATGATGTGGACATCACCGCTAATCTGAATGTCTATCAACCGCCGTTAAACAACCAAACTTCATAATTCCGGAGAAATCACATGACTACTTGCGATGCAATTGCCCTAATGTCCATAGCTGGTGTATTTGGAGGGGTAGTAAATTTCGCTCTGGCACGGACAGCCGAATCCACAAAATACGATGCTTTTGGGTCAGTGATTATCGGTCTCGGAGCAGCATTCCTCG
Organism: Methylobacter sp.; assembly: GCA_028712225.1. Classification (GTDB taxonomy): domain Bacteria; phylum Pseudomonadota; class Gammaproteobacteria; order Methylococcales; family Methylomonadaceae; genus JABFRC01. The sequence continues at coordinate 5,800 of JAQTQN010000120.1, forward strand.
TTCCTCTATTTCTCAATACTATTTCAAGCTCATTACTATCAGGCCTTCTCGCCGGAAGCGCCTCTAAATCAGACGCATTTGTTTTTTTTGGCTTTTGCTTGCTTGGAGCCATCGCTTCGAAGTCGATGATTCAAACACTCACACAAAAGTTACTTCGTGAGGCAGAGGAAGCAAAGAATGAAGTTAAGAAACTTAAAGAAGAAGTAGCACCCATCATCATTAAAGAAACAGAACCCGAAACAACGGTTGACATTGGTGGTTTAAGCATTCGAATGGAAGCGTTTGGCACCGGCGAAACTGCAATCAAAATCATCAAGGCACTCGGTGATAGTAAATACACCAGGCGAACCGTTCAAGGCATCCAAAAAGCATCGAACGTTCCTCACGAAAAAGTAATTGAAGTACTCGATTGGCTCCAGAAAAACGAGTTGGGAGTTACCACAGGTAAACCCAATAATTATTGGAGCCTAACTGAGAAAGGCCTCAAGACATTTAACAGCATCAACACAAATGAATAAAACTATTTTAGTCACCGGCTCCAGTCGCGGCATTGGTAAAGCCATCGCCCTGTACCTCGCTAAACAGGGCTTCGATTTAGTGGTCCATTGCCGTAGTCAGCGCGCTCAGGCCGAAGAAGTTGTTATAGAAATCCAGCAATTGGGCCGATCCGCACGGATTTTACAATTCGATATTGCCGATCGCGCGCAATGCAGCGAACAAATCAATCAGGATATTGAAGCTCACGGCGCTTATTACGGCGTGGTCTGCAATGCCGGTATTACTGCCGACAACGCCTTTCCTTCGTTGACAGGCGAAGAATGGGACAGCGTTATTCACAGCAATCTTGATGGTTTTTACAACGTGTTGCAGCCGGTAGTCATGCCAATGGTCCGGCGACGCAAGCCTGGACGTATCGTCACCTTATCGTCAGTATCTGGAATAATGGGCAACCGCGGCCAGGTCAATTACAGTGCCGCCAAAGCCGGTATTATCGGAGCCACCAAAGCCTTGGCGCTGGAATTGGCTAAACGCGACATCACCGTTAATTGTGTGGCACCCGGCCTGATCGAAACAGATATGGTCAACGAATTACCATTGGAGGAAATAAAAAAAATGATTCCAGCCCGCAGAGTCGGAAGCCCGAAAGAGGTTGCGGCACTGGTAGCATTTTTAATGTCTGAAGATGCCGCTTACATTACCCGGCAGGTTATTTCCGTGAATGGTGGTTTATGCTAAAACGCGTTGTAGTTACCGGCATGGCGGGTATTTCCCCTATCGGCAACGATTGGCAGACCGTTTCTGAGCGCCTTAAAAACAAGGTCACCGGCATTCGAACCATGCATGATTGGGCGAAATATGAAGGCTTGAACACCCGTCTGGCTGCGCCGGTGAATTTTGTTAAGCCGTCTCATTACACCAGAAAACAGACTCGCAGCATGGGCCGGGTAGCGTTGCTGGCGACTTACGCTACCGAATTGGCACTGATCGATGCCGGTTTGTTAAACGATCCTTGTCTTAGCAGCGGGCAAACGGGTATTGCCTACGGCAGTTGCGCCGGTAGTCTGGATGCAGTGGCCGAATTCGGGAACATGCTGATTAATCATGCGGTTGACGGCCTCAACGCCACGTCTTACATCCGCATGATGGCACACACGGCGCCCGTCAATATCGGCTTGTTTTTCGGCATCAATGGCCGAGTGTATACCACCTCCAGCGCCTGCACTTCCGGCAGTCAGGGTATCGGTTATGCCTATGAAGCGATCAAATACGGCCGTCAGCAAGTGATGGTTGCCGGTGGTTCAGAAGAACTTTCCGCTACGGAAGCGGCTGTTTTCGATACCTTATTTGCTACCAGTTTGCGCAACGACGAGCCCGATAAAAGCCCCCGGCCTTTCGATCGAGATCGTGATGGCCTGGTAATAGGCGAAGGTGCCGGCACGCTTATTTTAGAAGAACTCGAACACGCCTTGGCGCGTGGCGCTAACATCTACGCCGAGCTGGTCGGCTTCGGCACTAATTCCGACGGCTTGCATGTCACCCAACCCGACAGTGCCAGCATGCAGATTGCTCTGCGCTTGGCGTTACAAGATGCGCAGCTTGAACCCGCGGCCATCGGTTATATCAGTGCCCACGGCACCGCCACCGAACACGGCGACAAAGCAGAAAGCCATGCAACCTTTGCGGTGTTTGGCGGCAATACCCCCATCAGTTCAATGAAAAGCTTTACCGGTCACACTCTGGGCGCCTGCGGAGCGCTGGAAGCCTGGGTCGCGATCAATATGATGAATGAAGGCTGGTTTCATGCCACGGCCAATCTTGACAACATTGACCCGGAATGTGCCCGGCTGGACTACATTAAAGAGGATGTCCGCAAACTCGATTGCGACTATGTAATGAGTAACAATTTCGCGTTCGGCGGCATCAATACCTCTTTGATTTTTAAGCGCTGGGATAATTAAGGTCCCACTCAACCTGGAGAAAATCACAATGATAAAAAAAATAGCGTTAGCCTTGGCGGTACTGGTCATGGTCACCGGTTGCACTACCACCGGCACCTTTAAAGTGCCGGCAGGCACTGATTTGTATGTCTACAAAAGACCAGAACCAGTAGACATCAAGGCCGACGGCAAAG
>JAQTQN010000121.1 GCA_028712225.1 Methylobacter sp.
TTTCGCTGAACTTCAGTCCTATCGAACAGCAGTTTGGTATCGATTTCAGCCATTACTTTGCCGATGAGCTGCGGGTATTGGCAATTATGCAGGCGGATGGTTTGCTATCACTCACATCAAAGGACATTAGCGTGTTACCGGCAGGCCGGTTGTTGATACGTAATGTTTGTATGGTGTTTGATAAATACTTGGCGCAAAAAAAGCAGCAGCAATTCTCAAAAGTAATTTAGGCGCTAACTATGAATGACCGCATTATCGAACTGGAAATAAAAGCTGCTTATCAGGAAGATTTGTTGCAGGAATTAAATAGAATCGTCAGTGCGCAGCAGCAACAGATCACCCGCTTGGAGGCCACTTGTAAATTACTGAATGACCGTATCAAAAGTGTGTCTTCCGAAGGTGTTGGTACTCCTCAAGCAAATGATGAAGTGCCGCCGCATTATTAGAGCGAGTTACTCTTTCAGCAAACCCACTATTCGCGCTTCCAGATCGGGATAATCGCCAAACGCGCAATCTCTTAAAATCCCCTGTTTATCGACCAGGATATGGGATGGGGTACCTTTTAGCTCGAAACGTTCAAAGGTTTCCGCCCGGTAAATAAGATGCTGTAAATACTGCTCAACACGCACACGGATCTGCTGCTGGTAAGTTTCGGACTGCAAAGAAAAATCAGGGATGCGGCCATGGATAAAATCGTCGATGTCGGTTTGAGTGGCCTCATTTCCGCATTTTTGTAATCGATCCATACCTAACGGAAATGGGATTCGGTAGCTTAGGCAACCATCAATCAATAGATCGTTCTCACTTAACACTCGCAATGTTTCGCCAACGACCGCACCGGTTTCAGCTAAACGGGTTAAGTTTTCCAGCGTGTTTTTGTCAAAATCCTCAAACGCGGTTGCCACACCCAACACTGACAAGCCCTGATCGGCATAGCGCTGATGCAATTTGGTGACCGTGGGCAGAGAGTACAAAAAACAGCCGGGGCAGTTGACTTGAAACACTTCGACTAATACGACCCTGCCGATAAGCTGATCAAAATTGACAGGATCGCCCTGAACCCAATCTGATACGGATAATAACGGCGCTTTGTGGCCTAGAAGTTCAGATTTCATGGCTTAGCCAAGCTAGCTTTTTGCTGCCAAGGTTTGCTGACGTAAACGTTTAGCCTCGCGCTTGGCAACTAGTGTTTTGGCTGCATCTGCACCAATGTGGGCTTCACCGCGTTTTTTGGCCAACTCCAGTTGTTTTTCCCGCTCCATAAAGCGGACTTTTTGCTCTGGGGTAATTTGTTGATAGCAATGTGGACAACTGACGCCCTGCTGATATTTGTGACTGGCTTTGTCTTCTTCAGTAATAGGCATGCGGCAAGCGTTGCATTGGTCGTAACTGCCTTGCTCGAGTTGGTGATTGACGGTAATGCGATCATCAAACACAAAGCATTCCCCTTGCCAGCGGCTTTGCTCAGCCGGTACATCCTCGAGATATTTTAGTATGCCGCCTTTCAGGTGATAAACCTCGGCAAAACCTTGTTCTTTAAGAAAAGCGGTAGATTTTTCGCAACGTATGCCGCCGGTGCAAAACATCGCGACTTTTTTATGCGTATTCGGATCCAGGTGTTGTTTTACAAACTCCGGAAACTCTCGAAAGCTGGTGGTATTGGGGTTGATGGCGTTTTTAAAGGTACCCACCTGGAATTCGTAATCGTTGCGGGTATCCACCAGCAACACTTCAGGGTCATCAATCAGGCTATTCCAATCTTTTGGCGCTACATAAGTACCAACAACCTGTTTAGGATCGATGCCCGGCACGCCCATGGTGACGATTTCTTTTTTGAGTTTAACTTTAGTGCGCTTAAAAGGCGGCTGGTTGGTGATTGATTCTTTGCAGTCGAGATCTGCCAAACGCGGGTCACTGCGCAACCAGTTAAGCAAATTATCAATGCCTTGCCGTGGACCCGCCACCGTACCGTTGATACCCTCAACCGCCAGCAGCAACGTGCCCCGAATCTGGTTGGCTTCCATCACATCAGTCAGCGGCTGACGTAATGCCTGATAATTTTCCAGTGTGACAAATTTATATAAAGCACAAACGACGATTTGGGGCATGGGGCTGTTTCTCGCTAAGAGCCGAACATTAAAAAGCTGATTTAACGGATGATTATACGCAATCGGCTTATTTTATTCGTCAACCTCAATGCCATATTTGCTTAACAAAGAATATAACGTCGGCCTGGCAACACCGAGTAACTTGGCGGTGCTGGATATATTATTTTTGGTGTGAAACAACGCCCGTCTAATGGCCATGGATTCAGCGGCTTCGCGGACTTCTTTTAGATTAAACGGGGCTCGTTCATTTTGCAGTGTATTGTCACTATCCAATTCCAAATCTTTAACGCTGATACTGGCGTCATTGGAAATAATCACCGCTCGGTTAATTCTATTTTCAAGTTCGCGGACATTGCCGGGCCAGGTATAACATTCAATTGCCCGAATGGCATCAGAACTAAAACCTTTTAATTTTTTATTGTGCTGTTCGCAAAAGCGTTTTATTAATACATGCGCAATAACAACCGCGTCGCCGACCCGATCTCTTAACGGCGGAATGTTGATGGTAAATTCACTTAGCCGATAGTACAAATCACTGCGGAACCTGCCATCGTCAATATAGGTTTGTAAATTTTGATGCGTTGCACACAACACCCGCACGTCCACTGGAATTTCTTGTCTGCCGCCAATGCGTTCGATAGTACGTTCTTGAAGGAAACGAAGCAGTTTAGCTTGCAGATTAATCGGTAAGTCGCCGATTTCATCGAGGAAAAAAGTCCCTTTATTGGCATATTCTATTTTGCCCTTGGTTTGCTGAGTCGCACCGGTAAAAGCGCCTCGCTCATAACCGAACAACTCACTTTCCAACAGGTTTTCAGGGATTGCCGCGCAATTTACCGCTATAAAAGCTTGATCGGAGCGGTCACTTAGCGCGTGGATGGCGCGAGCCAGCACTTCTTTACCCGTACCGCTTTCGCCTAACAACAATGTTGTCGCTCGTGTTGGCGCTATTTTTTCAATGGTTCGAGATAGCTCTTGCATCTTGGGACACGAGGCAATAATGCCCGTCAACGGTTCTGAACTTGTGTGATGATGATTTAGATGATCTTGCTCCAGTTCATACAAATGAAAGGCCCGCGCGATAATTAAATTGAGTACGTCAATATCAATCGGCTTTTGGTAAAAATCGTAAGCGCCCATGGCAACAGCCTTGATAGCATTTTCACGATCATCATTACCGGTAACAACAATGACTTTAGTGGCGGGCGCCAACGCCAAAATTTCAGTCAGTGTTTTTAATCCTTCGCTGGCATTGGTAGGATCTGGCGGCAACCCTAAATCTAACGTCACCACTTTAGGTTCGTGCCGTCTTAATGCTGCAATTGCCTCACTGCGCTTACCGGCAATAATGGTTTGATAGGCCTCAAAACTCCATTTAAATTGTTTTTGTAAGCCCGGGTCATCCTCGACCACGAGCAATATTTTCTTATCGTCCATTGTGACTTAACCTTTGTTGTAAATTAACTATTGCGTTCACCTAACGGTAAGCTAATGCTGAAAACTGACCCTTCACCCGGTTGGCTTTCAACCACGATTTGTCCTGTTAACTTTACGATGTAATCCCGAGCCTCGTAGACGCCAATGCCCATGCCGGCGTTGCCTTTGGTGGTATCAAATGGCTTAAATAAACGCTCGGCAATAAACTTACTGTCCATACCATGACCGTCATCAATCACTTTAATAAACGCCTGACTGTCATCACAGCTTAGTTCAAGTCTGACGAAGCCATCAGCATCTGTCGCTTCTTGAGCATTTTGCACAAGATGCCCTAGGATCGCAGTCATCTTTTCTTTTTCCGCTAATACTTCAATCACATCGTGCCGTATATCCAGTTGTAGCGCGGGAGTATTGCCGGCTTGTTGTATCGCCACATCATGGGCAATATCAACCAAATTAACCAAGGTGCGGGTATCGCTTTGGACATTGCCTTTTTTTAACTGGGCCAATAAATGGTCGATTTTACTGACCACATTTTCCAAGGTGGCGATGGCATCATCAACAAACTCCGGATTACGTTTATGTTTTTCGGCATTTTTAACAATCAACGAAATTTGTGCGACCAGATTTTTTAGGTCATGTACTAAAAAAGCTGAAAGCCGGTTATACGCTTCAAATTGCCGTGATCGAGAGAGCGCATCGCTGGCATGACTAAGCGCCAAGGCATTTGCCAATTGCATACCGACGGTTTTCAGCAAATCATGATCTTCCCAATTAAGCCGCCTGGGCACTTTGGCTTGGGTTAACACAACCAGGGCTTCGAGTTCATTTTGCCGGAATAACGGCACTATCAGCCAGACATCGTTTTTATCGGCATTCCATTGTGATAAGTCAACACCGTCATACACATCAGGGTCATTAACGTATTCCACGAAATCAATCACCCATTGTTTTTCAATGAGAAACTGGATGAGCGAGTCATGCGCATGTAGCAATTGAGGCGGCGCAAAGCCTGGATTGTTTTCTTCCGCCAAATAAAAATCACCTTGCTCATTTTTTAACCATAAACCGCCGCCACTGCTTTCCACCAAGCTCGCCAAGGTCGTAATGATAAAGCCTGACAGCTCGTTCACTGAGTTTAACTGGGCAATAGTTCTGCTCAACTTAATCCACTCATCACGATAATCGTAACGGTAGTGGATAAAGTGCTTACTGAAATACACTTTGGCCAAGGCTCTGACTTTGCCTGACACAAATAACACTAACAGCAACAATATCGCTAAAAACGAAAACAAGAGTTGCGCGGCTTCGCCCCAGTTACCGCCATAATCGCGGATGTAAAAGCCTGTCACCGACATCAAAATCAAATACAGCCCGGTGCCAAACAAGACTGTCGTGTGAAAGATAACTTTTTTGGAAACGGTGATTCTGGAAAGCCTTAAAATATCTTCAGTTTGCAGGCGATACACCGAAACGGCTAACAAAGGAACCACTAGACCGTTGATAAATCCACGTGAATTCCATAACGTTGAATCCAGCTGAGAAAATAGCAGCGATTTGCTGTAAACGAAAAAATCGATAATAAAAATGGAGGCTAGCCCCAAGCATAAAAACTTTAACGCCCAACGCATTTCCATTGAAGAGTTGCGATAAAGTTGCTCCACCATCATCAGGCCCATAATGGCAAACAGCACATGAGCCACCAAGCGAAAATCTTGTCCAACGAATTGCTGCACTTGGTATCGAAAATCGGGCAACGCTTCCAGAATAAAAATAAAACCCACAAAAACAATTAGTCCCTGGGCCAAACGGGACTTTAGTAGCAGCACGTAATTACTGCTAAATTGCTGCCGGGAAATCAACACGCTTAATAAAAACAGCCACCCCGCATTACGCAAAGTTTCAACAGGTAAAATTTCCGAGGTAAACAGCTCGCTGTTATACAACGTAAAAGAGATAACTGCCGACCAACATAAAGAAAACAGCGCCGCAATAATTACCGGAATTGCCACCGGATTTTTTTTAAAACCCAGCAGCGCCATGGGCAACAAAAATATATTGGCTAACGCAGCAGTGGCATAACTGTACAAACTGTAATTTTCCATAAGCGCTTATCTTATTTGTTGAGTCATTCTGGGGGAGTTTCTAAAAATCATCCGCATTTATGCCTTGCGGGTAATGATCATGCTGAGGCAAAAGATCGAAGAGACATTATCGGTGTTTATCCTACTAACAGGAAAATCACGGCGTAATAACGTGTTTGTTAACTGCCTCAACGGTTTGGCAGGGAGAGGTGACAATTACCACTACCAATCCGTAGTGAAAGATTTAGAGTTAGACGACGCAGGAAGAGTTACCTAGAGGTGTCACAAACCGCCAATACAATGAATACTAACGGTTATAAAATGGAAGCCGGCCGTGGATCAATTTTCGATCCTTTACTCAGACCGGTTACCAAAGATTATTTAACAGCTGTTTTACACGAAAATTTTTACACTCAGCTAACTAATTAAGCTTCCAGCTAAAAATTAATGGTGATGACCACCAGCGCCGTGGATATGTCCGTGAGATATTTCTTCATCAGTTGCCGGTCTTACATCAACCACTTCAACATCAAACGTCAACGGCACACCCGCTAATGGATGATTACCGTCAATGGTGATGTCATCGCCGTCAATGTTGATAATGGTAATCACGCCGGGACCTGAACTGACATCGGCATGAAACTGCATGCCTACTTCCAGCTCATCAACGCCTTCAAACATTTCGATGGAAACGATCTGAACTCGGTCATCTTCGATTTCGCCATAAGCATCTTCGGCATCAATGCGTACCTTAAATTTATCGCCAACGGATTTACCAGTTAAGGCACTTTCCAAGCCGGAAATGATGTTACCGTAACCATGCAGATATGCCAGCGCTTCATCACCTTCTGAGGTATCGATCACTTCGCCCTCGTCATTGGTCAACGTATAATGAAATGACACCGCTAAATTGTCCGCTATTTGCATGATAGAACCTTCTTCTGTATTTAAAAGGCGCTCATGATAAAGAGTTAACGGGAATTTGTCCGAAAAAATTCCTCATCCGCTTTTCAACATTTTAGGAACCCAAATGTCCCGCTGGCGACCTCCTCAAGCTAAATCCTCACCCTATATTACGCACACAGGCTACCAATACCTGGAAACTGAATCGCGGGAGCTGTGGGATAAACGCAAAGAAGTTACCGCAGCCCTATCAGCCGCAGCAGCCGAAGGCGACCGCTCGGAAAATGCCGAATATATTTACCGCAAGAAAGAATTACGCGGCATAGATCGCCGCATTCATTACCTGCAAAAACGCATGCCCTCACTTAATATAATAGCGAGGCCACCGGACGATCAAGACAGAATATTTTTTAGCGCTTGGGTAACGCTGGAAAATGAACAAGGCGAAGAAATAACTTATCGCATCGTCGGGGCCGATGAGCTCGATCCGAAAAAGAACTACATTAGTCTTGATTCGCCGCTGGCCAAAGTGCTGCTAAAAAAGACTTTTGATGATGAAGTGGTGGTTAGCAACGAAGTTCAGACAACGCGCTATGTGGTGGTGGATATTCGTTATGAAACTTAACAGATGAGTTTAACTACCGTCAAAAGCCGGAAAAAAGAGGCGTAGCTGAAAAAAACAGCCTCGTCTGCACTACGTAATACCAATCCCAATAAATTCATATCTTATTGTTTCTTAGCTGGTTGAAGGCTAGCTCAACGTTAGGATGCCTGTCCATAGATCACCCTTGTGGTGAAGCCTGTCAAAGGGTGAATGGTTAATCCGTTCATGGTTCGGCAAGCTCTCGGCAACTGCTCCTGCGTTGCCCTACCTCCTGCATGCCCGATAAAGCGGGGCAGGCTCTCCTTGCAGTCGACCACGAACGGCTTAACTTAATGACATTGAAGAATTAATAGGAGTTAATTAAAAACTTATTGGGATTGGTATAACATCCTGACTTGCGATTGATTTTTAGCGTTCTTGCACTGTCTTAACCATCCCCATCAGCTTTTTATAAAGCACATCAGGCGCGTAATTTTTATCGTAATGCCCACGGGCATTTCGCCCCATCTGGATTGCCTTTTCTGGATTACTGAGCGTCCATTCTAAATTTTTCGCAAACGACTCTGGCGAACGAGTTTCCGAGAGCAATCCCGTTTCATCAGTCAAAATTTGCTGAAAACTGATCACCGAACTGGCGACAATCGGTTTTGATGAAAACATTGCTTCAAGTAACACAAGACCAAAGGGTTCAAACGATGACGGTACGCAAAAAACATCTATAGATTGATAAAATGTTGCGGCATCTTTTACAAATCCCAAGAAAGTGACCAGGTTCTCAAGCCCTTCTTTTTTAACCAAGCTTTTCAGCTCATTTTCCTGGGCGCCTGACCCAGCCAAAACAAGCCTAAACGGAATGTTTTGGCGCTTTAATAGCGCGCACGCCCGAATCAACGTTGCAAAGTTTTTCTCATCAGACAAACGCCCTATTGCCCCGATAACAGGCACATCAGGCCATTTTTTCTTAGTCGGGAAAGACTTTGTCAGATTACAGGTGTTCGGAATAACGAAAAGTTTATCGTCGGCAATACCTTGTTTTTTCGCTAAGGCGACCGAGTCAGGACGAAGCGAAATAACCGCTTCGTAAGTTTTCATCGACCAAAACTTTTCCAGGTGGGCGATCCCAATCATCGGCGCCAGCCCAGCGCCTCCAAACCGCGTGCGGCTGAAAAAGTTATGCACAAAAATAACATCGGGCTGCCATTTCTTGATAAAAAACCGCATTTTTATTAGCGATAA
>JAQTQN010000122.1 GCA_028712225.1 Methylobacter sp.
GAATTTGCCGGTAACATTCTTCAGGACTGCTGGCCTTGTTAAGTTGCCCGGTATCGTTGACGACTTTAGTGGTGTCTTTTTTAGTTTTTACACTTAGCCGATACAGTGAATGCAAATCTATCCACACCCAGTCAGGCACAGACATACCCATAATGAAATGACTAATCACCACACTGCTTAAGCCTTTGATACAGCGCTGAATAGCTATGGCGACATTTTTTCCTTGAAACCAACCGGCATCACGCTGAGTCAACTCCTTGAGTACTATCCAGTAGCCAATCGTGGTGTGTCGTTGTATTGACACCAGCACGGCGAGGATTTTTTTGTCCTCGTCGCCTTTTGGAAATCCCGTAGTAATCAGTCTGGAACGAAGATAATCCTCAATGATCAGCACGCTGGGCCTTAATAATTCCAATGCCGGCAGTCGTAACTGTGCAGGCATGTTCAGGCTGTTAAACTCGGCGAGAAAATCATGAATCAAACGAGTGGCCAGGACGGGATTAGCGGTTGGGAGTTCATTAATCCAGTGTTGCAGGGTTTTTTCTTCAAATTCTTTCAGGCGCAAAGCATTACTCTGCTGCTTGGGAATCACCAGGAAAAAAGAATTTTTCATTCGTTTACAGAATGTTTGAAGGTAGCGCTTAAGCCGGACAATAATCTCATCCTGCACCGCCCTTACGTGCCATCATGCCTTTTGATGGGTTGTAACCGACAATCGCTGCGGCCATAAAAATCGTAAACGCACTTAAGGTATAAATAAATGCAGCCTGATTAAATTGTCCATATAAGGCAAAGCGAATCAGTTCCACGGCTTGCGAAAACGGATTGTACTGGGCCAGGTTTTTTAATAGCTCGCTGGATTCTTGCAGTTTCCACAGTGGGTACAATGCGGTCGACATAAAAAACATCGGGAAAATAACAAAATTCATCACACCGGCAAAGTTTTCCAATTGTTTAATGAATGACGACAACAACAGGCCTAACGCTCCCAGCATTAATCCGGACAATACCAGCGCAGGTAATACCCACAAATAACCCTGCCACGGTGCTTCAATTTCATAGGCCCTGGCGATTCCCAAAAATACGTAGGCTTGCACGATAGAAACGCCAGTCCCGGCCAATAATTTGCTGAGCAATAAAAACCAGCGCGGCAGTGGCGATACCAGCAAGATACGCATACTGCCCATTTCCCGGTCGTAGACCATGGATAACGAACTCTGCATACCATTGAACAACTGAATCATTCCCAGTAAACCGGGAGTGATGTAGACCTCGTAGAGTATGTAGGTTTCATAAGGCGGCGTAATCGCCAAGCCCAATGCCGCACGAAATCCGGCAGCAAATACAAACAACCAGATCAAGGGCCTGACCAGCGCTGAAATAAAGCGCTCGCGCTGGGTAACAAAGCGCCAAAGTTCCCGCCCGACAATACCCCACATGGCGCGCCAATAATGCAGGATGTTCATGCTTGCTCTCCTTGCGTTAACTGATAAAAAGCATCTTTGATTAACGGGCTATTAGTGAGTTGCAGCACTTCGTCTACCGTGCCGTTGGCTTTAACCTGACCTTTGTGCAACACCACCAAATGATCGTTCGGGTAAATTTCGTCGATTAAATGACTGGCCCATAACACCGCCATGTTCTCGTTAGCGGCAAGATGATGCACATAATCGACGATGGATTGGCGGCTGGGCACATCTAATCCCACGGTAGGCTCATCAAGTAACAACACCTCCGGTTTATGCAGTAATGCCCGGGCAATTTCAACTCGCCGCCGATGTCCACCATTTAGCTGGCGTACTCTTTCAAAGCGCCGGTCGAACATATTCAGCTGCTCCAGCTCTTTTTGAATACGCTGCATAGCGAGTTTGCCGCTCATGCCATGTAGCGCAGCGTGATAACGTAAATTCTGCACGACAGAAAGATCCATATCCAGCGTGGTTTGCTGAAATACCACCCCCAGTTTTGCCAAGGCATTGCGGGTTTGTTTCTTGACATCATAACCGCATAATTCGATACGGCCTTGATGGGTATCATATAAATGGGTGATTAACGCGAACAACGTACTTTTGCCTGCGCCGTTGGGGCCAAGCAAAATGGTACATTCGCCGGAACGAATGTTAAAAGTCACGTTATCGAGGGCTTTTTTACCTCCGTAAGAAAAACTTAAATCATCAATGGATAACGCGATCTTTTCGCTCATGGTTTTACCGCAACGCCCCAAGGATAAGTGCCGACAGCGATAGATTTAGTCACTTTTTGCTCGTCCAGGTCGATAATGGAAATGTCGTTGCTCACACCGTTAGTGGTATACAACCTTTTTTGATCGGGCGAAAACGCCAGATTCCAGACTCGCTGTCCAACCAGCAGGTATTTTTCCACCTCAAAGGTTTGCGCATTGACTACCGCGACGCGATTGGCGGGCCCCAATGCTACATAGCCGCGCTTACGTTCTTTATCTATAACGACGCCAACCGGCTGGATTTTATCGGCGGTCACACCTTGCGCTGCAAATTTAACCGTTTTAAGCAATTGTCGGGTGTTGGCGTCCAGAATCATCAAGGTACCGGCCATTTCCGATGTCACCCATAATTGCCGACTATCGGCGGTAAAGCCCAATGCCCGAGGACGCGGGTCAACCAAGGTATTATCGGTAATGTCACTGGTTTTAGTATCGATCCAATGCAGCATATTGGTGGTTTCAGAGGCGCTAATCACCCATTTATTGTCAGGGCTGACGGTAATACCCTCAGGCTCCACACCCACTTTAATTTGTTTGATAGCCTTCTTTTTGGCGACATCAATCACGGTCACCATGCTGTCATCCTCATTGGACACGTACATACGATCACCCGCCGGATTTAACGCGAATGTTTCCGGATCTTCACCAGATGGCAATTTACCGACTTCTTTAAGCGAGTTGGCGTCAATTATTTTAATGGTGTTGTCATCGCTGGTGGCGATGTACAAATACTTGTAATCCGGACTAATCGAAATGCCGCGAGGACGCTGCCCCACCGGTACAGTCTTAAGTAGTTTGCCGTCAATCGGGTCAACTACAGCCAAGGCATTATCTTTTTCCAGCGTAACAAAAACCGTCTCGGCATCAACCTGTCCAGCTAAGGTCGCGAATAAACACAGTCCAAGTACATTTCTTTTCATCATTATTTGCTCCATTGACATTGTGATTCGGGTTGATCATAACCCAATGTATCTAATTCGGTTTTGGGATGCAGAAATCCCTCTATCGGCGCCACCGCAACCTGCGACCTGGGCGCTGACAATAAGACGGGCTGGCGTAACTGCCCATCCCAGGACCTGAATGACAAAGGATTGCCCTTATACCCCTGCAAAGCAAATTGATCGCTCACCAAATAATCTTTCACCGGCTTAAACTCATTACTTTTAGTACGCGTGGCCGCTTCGCCAATCGCTCTGGCAGCCAAATAAGCGCCATAATCCTGCTCTTCCATCCAGCGTCCGACCTTATCTTTAAAGCGATTTTGCATCTGCACAGCACCCCATTGTTCGTGGGTCTTATGCCACCCCGTTGCAATTAAACCTTGAGTACCGATAACAGGTCTGGAGAGCCAGGTACGATAATCCAGGTATTCGCCAAATAATCCTTGTTCGTCAGCGACTACCAGCACATCGTAATCGTCGACTTGTGTGAATACCGCAACATCGGATTGCGCGGTACGTCTCGCATCGAAGGTATGCTCCCAGGCTTTTTCCGCAACGACTTTCATCCCGAAACGCTTGGCGGCACGTTTAATAGCATCGGCGTATAACCGGTCTTCCGGGTTAGGTCCGACCACTAAAAACCACTTACTCCAGCGTTTTTTCATCATGTATTGTGCCAGAGCATCGGCGCGCATCGCCCGGCTCGGCAATAAATGCAGCACATTACTGCGGCATTGCCCGTTGCGCAGCTCGTCATCTGTCGTTGCTACATCAAATAACACAGTGGGTTTGGCTGAAGGCAAATCAGCTAACTTTTGCAACTCTGCAGCAGGTAAATTAGCTACAACAAATTGATAATGCCCGGCAATATTCTTATCAAATGTTTCGATAATATTACCATCTAGCGGCACGATAAAAGCCTTCAAGACAAATTGCTGGTTGGTAAATTGACCGGTAGTATTATTATCCGCAACGCCCAGCTCCGCACCAGGCAAGCCTTTGTCTTTAATAAACGGATCCAGATTGGATAGCGCTGCCGGTGGAGCTTGTTCTTGGGTCAAATAAGCGATATTGATGATCTGTTTGGCTTTAGACGATGCCGCATATACAGTTCCGGCAGTCACTAATTGGGTCAGCAATAAAAATTTAACTATTAGTTGAAAAAAGAGGTTAATTGAGCGCATTGTCTTCCAATAAAAAACATACAGGTGGGTAATTCTAACGGATTCATCGCAATTTTTAGGTTTTGACTTTAAGTTTATCCCGTCAGTATTTGAAATTTATCATGTTACGGTTAATACTTGAGCTAACTTTTATAGGCAAGTGACTTGCAAAAACTTTATGTCCGATTTTGATAAAAATATAGAATTCCCGGATGATCTGTTCGATATTGATTTTTCCGAAGTACTGATTTCTAACAAACGTGTTGCGACACGTTATATCCGAGAAGACATCGCGGCCTCTGTATGTAAAATTAGTTGGTTCAACTTTGGCTTTCGGTTTAATAAAGATATTTATGTTGAATTAGTCGATATTAGTAGTAAAGGCGTTCTGATCGCTACCAGCCAGAAACTGCCTATTAATAAAAAAATCACCTTAACGCTAACCTTTGAAGACCTTAAAAGCTTTATTATTCAGGCCAAAGTAATACGTAAAGCGCTGTCGGATCAGACGCAATACGGTATAAAATTTGATCGTACCAACGATGCCTTGGGCGATTATTTACTCGAAACACAACGCAAATTGGTATTCAAATAAATGCTGTTTTTCATTCCGTTGATAATCTCTTAAGGTGCCTGAAATGGAAACCAAAATAATTCCACAACCTCTCCCAAACACCCTAACCAGCCTGACTTCAATACAACGTAACACCAGCAACGCTCTCAATGAAACTAATGAGTCCGTTACCGAAGCCCGTCCGGATCAAGACACTGACATCTCTAAATCGACAGTCAATCTTTCCAGCGATGCGCTAAAACTTGCGGCCACAGCCGCCGCAAAAAACACCACAAAAATTCAGCCTATCGAAAATATCGAGCAAGCTGAAAAAACCCTCACAGCCTTGCTCAATGGATTTCAAAATAATCCTTCTCAAGCACTAGGCTCTCAAAGCGCAATGACTTCCCGCGTCGTCAAGGAGTTGCTCGGTTAACATGACGCCAATCACCTTAACGCAGATCCATATCTACCCGGTCAAATCTCTTACGGGTATCCAGGTAAACAGTTGGCCTGTTACAGAAAAAGGTTTGCTCTTTGACAGAAGATGGATGCTTGTCGATAGCAACCAACAATTTTTAAGTCAGCGCAGATTACCGCGCATGACCTTAATAAAAACTGAGCTGACCGAAAATCACCTGATTTTATCAGCGCCGGATATGGGCGAGTTACAGTTACCGCTTCAACCGAGCGGCGGTGAAATAATAAATAGCACCATCTGGCATGACCAATGTCCTGCCCGCAGTGTTTCAGAAGAAGCTGATCAATGGCTAAGGGATTTTCTGGGTGTCGACTGCCGTCTAGTTTATCAACCGGATGACCTTATCCGCCCGGTTAACCCGGATTATGCCAAAACGAGCGACCAAGTATCGTTTGCCGACGGCTTTCCATTTTTAATTATCTCGGAACAATCTTTAGCTGCACTCAATCAAGAAATGCAGTTGGATTTACAGATGATTCGCTTCAGACCCAATCTTGTTGTGGCAGGTTGCGATAGTTATGCCGAAGACTACTGGCGGGAAATCAGCGTCGGCGAAATTGATTTCCGACTGACCAAGCCTTGCGCGCGCTGCCCTGTCCCTACTATTGACCCCAGCACTGGCGAATATGGCAAAGAACCATTAACAACACTCAATCGCACGAGAAAATGGCAAAACAAAGTCTACTTTGGTCAAAATGCCTTACATGACCAATGTGGCAATTTGTCTGTCGGAGATAGTGTTCAAATCAAGTTTACCGGCACAAAACAGCCACCGATTTAGTTTAACTGCGAATAATAAAGCCTATAGTCCAAAGTAGTTCAGCCTATCCAAGCAAGCGACACACATGCAACTTGGACAAAAAAGCGACCTCACTTCAATCTTCTATTTTTCCTCTGCGCATAATCGATAACCCACGCCGGCTTCGGTCAGCAAATACCGGGGGCGGGCCGGATTAGCTTCAATTTTGTGGCGTAACTGTCCCATGTAAATCCGTAAATAATGGCTATGTTCGACATAAGAAGGCCCCCAGACTTTTTCGAGCAATTGCCTATGGGTGGACACGAATCCGGCATTGCGTACCAAAACGCTGAGTAAGTTAAATTCGATGGGCGTCAGATGAATTTCTTGCTCAGCCACAAAAACCCGGCGTTTGGTCAATTCTATTTTTAGTTCACCGACCTGAAAAGCTTCCTGGGCGCCGCCGGGTACTTTGGCGACACGCCTGAGCAAAGCATTGATGCGAGAGATCAGTTCGGCGGTGCCGAACGGTTTGGTTAAATAATCGTCAGCGCCGTTATCCAGCGCCTGAGTAATATCGCTTTCCTGATTACGCGCCGACAACACGATGATTGGCAACTCCGTCCATAGTCGCAAGCGGCGGATGACTTCCTGACCGTCAATGTCCGGTAAGCCTAAGTCCAAAATCAACAAACCGGGCTGCCGGCTGCGAGCTAACGTCAAGCCTTCTCGCCCCCTATCCACTGCCAGCACGGAAAAGTCCTGGTTTTCCAGGGTAGTGGTTAACAATAGACGAAACTGGGGGTCATCTTCAATGAGCATCAGCAATGGTTTAGTCGCTTTCATAGTGTGGCTTATTCTTCCGGCTCGATGGTAGGTGGGGATTCTAAAACCGGTAAGTGCAGATGGAATACTGCACCGCCACCGAGACAATTGCTTACTTGGATGTCTCCACCGTGAGCTTCAACGATGGCGCGGCAAATAGCCAAGCCAAGGCCCACGCCACTTTGCGCGCTTTCCTCATGAATACGGAAAAATTTGTCGAAAATCTTTTGCTGCATGTCCTCGGGAATTCCCGGACCATTATCAGCTACGGCAATCGACAGACCGAGAGGTGTGGTTTCAACGGCAATGTCGATAGATAATCCGGCAGGGGAGTATTTGTCGGCATTGTCCAGTAAGTTCACCAGCACTTGTTGAAGCAGCACGGCATCGACATGAATCAAGGCCATATCGCTCGCCATATTGACCTTGATAGGCCGGGTTTTCAATTTTTTATCGAGTCGGCGCAGGGCACTGCCGACGATTTCCTCTGGTGCGTACCATTGTAAGTTAAGTTGCACTTCCCCGGCCTCCAGCCGCGCCATTTCCAGAATCTTAGTAGTCAAATCCGACATGCGCTGGGCTTCCTCGCTAATCGCACCCACTAATTTTCTTTTACTGTCTTCGGACAAGCGTTCGTCTGTTTCCAAGGTGCTGGCAGCACCCACGATAGTTGCCAACGGCGTTCTGAGATCATGAGAGATACTGCTGAGTAACGAGTTGCGTAAAGTTTCCGCCTGCATTTTCAAAGTGGCTTCCCTGGCTTGTTCGGCAAGATTGGCTCTTTCCAGGGTATGCACGATCTGGTTAACAAACGTATCCAGCAGTTGCCGCTGTTCCGGCACATTGATGTGCCCTACATCGACCCGCTCAAGTGCCAACACCCCTATGGTTCCGGTCGAGCCGTTCAGCGGAATATATAGCGCCGGATCACTGCCAAAGGTGTCGGTGCCGTAACCAGCTATCTGGCTATTATTGAATACCCATTGAGCTACGTCCAAATCAGCTTCTGGCAAAGATGTATCCAGTGGCAGTTCAGCGGGATAATTCAACTTACCGTTACGATCAGGAAAGAGCAGCGTGTTCCGGCCGCCGAATTCGGCATGGATATGGCGCATTCCTATTTCGATAATTTCTGTTTCCAAGCGGGCTTCCGCTAATTTCTTATTCAATCGATACAGAGCCGATGCGCGTCGTTCTCTATACTCGGCCACACGAGCTTGGTGACGAACGTTTTCTGCCAAGTTGCTGGTCACTGCGCCAACTACCATCGTGACCGCCAGCCCGGCCAGATTTTCCGGTTCGACAATTGCAAAAGAAAAAATCGGCGCCGCAAAAAAATAGGCGAAAGAGGCAGCATTGGTCAACGAGGCTAAAATGGACGGCCAAAAACCGAACCGAAT
>JAQTQN010000123.1 GCA_028712225.1 Methylobacter sp.
CGACAGCACCCGATCTTTAAATAAACTAGCCGCTAATGCCGGTTTTAATTGCTCGTTTATATCGCCCAAGGAAGTTTTTAAATTAAACAGCATGGCATTGGGCTCATTGCCTTTTAATATTAATACCTGCTCAAGTTCCGCATGTCTCAGCGCTTCCGAGGGATTGCGTTTCAAATTCCTGACATTGGTTGCGTACATGATCAATCCCCACAGATAAAAGGCTAAAGTGCAGTCCACGCTAAGAGGGAACACAATATTAAACTTGAGATAACTTATATTCCCAAGGGAACATCTAAAAATTATCCATTCATGCTTCGGCAGGCTCAGCACGAACGGATAAGTAATTGATTTAATAAGATAACCGTTCGCATTTATGCCCTGTGGGTACTGAGCTGTGAGATTGTCGAACAGTCGAAGTGCATTTTTTAGAGCTCCCCTTAAATTAGCCCACCCGAAGAAAAAAATATTGTAACTATTCAGTCTTTAACCTGAGTGAGGCTATGCGTTTATTGTGCAGGGTGGATAAGCTACGCGCATCCACCGCATTTGCCGGATGCGCTAGCGCTTATCCAGCCTACGCATGACGGCTCAATCAAGAGACTGAATAGTTACCAAAAATCTTTATTCAGCCCGTAGAAGCGGGCCTTTCAAACTTAAAAATCTGTAACTATTCAGTCTTTAACCTGAGTGAGGCTATGCGTTTATTGTGTAGGGTGGATAAGCAACGCGCATCCACCGCATTTGCCGGATGCGCTAGCGCTTATCCAGCCTACGCATGACGGCTCAATCAAGAGACTGAATAGTTACCAAAAATCTTTATTCAGCCCGTAGAAGCGGGCCTTTCAAACTTAAAAATCTGTAACTATTCAGTCTTTAACCTGCCTGAGGCTATGCGTTATTGTGTAGGGTGGATAAGCAACGCGCATCCACCGCATTTGCCGGATGCGCTAGCGCTTATCCAGCCTACGCATGACGGCTCCATCAAGGGACTGAATAGTTACAAAATATTTTACATTCAGGCGTTTTTTCACAAATAATCATAAAACTGCTGGTCAATCAGGTCGATTTGACAGCGTTCTTCTGCCTCCATGGTAAACTGCAGATAATTGAATTTAATGGAGGTATGTGATGGCAACAATCGCTTTTGATACGCATAAATTTGTTCGTAAGCTAAAGCAAGCGGAAGCGTTAACTGAAGCAATGCAAGCAGTCATAAATTTCTGAGTGAGGCTATGCGTGTATTGTGTAGGGTGGATAAGCAACGCGCATCCACCGCATTTGCCGGATGCGCTAGCGCTTATCCAGCCTACGCATGACGGCTCGATCAAGAGACTGAATAGTTACCAATTTTTTTAATTCATGACACCCTCTTCGGCTTCACCCTTCCCTACCCCACAACGAACAACATGCCCGACACGAAAACCTATCTCAACGTCCCTTATGCTCAAAAAGATGAAGCCAAAGCGCTTGGAGCCAGATGGGATGCAACAAATAAGAAATGGTATGTACCTGCAGATAAAGACATTACGCTGTTTGCCAAATGGCAATCTGCTACTGCTGTAGCAGTTTCGCCCGCGTCAGTTTCAAGTAGATCAAAATCATCCGCCGTCAACAAAACCAGCGCAGGCACTATAGCCACCTCCGGCGTAATAACTTATGCCGCTGATAAAAACTTTGTCGCCTATAGCGGAGATGAAGCACCTTGGGACTAATTCGGATTTGCCACGCCATGAATCTGTATTGCGTTAGATGAGCAAACTAACCTACTTGTCAGGCTATTCGCCCACAGTAACGGACCAAGTCAATCGACATATCAGCAACGATACCTTGGGGAAAATACTGTTAAAAAAATATCCTACGCCGCATAGCGTCAAAACCAATAAAGCGCTCTACAGCTATATCATGGACCTGAAGAATCAGTTTCTTCGACAATCCAACCCACTGAGTAAAGTCATTTACGACGACAAAATTGATGTGCTTCATCACGCGTTGGGCTTGCACTCGTTTGTGTCCAGAGTACAGGGCGGCAACTTAAAGGCAAAAAATGAAATTCGTATCGGCACGGTTTTCAAAAATGCACCGATTGAATTTTTAACCATGATCGCCGTGCATGAGCTGGCACATTTAAGAGAAAAAGAGCACAACAAGGCATTCTATAAATTGTGTTTGTATATGGAACCTGACTACTACCAGCTGGAATTTGATATGCGCCTGTACCTGACTTATCTTGAGGTGTTTGGGCGTCTTTATTGATTTGTAGCTATTTAGAAGGAAACCTCTAAAACCCATTCCGCTCATGGTTCGACAAGTTCACCACGAACGACTCAACGCTTCCTGATTAACCGGATACTTCAGCTAATCAGGTAACTTTTGACAAAAGCAGCCACATCAACAAAAACCCTACATCTGTCTTAAATCCTTAACCACCCGCACAACTTCGATGTCGTCAGGCACGGCGGATGTTGTAAAGCCCAGTTTTTTGGTCAGCGCCAACATCGGGCTATTAACGGCTAACACTTCACCTTCAAAAAATGACACACCCTTAGATTTAGCAGATTGCATCAGTGCTTTCATAATGCGGGTGCCGATGCCCATACGCTGGCAGCCGTCGGATACTACCAAGGCAAATTCAACCGATTGACCATCCGGGTTCATCAGATAACGACCTACCCCCAGTTCTTTGGGCAAATTTTCATGATCAGCCACGGCCACAAACGCCATTTCGCGGTCGTAATCGATTTGGGTGAAGCGCACTACCATTTCCGGGGTGAGTTCCTGCAAGGCCTGCATAAACCGGAAGTACTTGGTGTGTTCCGATAATCGATGGACAAAATCCTTTTCCATCACCGCATCTTCAGGGCGAATCGGCCGGATGGTGATGTAAATGCCATTGGCAGCTAGGTAACGCTCGGTTAATTCATGCGGGTACGGATGGATCGCCATGTGTTGATAAGGCATCAGCTGGTGCGTGCTCTGCGCCTTGATACGCGCATCGACAGCCATAGCGCCGTGGTCATCGACTATCAACGGATTGATGTCCAACTCCAGAATTTCCGGCAGTTCACTGACTAGCGTGGATACATTCAATAACACTTCAATTAACGCCGACGTTTTGGCTGCGGGCATTTGGCGAAATGCTTTAAGATACCTGGCCGCTTTGGTTTTGCTGATCAATTGCTCGATCATGTAAGCATTTAGCGGCGGTAACGCGACTGCATTATCCTTAAGAATCTCCACCAAGGTACCGCCCAAACCAAAGCTAATCGCAGGCCCAAACACTGGGTCTCTTACCACGCCAATAATCAGTTCGCGACCGTTTGAGGAGCGGAACATCGGCTCTACGGTCATAGCGATTTCTTTAACTTCAGGATGCGCTTGTTTAAGCGCCATTTCCATCTCAGTGAATTGACTGGAAATATCCTGCACACTAGCAATATTGAGCTTAACGCCACCAATATCGGATTTATGACTAAATTCGGCCATATCAACTTTGAGTACTACCGGAAAGCCCAAGGTTCTGGCTGCCAACATGGCCTCTTTGGCATTGTGTACTTTAATAGTTGGGGTAACCGGAATATTAAACGCCGTTAAAACTGCTTTGGCTTCTTGTGCCGTTAAGCCTTGTCGACCTTCGGCCAGCACTTGCTCAATAATCAACCGGGCACCGTCAATATCCGGCTTAAGCGGTTCATTACCGGGCAGAGGAATTTGTTTGAGCAATACTTGATTTTGATTGTATTGGGTTAAAAATGAGAACGCATCGACCGCCATTTCCGGGGTAGAAAAATGCGCCACGCGGCTGTCAGCAAACAATTGACGACCTTCTTGCACTTTCGCGCCGCCGGTCCAGGAAGCCAGCACCGGCTTCTTACTGGCTTGTGCCGCTTCAATAATGCAGTGCGCAACCTGGGTCGGATCGGTCATCGCTTGAGGCGTCAAAATAACCAATACTCCATCAATATTGTCATCAGCCAGACAAATGTTAAGCGCTTTTTGATAACGATCAGGGGTAGCGTCACCCAAAATATCAACCGGGTTGGCGTGCGACCAATGCGTTGGTAACACTTCATTTAACAGATCCAGACTATTAGAGCTGAGCTCGGCAAGTTGAATACCGACATCTTCAGCCCGATCGGTACTCATCACGCCCGGCCCACCGGCGTTGGTGATTATCGCCAGCCGATCGCCAGTGACCGCATAGTTGTTAGCAAGCACGCGCGCCGCGGAAAATAATTCGTTAATGCTGTAAACGCGTACGACCCCTGCCCTTTCGATGGCGGCATCAAAGACATGATCACCGCCGACCATGGCCCCGGTGTGCGACATCGCCGCCAGGCTACCTGCCGCATGTCGGCCGGATTTAATCAAAATGACCGGTTTTAAACGCGCCGCGGCTTTAAGCCCGCTTAAAAAACGCCGGGCATCGCGAATACCTTCCACGTACATCAAAATGCCGGTGGTCTTGCTATCGGTCGCCAGATAATCAAGCACTTCACCAAAATCTATATCAGCGGCCCCGCCCATCGATACCACGGTTGAAAAGCCAATATCCTGCGCTTTCGCCCAATCTAAAATGGCTGTGCAAATCGCACCGGATTGCGAGAGCAAGGCCAAATGCCCATCCTTAACCGTGCCATCGCCAAAGGTGGCGTTAAGTTTGCCGCTGGGGCGAATAATGCCCAGACAATTCGGCCCGACAATACGAATCCCGAAATGGCTGGCAACTTGTAAAACTTCTTGCTGCAAACCGGCACCGTTAGTGCCCAGCTCTGCAAAACCGGCACTGATAATCACCACCGATTTAACGCCTTTTTCGCCGCATTGCCGAACCACCGACGGCACCGATGCCGCTGGTGTGGCAATCACCACCAAGTCCGGCGTTTCCGGTAATGAGATCAAATCGGGATATGTGGTTAAGCCCAGTAATTGCTCATGCTTAGGGTTAATCGGATACAAACCACCGGCAAATCCGGCTTCTTGCATATTCAACAGCAACCGATAACCAACGCTGTTATCACGCGCTGAAGCACCGACAATAGCTACTGATTTGGGAGTAAAAAAACGATTTAGATAATGTGGGCCCATGATGATTTCTCAGTTGTTTTAAAACAGCTCAACGTCATTCGCATCGCTGTTAGATTGAGGTGGAGGTATGTTTTCAAACAACACGACCTGGTTACGACCGTGCTCTTTGGCGAAATACAGTGCTTTGTCAGCGCTATCCAGTAATGTCGATGGCAGCATTCCACCCAGCAAAAATCTTCAAGTAAATTGATAAATGCATGCGTCAAGGATTGGTAATCCTGACACCGTGTGATTGCTTTTGCTAAGGAAAAACACTGCGACGATGAAAGTGATTCAGAAAGCATGAATGGACAATTGACGTGAGGGGACGCTAAAACGTTTAACTATAGTGTCTCAGCCTAAAATGACAACTAAAGACTTTCTTACTTACCTTTCTCGGTCAATATTGAAAAGTTTTGTTTCATATTGTTTCTTTATTGCGTTTCATAATTTGTCTCATTCGGTAATTCATGAAACTTGAATAACATTCGAGTACTTCTTATAGTTATTAAAAATCAATGACTTATTTGTTTTTTACGAGTTGGCATGGATTTAGCTTTAAGTTAACTGTAGCGGTTAATACAGTGCAACGTTGTTAGCTACGCCTACTGACTATCATTAACAGGATTTTTAAGATGAAAACAAAACTATTTTTAACAGGCGCTTTACTCTCATTAGTTGGCTGTGCCAGCACCGGCACACCAGTTGCTGAACAAGTAGCAGACGCACCGCATGCTCACGGACATCCGGCGCCTGTTGTGCCTGGACAAGCGAAGCTTTACAACGAAGCTTTAAACCCCAGGCAAATAGAACATCCTGATCATTTAGGCTTTAATGATTTGCACATCCAGGCGATCAGGCATCTTGTGCCGGATACCCACAGCGTTCACGACCCTAAATTACAAGTGATCGTGCATCATCATTGCAAAGCTTACGATGACGGCACTTTTGTCTGCATGATGTTTCCTACCGGCATGAAAGATCAAGACAAACCGATCGGCTTTGAATACATCATCACTACCGCGCAATTCAACACTTTGCCGGAAGCTGAGAAAAAATATTGGCATTATCACAAGATTGAAGTGGCCAGAGCCCATGCCACCTTCCCGGATTTAACTCAAGAGGAAGCCGCCAAAATTTTGCCTGCCGTCCATGAAACCTATGGGAAGGTGATGTATTTTCAAAAACCGGAAGATAAATATCCACTGGGCGAACCTTACGTAGTGATTGTTCAGCACATGCCTGAACAAGATTAAAATTAAGCTTGCCTCCTAAAGTGTGCATCGTCAGCCATGCACATCTTTTTTAGCCAGAGGATGCAGGGTTTTACAACCTCCTCTGGCGTTTTTTTGGAGCAATTATGCGACGCTTACTTACCTTTTTGATGTTACGCAAACCAAAAAGAAAGACCTTGATTAATACTCCAGGATCGCTGGTGTCGCTATCGCGACAGTTTATTTTAATGTCGGTTCTCGCACCGACAGGCGAGCTACTTTCTTTTGCTTCGCCTCGGCAACTGCTCCATGCGTTGCTCTACCTCCTGCATCCTTGCAGTCGAAAAGAAAGTAGCCAAAGAAAAGGCGACCCGAATTCCGCCAATTTCCTGCGCTTCTCGCTTTTGGCGAGGGTTTTCGAAGGACCATCCCTGGCCCTGCGAAAACGAGCGGCCTCCTTGCCGCTCCCCTTGCGGGCCTATTTCGCCAAAAGCTGCGATGCTCGGGGCGGAATAACGGGAGATAAACGGCTCTGCTTAACATCAGTTACCTTATTAATTGGCTTAAGTTTTTCGGGGGGTACATTCGCCGATTCCACCCTTGGCCTGCCAACGTTGGTTGTCCCTGCCGATAATCCGCAAACGACTGAAAAAATTACCTTAGGCCGCTTACTTTTTAATGACAAACGCTTGAGTGCCGATGGCTCGATCAGTTGCGCCAGTTGCCATCAAACCGATAAAGCTTTTACCGACGGTTTAGCCCTAGCCAAAGGCGTTGCCGGACAAACCGGTACCCGCAACACGCCATCGGTGATAAATGCGGCGTTTTATCAAACTCAGTTTCTGGATGGTCGCGAACAGGGTTTGGAAGCCCAAGCGCTCGGACCGATGGTAAATCCGGTTGAACATGGACTAAAAGATCACCAAGCCATTATCGACATCGTTCGTAAGGATCCCAATTACCTGAGCCTGATGACTCGGGTGTTTAACATCCAGCCCCAAGAATTAACTACTGATCACATCGGCAAAGCCATTGCCAGTTTTGAGCGCACCTTGATTGCAGGGGATTCTCCGTTCGATCGCTACTATTTTGGGATGGATCAATCAGCAATATCTGAAAGCGCGGCGCGCGGCTCACGTGTTTTTAGACGTAAAGGCAATTGCGCCGTTTGTCATGAAATATCCATAAACAACGCGCTGTTCACCGACAACCGCTTTTACAACATCGGTGTCGGTTATAAACAATTGGAGCCGGTTATCGGCGAATGGCTGGCTGCAACCACTCACGGCGAACAGCCGGATTACTCCGCTTGGTCAGATGCTCAACGTTCTGAATTAGGCCGCTACGCGGTCACCAAAATGCCTGCCGACATTGGGCAATTTAAAACACCGACACTGCGCAACGTTGCCTTTACCGCACCTTATATGCATGATGGCAGTATTAAAACCTTGGAAGAAGTGATTGAACATTACGACAAAGGCGGTGAAAACAGCCGTTTTGTCGATGCCAAAGTGTTTCCTTTGCATCTGACCAAGCAAGAAAAAGCCGATTTACTGGCATTTCTACAATCGCTAACCAGCGTCCGATATACTCAACCCATTACCGCGAGGCCAGCTCATGAATAAAGCTATTTTCTTTATATTTGCATTTTTTGTAACCAGCGCATTTGCCGATGAAGTTGATAATCGCAAAGCGCTGACATTGACAGCTCCACAGCGTCATCATGTGCTGACCGAAATGCGCGAGTTATTAGCAGGCACGCAAAATATCTTAGCGGCACTTGCCAAAGACGATATGGCGGCGGTAGCTGAGTACGCGCATGCATTGGGGTTTGCTATGAAGCACAAAGCCGAAAATCCGCTTCATGAGGTATTGCCTAAAGAATTCATGCAGTTAGGCATGTCGATGCATAAAAACTTTGACCTGATTGCCGCTGACGCAGAATCGTTAAAAGATCCTAAACACACCTTACAGCAAATGAGCGACACGATGGGTAAATGCGTTGCCTGCCATGCGGCTTATCAAATAACCGGCAACGTAACACAAGCTACTGAGA
>JAQTQN010000124.1 GCA_028712225.1 Methylobacter sp.
GTTATTCTACAAGGCTGATTTTTGCCCTTTACTGATGTTTAATTATGCGTACTCGCGTTAAAATCTGCGGCTTTACCCGGGTTGAGGATGCTGTTTTTGCGGCTCGCTTGGGTGTAGATGCTATTGGCCTGGTGTTTTATCCACCGAGTCCTAGACATGTTGACATTGAGCAGGCGCTTAAAATTGTCAATGCATTGCCGGCATTTACAACGGTAGTTGCTTTATTTGTTGATGAGCAGGAAGCGCGGATTCGTGAAGTATTAACGCATGTGCCAGTGGACTGCATTCAATTTCATGGCGATGAATCGGCTCAAGCTTGCAGGTTATACGGTAAGCGATATATTAAAGCGCTACGTATGCGTAATGATACCGATGTGTTGGCACTTGCCGGACACTATCATGATGCAGACGGGCTGTTGCTGGATGCTTATCATCCGGATGCTAAAGGCGGTACGGGTAGCCGGTTTGATTGGCAGTTAATCCCAAAGCAATGTTCATTGCCGATTATCTTGGCGGGTGGACTTGACGGAGTCAATGTTAAAGAGGCTATTAACGAAGTAAGGCCTTATGCGGTGGATGTGAGTAGCGGTGTAGAAGCGACAAAAGGTATCAAGGATCACGAAGCAATGGCTGCATTCATAAAAACAATAAACGAGGGTGACGGAAAGCTAACATGACAGAAAAATATAATATGCCCGATACGCGGGGTCACTTTGGTCCATACGGCGGAATTTTCGTAGCAGAGACATTGATGCCACCCATTCAGGAGCTAAATGCGGCTTATCAGCGCTATATGGTCGATCCTGAATTTATCGCTGAGCTGGATGCCGACTTAAAATATTATGTAGGACGCCCATCGCCTTTGTATCACGCCGAACGCTGGAGTCGCGAGCTGGGTGGCGCACAAATTTACTTGAAGCGTGAAGATCTTAACCATACCGGCGCGCATAAAATCAATAACACCATCGGCCAAGCCTTGCTGGCTAAGCGCATGGGTAAAACCCGGATTATTGCCGAAACCGGTGCCGGGCAACATGGGGTTGCAACCGCAACTATTGCCGCCAGATTAGGCTTGGAATGCGTGATTTACATGGGGGCTGTCGATGTGGTCAGGCAGTCACTTAATGTCTATCGCATGAAATTGTTGGGTGCTACGGTTGTTGCTGTTGAGTCAGGTTCCAAAACCTTAAAAGACGCGCTTAACGAAGCGCTGAGAGATTGGGTAACCAATGTCGATAATACCTTTTATATTATCGGCACAGTGGCTGGTCCCCATCCTTATCCAGCGATGGTTAGGGATTTTCAGGCCATTATTGGTCGTGAAGCCAAACAGCAATGCATCGAACAAGCAGGGCGGTTACCGGATGCATTGGTGGCTTGCGTGGGTGGTGGCTCCAATGCCATTGGTTTGTTCTACCCATTTATAGATGATGCTTCAGTAGCAATGGTCGGCGTTGAAGCGGCGGGTGATGGCGTTGAAACAGGTCGTCATTCGGCACCACTTTGCGCAGGTCGTCCTGGTGTACTGCATGGTAACCGGACATATCTGATGGAAGATGATGATGGTGAAATTATCGAAACACACTCCATTTCAGCCGGTTTGGATTATCCTGGCGTCGGCCCTGAGCATGCCTGGTTGAAAGATACCGGCCGGGCTCAATATGTAAATATTACCGACAATGAAGCGTTGGAAGGTTTTTATGCGTTAACCCGCATGGAGGGCATTATTCCTGCGCTCGAATCCAGCCATGCGATGGCTTATACAATGAAGCTTGCCCCTACGATGAGCAAAGATAAGATTATCATCGTCAACTTATCCGGTCGTGGCGATAAAGATATGCAAACTATGGCGCAGCGTGAGGGCATAATGTTATGAGTCGATTAACTGGCAAATTTGCAGAACTCGCTAAAGCCGGGCGCAAAGCGTTAATTCCATTTATTACCGCAGGCGATCCTAATCCTGATTTTACCTTGCCGATGATGCATGCAATGGTTGCGGCAGGCGTTGATATTATTGAATTAGGTGTGCCGTTTTCTGATCCGATGGCTGATGGGCCGGTGATTCAGCGCGCCAGCGAACGAGCCCTTGCTCATAAGATGAGTTTAAGAAAAGTACTGGCATTGGTTGGTGAATTTAGAAAAACCGATCAACAAACCCCCGTAGTATTGATGGGCTACGTCAATCCTATCGAAGCGATGGGTTACGAGAATTTCGCCAATGCAGCTCAGCAAGCCGATGTTGATGGTGTGTTAACCGTTGATTTACCGCCGGATGAAGCCGAAGAATGTGTTGCTTTGTTAAAAGCCCGCGGCATTGACCCGATTTTTTTATTGGCACCTAATAGTATCGATGAACGTATTAAAATGATGGACGCTGCCGGCAGCGGCTATCTTTATTATGTGTCACTTAAAGGCGTGACCGGCGCAGGTCATTTGAATACGGCCGATGTGGAAACCAAACTGAAGCAAATCCGTGGCAATACTAAATTGCCTGTGGCGATCGGTTTTGGTGTCAAAGATGCTGAAACAGCGAAAACTGTTGCCAATCTAGGCGATGGGGTTGTGGTGGGAAGTGCCTTGATCAGCAAAATAGAAGCCCATCAAGATGATCTGGCAACGGCGCAACAACAAATCGTTGAATTATTGGCGGCCATGCGCCAAGCCATGGATAGTTAAGACCTGCGGAGCCTAATCTATGAGTTGGTTTGAAAAATTACTACCATCCACAATCAGGACGGAAGCATCCAATAAGAAAGGTGCGGTGCCTGAAGGATTGTGGAACAAATGTCCAAGCTGTAACGCAATACTTTATAACAGTGAGTTGGAAAAAAATTTCAATGTCTGCCCAAAGTGCGAACATCACATGCGCATTTCGGCAAGAACGCGTTTGAATATGTTTCTGGATGAAAACGGCCGTGAAGAAATTGGCAAGCAAGTTAAGCCGATTGATCCTTTAAAATTCAAGGACAGCAAAAAATATAAGGATAGGATTACTCAGGCCCAAAAACAGACGAAAGAAAATGATGCCTTGGTAGTTATGAAAGGCCAGCTGAAAGGACAGGATATTGTCGTGGCCGCATTTGATTTTAGCTTTATGGGCGGATCAATGGGGTCTGTAGTCGGTGAAAAATTTGTTCGCGGCGTTAACAAAAGCCTCGAGATAGGTGCGCCATTTGTGGTCTTTACCGCGAGTGGTGGGGCGCGTATGCAGGAATCCTTGTTTTCGTTGTTTCAAATGGCTAAAACTAGCGCTGCGTTAACTAAATTGTCTGAGGCGGGGCTCCCCTATATTTCTTTTATGACTGATCCAACCATGGGAGGCGTATCTGCTAGTTTGGCTATGTTGGGGGATCTTAACGTTGCTGAGCCTAATGCCTTAATCGGCTTTGCCGGTCCTAGAGTTATTGAGCAAACCGTACGAGAAAAGCTGCCCGAAGGATTTCAGCGTAGCGAATTTTTGCAGGAGCATGGCGCGATTGACATGATTATTGATAGACGGCAAATGCGGGAAGAGATAGGTAGTGTTTTGTCCTTATTGATGGCAGGCAAGGCTCGCGCGCGTGCTGTATACAAACCTGAATTTCCCGCCGTAAAAATTCAACCCAACTCGGTAACAGAACAGGATGCCAATCTTTAACAGCTGATGATGCATTTTGATTCGCTGCAAGGCTGGCTAAAATGGCAAGAAAGCTTACATCCACTGACCATCGATTTAGGTTTGGAACGAGCCGCTCGGGTTTTTAGAAGTCTTAATCCACAAGGAGTTAAGCCTCCAACCATTACGGTTGCAGGTACCAATGGCAAAGGCTCTTGCGTTGCTTATTTGGACAGCATATATCGAGCTCAAGGGTATCGAGTCGGTGCATATACATCGCCACATATCCTTAAATATAACGAACGGATAAAGATTGACGGACAGCCGGTTGCAGATGAAGTTATTAGCGCTGCATTTGCCAGAATCGAAGCCGTTCGTGGCGATACATCACTGAGTTATTTTGAATTTGGGACGTTGGCTGCTTTGGACATTTTTTGGCGAGCCGGTGTTGATGTCCAATTGTTGGAAGTCGGTCTGGGCGGCAGATTAGATGCGGTTAATATCGTCGATCCCGATGTCGCTTTGATAAGCAGCATTTGTATTGATCATGTGGAATGGTTGGGCGGTACCAGAGAGGCTATAGGGCGTGAAAAAGCCGGTATTTTTCGAGCCGACACTCCCGCTGTTGTAGGCGATCCTGAGCCGCCGCAATCATTATTGCAGACTGCCAAAGATAAGCGCGCCCAACTGTATTGTTTAGGCAAGCATTTTAGTTATGAAAAACAGGCAACGGGATGGCAGTGGCTGACGGATACTTGCCGGATAAACTCGTTGCCTGAGCCAGGATTAAAAGGCGAACATCAGTTTCGAAACGCTTCGACGGCTATTTTTGCAATAACTTGCCTAGCAAAAACGTTGCCGGTGAATGAGTCTGCAATTCGTCAGGGCTTACAGAATGTGAGTTTGCCGGGGCGTTTTCAACTGATAGAAGGTGACCTGCAGGTGCTATTAGACGTAGGACATAACCCCCAGGCGGTCAGAACATTAGTAGAATACCTTAAGGAGTATTTTCCTAACAAACGCATTCACGCCATCTTCTCGATGATGAAAGACAAGGATATTGCCGGGGTGATTGATATTATGAACCCCGTGATTAATGATTGGTTTTTTGCACCATTGACCAATCCTCGTGCCGTGACCGAACAGGTGATTGGCGAGATATTTGCAAAAAAATCACTAACCAACGTGACGTTTGGTTTTTCAGGATTTGCCGAAGCATTTTCTGCTGCAAAAAACCAGTCGCAAAAAGGCGATCTGTTACTGGTTTTCGGCTCTTTCTTTTTGGTATCTGATTGCTTGGCTGAATTTGAAAAAGTGAGTTAAACCATGGACCATGAATTAAAACAACGTTTGATTGGCGCAGTCGTTGTTACTGCGCTTGCAGCCATTTTTGTCCCTATGCTGTTTGACGATCCCGTTGATAACAGCGCGCAGCTGGTGGCTGAGCAGACTATCCCATTACCAGCGAGTAGTGCCGGGGATACGGCGGCTAAAGTACCAAATAGCGCCGAACAAGTGTTGGCTAGCCCTGAATCGCCTGCCAGTGCTGAGGATAATGCCGTACTTAGTGATGAAATTGATGACAGTCAGGTAAAACCAGCAAACGCCGAAGACGCTTTGTATGCAGAAACACCCGGTTATTCTGACGAAGGTGCCGAGGCGATTGTCGATGAGCCAAAAACCGAGCGTCCAAAATCCGCCACACCAGGTAAATTAGCTGTTCCTGCAACCGGATTGTCTCAAGAACAGGCTGTGAAAAAAGCTCCCAAAGCCAAAACTACCCCCAATGCCGCAGAACAAGAACTATTGAAAAAGGTGCAGTCTGCTAAGTTGCAACAAGATATAGCTGCTGAAACAAAAACTGCCGTTCCCGTTAAAAAAACTGACACTGCCCCGGTTGCAAAAGAAGCGCCAGCACAATCCAACCAAGCAAAAGCTATAGCCGCCGCAGTAAGTGAAGCCAAGAAACCTGAAGTAGTTGCAAAGCCAGCCGCACCAGTCCGTTGGTATATACAAGTAGGCAGTTTTAGCAAAAAAGAAAACGCCACATCACTTTGGGAGGGGTTGAGAGCTCAAGGTTTGCCTGCGTCGCTTGATGCCGTGCAGACAACCAAAGGTACAACGTATCGACTCCGTGTTGGACCGGAACTGGATGCTAAAAAAGCCGCAGCAATGAAAGCAAAATTGGATAAACAAAATATTAGTTCTATTTTGGTTTCCGAATAACGCTAAGTTACCGTTATCTTGTTTGACTTAGTCTGGTAACAGAATGATTTGGATAGATTTTGTTATTTTAGGAATAGTTATTATTGGCGTGATAGTCGGTATATGGCGAGGCTTTAGCGCAGAGTCTTTTGCGATATTCACTTGGCTGATTGCCTTGTCGGTGAGTCTGAATTTTGATAAAGACTTTGTCAGATTTATGCCGATGATTTCTGGAGATAATCCTGCAGTGAAATCTGCAGGTGCGTTTATTGCTTTATTGATGATCACTTTAGTCGTGGCGGCAATGATAGGTTTTTTGCTCGGGACATTCGGAAGTGGTCATCGTGTCGGCTTTTTTTCCCGCCTTGGCGGCATGATTATGAGTTGTGTCCGTAGCGTGATTTTAATTACTGTATTGGTAATGTTGGCTGGGACAACCGCGTTACCTAAAGATTCCTGGTGGCAAGAATCAAAACTGCTGTCGCCTTTTCAATTGCTCGCTGTTGGTTTGCGAGATCATGTGCCGTCAGGCATTGCCGAATACGTAAAGTATCATTAACTATTCTTTCAGGGTCAGGTAATTGTAATGTGTGGTATTGCTGCAATCGTTTCACATCAAGCTGTTAATCAAGACCTTTTTGATGCATTGACCGTTTTACAACACCGTGGGCAAGATGCTGCCGGTATTGTGACTTGCGAAGGCAGTCGTTTGCATCTGCGTAAGGAAAACGGCTTGGCCCGCGATGTCTTTACTAATGCGCAAATGCTGAAATTGCGCGGCAATATGGGTATTGCTCATGTGCGTTATCCCACCGCAGGCTGTACCAGTTCAGCTGAAGCTCAACCGTTTTATGTCAATTCTCCGTTTGGTTTGACGCTTGCCCACAATGGCAATCTGACCAATACCGAAGAACTCAAAAAAGCCTTGTTTGTTGAAGACCAGCGCCATATCAACACCGATTCTGATTCAGAAGTGTTGTTGAATGTCTTTGCGCACGAATTGCAAAGTTTGGGTAAATTACAGTTGAGTGTCGATGACGTTTTTCAAGCAGTCGCAGGAGTCCATCGTCGTTGTCGCGGTGCTTATGCTGTAGTTATTATGATCGCTGGATTCGGCATCCTGGGCTTTAGAGATCCGCACGGCATTAGACCCATTGTGTTTGGTACCAGAAATTCTAAGGAAGGGTCTGAGATCATGATGGCTTCTGAAAGTGTGGCACTGGATGTACTGGGATTCAACTTGGTGCGCGATATTCAGCCGGGCGAGGCGGTTTTCGTCGAGCAGTCCGGTCAATTACATACCCGCCAATGCGCCGAGCATATCGATCACAGTCCATGTATTTTCGAATATGTATATTTTGCTCGTCCTGACTCCATCATTGACCGTATATCGGTTTACAAAGCGCGGCTGCGGATGGGCGAAAAACTGGCTGACAAAATACTCAGAGAATGGCCGGATCATGACATAGACGTGGTAATTCCTATTCCTGATACCAGTCGAACTTCTGCATTGCAATTAGCTAACAAGTTGGGTGTTAAATATCGCGAAGGCTTTATAAAGAATCGCTATATAGGTCGCACCTTTATAATGCCCGGCCAGCAAATGCGCGAAAAATCAGTTCGGCAAAAGTTAAATGCCATCAGTTTAGAATTTGAAGGCAAAAATGTTTTGCTGGTTGACGACTCAATCGTCCGCGGTACCACGTCCGCGCAAATCATCCAAATGGCCAGAGATGCAGGTGCTAAAAAAGTGTACTTTGCTTCTGCAGCGCCGCCAGTGCGTTATCCCAATGTTTACGGTATAGATATGCCTGCCGCTCACGAGTTGATTGCTCATGACCGTACCGAGCAGGAAGTCTGCGAGGAAATTGGAGCTGACCATATCATTTACCAAGACTTGGGTGATTTGATAGCAGCAGTATGCAAAGGTAATCCGGATATTAAGCATTTCGATACCTCATGCTTTAGCAATCAATATGTCACAGGTGACATTGACGATGCTTACTTGGCGCGCACCGAAGCCTTGCGTAATGACAGCGCCCAAACTGAGCGCAATTCTGAAAACTTTATAATCGAAATGCAAAACTGTGCCTAACGACCACTTTTCACGATATTTATCTAAAACACGCGTAACCGATGAAAGACATTAACTGGCAAGATTATTCTCTGGAAACTCAGGCAATCAGGGCAGGGCACCGCCGTACCCAGGAAGATGAACACAGCCTGCCTATTTTTGCGACATCCAGTTATGTATTCGACAGTGCGGAAGAAGCTTGGCTGAGATTTACCGGGCAAGAGCCAGGCAACATCTATTCACGTTTTACCAATCCTACTGTTAATGCCTTTCAAGAACGGCTGGCATTAATGGAAAAAGGCGAACGCTGCTTGGCTTTTGCTTCAGGCATGGCCGCGATTATGGCTGTGGGTATGGGCTTGTTAAAGGCTGGCGATCATGTTCTGTGCTCACGAGGTGTATTCGGCAATACCGTGATGATGTTCCAGAATTATTTTTCCAAATT
>JAQTQN010000125.1:0-1619 GCA_028712225.1 Methylobacter sp.
CAAGGCGATTGGTGCTTTGCAAAAGTGGTTAGCAGTGCGCGGCAACACGGCGTCGGCCAGCGAATCTGCAGTATTTACGTCCAATCGTGGCACTCGTTTAAGTCAGCGCAGTGTCGAAGCTAGATTGACGTCGTGGTGTAAGAAAAAAGGCCTGGACGAACATGTTTATCCGCATATGCTTAGACATTCTTTTGCCAGTCATTTGCTTGAGTCCAGCCAAGATTTAAGAGCGGTGCAAGATCTACTGGGACACAGCAACATTAGCACCACGCAAATCTATACCCATTTAGACTTTCAGCATCTTGCTGATGTCTATGATAAAGCTCATCCCCGAGCCCAAAAAAAACCTGTGTAGCGTTTTGTGTCATAAGCAAAAACGACAAAAACCATGCTACCATGGCGCCACTTTTAAGATCAAAAATCCCTCTGTTTTTACATAGACAAATTTCTTTACAGGACTCCGGTAATGGCGGCAAGTGAACAACTTAACGATATAAAATCCAAAGGCATTCTCTGGGGATTTGGTGTTTTTCTTCTCATCGTAGCTATTGTTTTGGGGATATTGGGCACCTGGTGGGGCGCTGAGCCCGGTCAATTTAATATTCAGGATGAAGCCCTGAAGCGCGCTGAAGAAACTCACAGCACAGAAAATATACCGCTGGGATATACCTACACCAATACCTTGGCGCATATTGCGGAAGTGTTGCTACATAAAAGCGGAGGCTACATCACCAATGACGTTGCTCCTCCTGGATTGTTGCTGGACAACATTTCCAACTGGGAATTTGGCGCGTTAGTTATGCTTCGCGATGCAACCACAGCCTTAAGAAACCACTTCGCTAGAGATCAGTCGCAATCAGAACAAGATGCTGATTTAGCAACTGCCGAGCCTTATTTTTACTATGAACACAATTCTTGGGCGTTGCCATCAACCGAAGCCGAATATGAGAAAGGTGTTGAGTCCCTGCATAAATACATGGAACGTCTGCAAAAATTTGGTGGTCCGGTCAAAAAAGCGCAGTTTTATGCCCGCGCCGACAACCTGTGGCAATACACCGAGGTTGTTATTAAACGGTTAGGCGATTTGTCAACGCGCTTAAGTGCCAGCAGCGCCGCCGGTAACTACGGTCCAGGTCTTACCGAACTTGAAAAACAAGCAGCGGATCAAAAAGGCTCAACGGGCGTTAAAATTACTTGGTTAGAGATAGACGACATATTTTATGAAGCACGTGGCGCCAGTTGGGCATTGCTACATATTTTAAGAGCCATAAAACATGACTTTGCCGACATTTTGAATGATAAACGCGCGATGCGTACCGTCGACATTATGATCAGGGAATTGGAAAGTGCTTTGAATCCAACGTTGAGTCCGATGGTATTGGACGGCAGTGGTTACGGCTTGTTTGCTAACTATTCTTTGACCCTAGCTAACCATATCGCTCGTGCTAATGCAGCCGCGCTCGATTTACGTGACATTATGAACCGGGGTTAATGTGAGTATGGAAGAGCAAATTAACTTTAACTTAACGCAATTAAGTACTTGGAAGCGCATTTTTTTCATGCTGGTTTTTGCCGCTATAGGCGGACTGGTCAGAATGCTTATTTGGGCGGTAATCATC
>JAQTQN010000125.1:1719-8293 GCA_028712225.1 Methylobacter sp.
GTTTCCCGCTGTAAACCACCCACTTCGCCATGCACGATATAAATACCGCTGCCTGCAAAGGATTTGAGCAATTTTCTTGCTGATCTAATCGCCGGTCGTGTTGTTTGATTGGCGCTGGTTGATACCAACGGGCCGTCGAAGCGCTTGCATAAAGCCGCTGCTATTGGATGTGCGGTGACACGTACCGCCAGAGAGTCATGATCCCCCGTCAGCCACCTTGGTACCCACGGCTGTGCCGGAATCACCCAGGTGACCGGGCCGGGCCAAGTGGCGCTGACGCGCTCGATAATGGTTGGGCCCAGAACCAAATAAGGGTGCAGCTGTTCCAGTGACGAAGCGATAAGAATCAGCCCTTTTTCAATTGGCCGCTGTTTTATTTCTAGCAGTTTCAGCACGGTATATTCGTTGAGCGGGTCGCAGCCCAAACCGTAAACTGCTTCGGTAGGGTACGCAATCACCTCGCCAGCTTTGATGTGGCGGACGGCGGTGGTTATTTTGAAGGTGGGGTCAGACATGGATTCTTGCCTGTGGCTGTGCAATGTGTAAAAAAGGGGGATCAGGAACCACCACGCATTTTTTGCTCAATTGATCTAAGA
The DNA here is from genome assembly GCA_028712225.1 of Methylobacter sp. GTDB lineage: Bacteria > Pseudomonadota > Gammaproteobacteria > Methylococcales > Methylomonadaceae > JABFRC01. The sequence goes on from JAQTQN010000125.1 coordinate 2,316, forward strand.
GTACTTTGAATTTCTCTTTCTTTTAGTTCAGGATCAATGTCTTGTATGTATTCAATGGCAGAAAAATCATCGCCACGTTTTCTATTTTGAGGCGGTTCGAGTGCTTCAATAAGCAAAGCTTCAAGAGTGGCAACAAGACTTGCAAGGGAGGTGTTAAAGCTAGTTTCTCGAAGGCTTCCCTCTTGAGTAACATCAAGCAAGCCAAACCACGAAAATCGATTCCAGCGACTACCAAGGCGATCAACGGTGTGTTCGAAAAGGCGTTTGCCCAATGGACGGTCGATACTTCGACCAACGTAAACTACCGTGTGATGGTCATAAAGAATATAAATGCCTTTTTGCTTACCGAAATCTACTGGCTTTGATAGAGCCTGTTGTTTGCCAAACATTTTGAGATCGTTGCGCCAGACAACAAGGTCGCGCTGCCAATACATTCCGAAAGAATGGATGATGGAGTCGGAAGCTGCGACCTCAAACTCAGCAAGATCTTCTGGTTTATTCTGGCTGAAGGAAGGTTGTAGCGTTGACAGTGGAATAATTGTCTCTGAGGATGGGTTCTTGAGTCCAAATAAGCCTTTGCCAACGCGAATGAATGGCGACTTATCTCCATCATGTTTTATTGACGACGTTACTTGTGCTCTTACTGTAGCAGCAGGAGTAGCTCCGTCAGTTTCATAGTAACCACGAGATAATATTTGTTCGGATATTTCAGTGTAATGCAGAGGAATATCAGATTCCGCAAGCACTTTCTTTATGGCTTCTTTCCATGACTTTTCCACTTATCCCTTCCCCAAACTAATTTAATAAACGCCGCGAAATCAAAAGAATATCGGTATAGCTAAAAATGAGTTTTTAGTGGTTTCTTACCCAACCACATCCTTAGGCCCCTGCACATCCGCCGGATCACCTTCATAAGGCGTCGCGTATTTGCAGTCTTTTTGTGGACAGACTTTCTCTACACCGTGGCGTTTGGTTTCTTTGACAGTCAGTATCGGCCAGTTGCATTCCGGACAGCTTTCTTTTACCGGCGCATTCCATAGCGCATAGTCGCACTTGGGGTATTCGGAGCAGGAATAGAATATTTTGCCGTTGCGGGATTTGCGTTTGAGGATGGTGCCTTTTTTGCATTGCGGGCATTCAACGCCGGTATCTGCAGGTTTTTCGATGGGTTCGATGTGCCGACATTTTGGGTAGTTGCTGCAACCGATAAATTTGCCGTAGCGGCCGGTTTTTAGCACCAGCGGGGATTCGCATTTGGGACAGACGCGGCCTTCCACGACTTCAGGCTCATTGCTGGCAGCGCCGTCATCGTTGAGATTGCGGGTGTAGGAACACGTCGGGTAGTTGGTGCAGCCGATAAAACGGCCGTTTTTGCCCAGGCGAATAGAGAGCGGACTGGCGCATTCAGGGCATTTTTCGTCGATGGCTTCTTGCGTGACATCTTTACGCTGCACGCTTTCTTCTTTTTCATGGATCAGTGTGGTGAAAGGTTTCCAGAATTCGTGCATCAATGGAATCCAGTCTTTTTCACCACGCGATACCGCATCCAGCTCATCTTCAAGATTCGCGGTAAAATCGTAGTCGACGTATTTGGTGAAATGCTCGGTCAGGAATTTGTTGACGATTCTGCCGACATCGGTGGGATAGAAACGCTTGCTATCCAGGGTAACGTAATCGCGATTTTGCAGGGTCGAAATAATCGATGCGTAGGTCGAAGGTCGGCCGATGCCGTGTTCTTCTAATGATTTTACCAAACTGGCTTCGCCATATCGCGGCGGCGGTTCGGTAAAGTGTTGTATGGCATTGATGTCGTTTAAGGTAACCGGGCGGCCTTCTTCCAAGGGCGGCAGGAAGCTTTCTTTGTCATCGCTTTCTTTGGTGTCGTCTTTACCTTCCAGGTAAACAGCCATAAAACCGGGTATTGCAATGGTTGATCCGGTTGCTCTGAATACATGTCGGCCGTTGTCGCAGCTTAAATCAACGCCAACCAAGTTGAGCGTGGCGTGAATCATCTGGCAGGCCATGGTGCGCTTCCAGATCAATTCGTAAAGTTTGAACTGTTCGGCGCTCAGATAATTTTTAAGGTTGCTGGGTAAATAACGCGCAGAAGTCGGGCGTATCGCTTCGTGGGCTTCTTGGGCGTTTTTGGATTTGGTTTTAAACACCCGTGGCTCTTTCGGGACGTTTTCAGGGCCGTAGATTTCCGCAACCAACGCGCGGATGTCATCGACAGCTTCAACCGACAAGTTGACCGAGTCGGTACGCATATAGGTAATCAAACCAGCCGTTTCGCCGCCGATGTCGATCCCTTCATAAAGCTGCTGGGCGACCATCATGGTGCGTTTGGTTGTAAAACCCAATTTGCGCGAGGCTTCTTGTTGCAACGTCGAGGTAATGAAAGGTGCGGCAGGTTGACGCTTTTGTTGTTTCTTTTCGAGTTTGTCGACCAGCAGCTGGCCGTCGGCGGCATCAAGCAGGGTTTGTTTGGTTTTTTCAGCCAGCTCTTGGTCGGTAATGCTGAATTGACTGATTTTTTCACCGGCGAACTGGGTCAGTTTGGCTTTGAAGTTTTGTTCGTGAGCGGTCAGTGCGGCATCGACAGTCCAATATTCGCGGGTTTTGAACGCTTCAATCTCTAATTCGCGCTCGACGATCATGCGCAGGGCGGGGCTTTGCACACGGCCTGCGGACAAGCCGCGGCGGATTTTTTTCCATAATAACGGCGACAGGTTAAAACCGACTAAATAATCCAACGCGCGCCTGGCTTGTTGCGCATTGATTAAGTTAATGGCTAATTCTTCTGGATGAGCAATAGCATCGGTAACCGCTTTTTTGGTGATTTCATGAAACACGACCCGGTGTACAGGCTTGTTTTTGAGTAACTTTTTTTCTTTAAGCAGTTCATACAAATGCCAGGAAATGGCTTCCCCTTCTCTATCCGGGTCAGTTGCCAGATATAAAGTGTCGGCTTCTTTTAGGGCTTTGCTGATGGCTTGGACATGGCGCTGGTTGCGGTCAATGACTTCATATTTCATCGCAAAGTCATTATTAGGATCCACCGCGCCTTCTTTTGGAATAAGGTCACGAACATGTCCGTAAGAAGCAAGAACGTGAAAGTCTTTACCTAGATATTTCTCGATAGTTTTGGCTTTTGCAGGCGATTCTACAATGACAAGATTTTTACTCATTTATATGTGTTGTGGGGTGATGATCGTTTAATTCAGATAGGTAGGAACAAGGTCATAAACGATGTCTTCCATCCTGGAGAAGGCCATTTCCTCATCAGGCTGACTTAACAATATCATCAACACAATCCATTTTAGTTTTTCCATCGATATTTCTTCGCCTTCCAACGCCATGGCGCGATCAATGACAATCTCGCGGTTGGTAGGATTAAGTATGCCTTTGTGCTCAAGGAACATGATGAAGTTGATGGCTTCAAGATTGAGTTTGAGTTTTTCTTCCGGGCAAAAAATACGAAACGTCGGTGTTACGCTGGGGTGTATCGCATTCTGAAGACTCAGCGATTCAAGCCAGTCGAAAGCTTTATTAACCTCGGGTTGTTCGAAGCCTGCTTCCAAAAGTTCAGTTTTGACCAAATCGCTATCTGGCAGGATTTCTATTTCGTCTTCCATGTAGTTTTCGAACAGGTACATAAGGACATCAAATATATTTTCTTTCATAGGTCATTTACTGTTTATTTAATTCGGATATAGCAACCGCCGGCAGTTGCTTCTATATAACCTTGTAATTCAAGAATCAGGCACATAGATGCGATGATTTCAACGGATTGGCCTGCATTTTCAACTAAATGGTCGATGGAAGTTGGGCTAAACATGATTAGATTCAATAATGTTTGTTGCTCGAGGTCAAGCGTTGATTGCATTGTTGCTGTAGGTGCTTGTTCATCTTGTTGATAGTATTGACTTAATTCCTCGAGAATATCTTGAGTGGTTTCGACGAGTTTTGCCCCTTCACGGATTAATGCGTTGCAACCACGCGCCAATGGGTTATGAATTGAGCCTGGGATAGCGAATACTTCGCGGTTTTGTTCCAGCGCCATGCGAGCAGTAATCAATGAGCCGCTTTGTTTGGCAGCTTCAACAACCAGTAAGCCCTGACATAATCCGCTGATAATGCGATTGCGCCTTGGAAAATGATTGGCTTTGGCGGTGGTGCCGGGCGGAAACTCCGAGATCATTGCGCCAGTATTGACAATTTCAGTGGCCAAGTCTTTATGTCTGGCGGGATATACCCGATCGAGTCCGGTTCCGGCGACTGCGATAGTGTGCCCTTGTACACGGAGAGCGCCTTGATGGCTGGCGGCATCAATACCTAAGGCCAGGCCGCTGGTAATGACAAAGCCATGTCTGCTTAAATCCTGAGCAAAAGTAAAGGCAATATCGATGCCTGAGGATGAAGGATTGCGACTGCCAACGATGGCAAGTTGAGGACGTGATAAAAGCTCAGTATTGCCGCGAACAAATAAAATAGGCGGAGGATCGGCAATTTCTTTCAGTTGGGCAGGATAGAGAGGCTCATTTATGGTGATGGCATTATTGTTGGGTTGTGCCAACCACTCTAGGTCATAGTCGATCGTCGACCAGTCCGGGGCTTTGATAGCCTGGGCAATATCATTTTTTAATCCCAAGGCTAACAGCGCAGTTTTTGATTCTGTAAATAATTGTTCAGGCGGAAGTCTTTCCAGTAATTTAAGGAATGTCCTGCAACCTAGACCTGGGATACGTAATAGCGCAAGCCAGTAGCGCAGGTCTAGTTGGGTGTTTGGGTTAACGGTATTCAGGGGGTTTGTACTTTATCTAGCACGTGAATGGCACGAGTCGCTTTCATCACTAGGGCATAACTGACGCGTTCAAAAGGTCGGAATACCATAAGCGTGCCTGCAATTTCATCAGGCAGTTTGACGTTCTCGTTTTGGGTGGCACTATAGGGATCGCGAATGCTGTTGCCGCGTTGATAAATATCAAGTTCATGGCCGACTAACAAACCATCCTGACTGCCTTTGTCAATGACAACCACGTTATGCAGGCCGATTTGCGAGACACCACCGAGTACGCTAATGATATTGCCTTGTAGGCTGTTTTCAGGCGGACGTGGAAAATAATTGAGCGTGACTTCGTTTTCGCTGTTCGGCATTGCTCTATCGCCAATGCGTACTTCGCTCGCTGATTTAGTAATGATTAAGGTTGCCGGATCACCAGCTTGTTGCAATGATGTATCGGCGATATAAGTGGCCTCATAGCCTAAAATTTCACCGGTTTCTGGGCTTTTGTAAGCTTCACCTGCCCGATAAATGGTATATGACAAACTCTGTGGGTCATTAATTGAACGTACATATAGCCTGTCGCCGTTACCGGCAATTAAGTGTTCTCCTGCAAAATCAAGTACATAAGGAGCTGCGTTTAGTTCATTTTGGCTGACTACTCTAGGTGAGCTTAAAAATTGCGCAATAGTATTACTGGGGATCAGTTTTATAGCTTCTTTGATAGTGGTTTCACGGATGCAAGGTAAGACTTTACCGTCTGCTGACACAGCAAAATCCTTGCGGCCGTTTTTATAATCTTCTTCTCGTAATATGCAGGGGGAATTGTCTAATGCTGACGTGGGTTGTTCGTTACGGGATAAGCTAAGTTGCGGCTTGCCGTTTACCATAGAAAAATAAATAGTATCTCCAGGATAAATAAGGTTTGGGTTTTGAATCTGGCTGTTTTGCTGCCATAACTCCGGCCATTGCCAAGGATGAGTCAGGAATTTACCGGATATATCCCAAAGGGTATCGCCTTTAACGACAGTATATTGATCGGGGTGGGAGGGGTTGATTTGTAGATTTGCAGCCCAGGTGTTTAAACTGATTGCAAGGGTTGCCAACAATCCCACAAGTGTTCGAAAAGCCATATTGATTCCTGTTGAGTCTTTTATAATGCATCGTTTTAAAGTTTAGATGAATTCATATAGAA
>JAQTQN010000126.1 GCA_028712225.1 Methylobacter sp.
TTCAACGCGAGTTGGCGATTGTGCAATTAATCAGCAATCGCCGCGATCATGACCAGGCCATCGCCCAAGCGTGGGCTGCGCTGGATGAATTGCGACCGATCAGTGCCGGTAACCGCTTACGCCAAATCATTGCCGCCGCCCGCTACCGGCCTGGCGATATAAAACCACAAGCCCCAGTTTTATTATTAAATAGCCAAACAGATCGTTTAGTCGCCGCCGCATGCTCGGAAGCGATCCAGCAAAAGTGGCAGCTGCCAATTCGTCGCCATCCGTGGGCAGGACATGATTTACCGCTAGACGATGGCGAGTGGGTGGTTGCGCAATTACAGGCGTGGGTTGAATCTAAGCTTTAAATGACCGACTTGGCCTGAAGGTCTGCGTGATATGACGATCTGACCATCGGGCCGCTGGCGACTTGCTTAAAGCCCATCGCTTTAGCAATGCGCCCATACTCATCAAATTGCTCAGGGGTAATGTAGCTTTTTACGGGGAGGTGATCTTTGCTCGGCTGCAAATATTGTCCCACCGTTAGCATTGAGCAGCCGTGATCCAATAAATCCTGCATAACTTGCAGCACTTCGTCGTGCTCTTCGCCGACCCCAAGCATTAACCCGGATTTAGTAGGGGTGTCGGGATGGGCTTGGTGGTATTGCCGTAACAAATCCAGAGAACCTTGGTAATCAGCGCCGGGGCGAACTTGTTTATACAATCTGGGCACAGTTTCCAGGTTATGGTTGAGCACATCGCAAGGTTGTGCGGCCAATATTGCAACGGCTTTTTCGATACGCCCGCGAAAATCCGGCACCAGAATCTCAATCTTGGTGCCAGGCGATTGTTGCCGAATAGCGTGAATGCAATCGGCAAAATGCCCTGCCCCACCATCACGCAAATCATCCCGATCGACCGAAGTAATGACCACGTACTTTAATGCCAGTGCCTGGATGGCGTCGGCCAGATGTTTGGGTTCGTTTTTATCCAGCGGTAACGGTTTGCCATGCGCAACATCGCAAAATGGGCAGCGCCGGGTGCATAAATCGCCCATGATCATGAAAGTTGCCGTGCCGTGCTGGAAACATTCGCTAAGGTTTGGGCAGGCGGCTTCTTCGCAAACGGTATGCAGTTTCTTCTCGCGCAGCATTTGTTTAATGCGGGTTACTTCATCACTGGCTGTTATTTTTATGCGTATCCAGTCCGGCTTGCGTAGCACGGTTTCAGGCGTTTCCACTTTAATGGGAATGCGCGCCAGTTTTTCAGCATTACGTTGATGCGAGTCGGGCGTAGAGCGGGAAGGCGCTTTAATAGTCATTTTGTTAGTGCCGTAGAAATTGCGTGAACAAGGTATTTGGCGAGTTCCGTATTGCTTAAATTCACCCCAAGCTCGGCCAATTGAGTCACTTGTAAGCCAGGATAGCCGCAGGGGTTAATGTTGTTAAATGGCTGTAAATCCATCTGATTATTAAGACTCAAGCCATGATAGCTACAGTTTTTTTTAATGCGTAAACCGATGGAGCCGATTTTTTTTTCATCTACATAAACGCCGGGGGCATCAGCTCTGGCATTGGCGGTGATACCAAACTCAGCGAGGGTAACGATCATAGCTTGTTCCAAGACCGTCACCAGTTGGCGAATGTTCAAATTCAGGCGTTTGATGTCCAGCAAGGTGTAAACAATGATTTGGCCGGGGCCGTGGTAAGTGACTTGTCCGCCACGATCGGAATTTATCACCGGAATGGCACCGGTATTGAAGAGATGCTCCGGCTTGCCGTTGAGACCTAACGTGTAAACCGGCGGATGCTCGGTAACCCAAATTTCATCAGCAGTATCTCTGTCGCGCGTCAGGGTGAACTGCTGCATGGCTTGCCAAGTGGTTTGGTAATCTTGCCTATCCAGTTGACGGATGATCGGCGACATAGGCAACGGCTACAAAGCCATCAGCACTAGCGGGTGGTCGGTGAGGTCTTGATAAATGGCATCAAGTTGTTGCTTGCTGGTCGCTTCAATAGTCACGGTAACTGCCGTGTAATTGCCGCCTTTACTTGGGCGCGTAGTGACCGCACCTTCCTTAATCTCGGGCACGTGACGAAGGATAATTTCCACAATCAGTAAGTCAAGTTCAACATCGTTTTTGCCCATTGCCTTAATGGGAAACTGACAGGGAAATTCTAGTAAGGTTTCTTCGCTCATGAGTAAGACTTTTTGTAAGCTTGAAATAATTGATTCATGGTGTGCCAAAGCGGCCCAGGCTGGCCTTCGGAAATTTCCCGTCCATCCAAGTCAATCACCGGCACGATCTCACGCGTGGAACTAGCCAGCCAAATTTCGCTGGCGGTGAGCAGGGCGTCCAAAGAAATAATATCTTCCCCGTAAGGAATATTATTGCTTTGCGCCAGCTCCAAAATAACATCGCGAGTCACCCCCGCCAAGATGCCGTCACTTTTAGGTGGTGTAAGCAACACGCCATCAATCACAGCAAAGACATTACTGGCCGCACCTTCAGTGAGATAGCCGTCTCTAATCATAATGGCTTCGGCACTGCCTTTTTCAAAAGCTTGCTGTCTAAGCAGAATATTGGCCAGTAAATTTGTGGATTTGATATAGCAAAACTGCCACCGAATATCATCGACGCTAATGGCTTTTACGCCTGAACTTAATGGGGTAAAAGGCTCAATGGACCCCGACATGGCAAATACTGTCGGTACAACTTGCCTGGGAAAAGCGTGGTCACGTTTTTCCGCAACACCCCGGCTGATTTGCAGGTATATAGTTTGATCAAAACCCGGCTCCAGCAATGCCGTCAAAATGTCTAGCCATTGCTGAGCTGAATGCGGATTTGGCAAGTGAATGGCGGACAGACTGTTTTGCAGTCTGGTCATGTGTTCTTCAAATCGAAATAATTTACCGTTATAAGCCGGTATCACTTCGTAAATACTATCTGCAAACAAAAAACCGCGATCCATTACCGATATTTTCGCATCGGATAACGGCAGCGTTTGGCCATTCAGATAGACCCTTTTATTTTGCATCCGATTTTCCCAGCAGCATGGCAACGCTATCGTAAGCACGTCTGAATATGCCGCCTTGCGGAACGGTAGTCAGGGCAATGAGGTCTTTGTCAGCAAGCACTTCACCTTGCAAAGTCACTTTAACCGAACCTAACTTTGCACCTTCCTGAATAGGCGCCATGATTTTAGTATCGACGACAATTTCAGATTTCACGCCTTCAAACTGACGACGGGGAATAGTTACATAAAGATCTTCCGCTAATCCCAACGCCGCATTTTTTTCGTCGCCTTTCCAAATTCTAGGCTCTGCTAATGCCGTTTTACCTTGAAAAAGTTTATGCGATTCAAAAAAGCGGAAACCATAATTGAGCAAGTTCTGGTTTTCAGCGGCTCTGGCGGCGGCACTTTTGGTGTTCATGACCACAGAAATCAAGCGCATGTCGTCGCGTAACGCCGAGGCGACCAAGCAATAACCGGCATCATCGGTAAAGCCGGTTTTAACGCCGTCTACCGAACCGTCCCGGGAAAGCAGGGTATTACGGTTGTGCTGGGTAATGTTGTTGTAGGTAAATTCTTGCTGGGAAAACCATCGATAGTATTCGGGAAATTCTTTAATAAGTGCTGACGTAAGCGTCGCCAAGTCACGCGCAGTGGTGTAATGATTTTCAGCAGGCAGGCCGTTACTATCAACGAAATGAGTGTTCAGCATCCCTAAGCGCTGGGCATATTGATTCATCATTTCAGCAAACGTGCTTTCATCACCCGCCACATGCTCGGCCAATGCCACACTGGCATCATTGCCGGACTGGATAATGACACCTTTAAGCAGGTCTTCAATTTTGACTTTATCGTCTACTTTGACAAACATCTTAGATCCACCGGTAGACCAGGCTTTTTGGCTGATCGTCGCGGTATCGTCGAGATGTAAATGGCCGTTGCGGATTTCAGTAAACACCACAAACACGGTCATGATTTTGGTAAGGCTGGCGGGAGCTAGTTTTACGTCAGCGTTATTTTCTGCCAGGATTTTACCGCTACGGAAGTCTTGCAGAATATAACTGCCGGCTGCGACAGTGGGCGGGGTAGGTGTCAGAATATCTGCATCGTCAGCGCGAAGCTGGACGCTTGTCAAAACTAAACTGAACAGCAGGAATATAGTAAATTTAAAAGTGCGCGATGAGGATGTCATTACTTTGAGAGCCTAGATAATACAGGCCTTCATTGTACCACGCAGTTTTTTAGTTTTGACTGGTTTCGGTGACGAATTGAGTACCGGTAACGCCAATCTTAGCTAGTTGCTGATTTAGAGAAGCAACACTCTCTGGTGAATTAATTGGTCCCATTTGTACTTTATAAACTGTAGCCCCTTTACGTTTGGCTGACAGAATCTTAGCTTCCGGTAGGTTGCTAGCAACAATTTTATGTTGCAGTTTCAAAGCCTTTGTCTTGTTACCAAATGAGCCGACTTGCAGATATACGCTTTTATCTTGCTTGGCTGCAGATTCTTGCATTTGAGCCAGTGCTTGTTTCGGCGCTATGGCCTTGATTTCTACGGCACCTGTACCGGCTTGATCAATACCCAGTTTTTTCGCGGCTGAGTAAGACAAATCCATTACTCGATCGCCATGGAACGGACCGCGATCATTGATGCGAACGATAACACTGCGTTTGTTTTTTAAATTAGTAACTTTAGCGTAAGAAGAAATCGGCAGAGAGTTATGTGCAGCGGTCATGGCATACATATCGTAAATTTCGCCGGAAGCTGTTTTTTTACCGTGGAACTGGGGGCCGTACCAAGAAGCAGTACCCTTTGTGATGTAGCGGGAGAACTTAGAATTTAAATCGTCTTGTTCGGCATTTCCATCGGCTTTGCCGAGATGTAATATTGAATGTTGTCTTAGCTTATGTTCGGCTGATGCCGATAGATCTGTGTAATTTGATGTGTTGCTGGTTTTTAATGGTTCCGTAGAGCAGGCGCTCAACAGAACAATTGTCGTCGTTAATATTAATTTTTTCATGGAAACGGTCCTTTGGTCTTTAAGATAGCTTCACTTAACTGATAAACGGCCATGGCATATAAGGGGCTGTGGTTGTAGCGGGTAATGACATAAAAATTATCCATCGCCGCCCAAAGTTCCTCGCCAGTTGCTTGTTCAAAGCTAAGCAGTTTTACTTTAGTGTCTAAAGGTACAGACCTCTCTGTTTTTAAGTTGAGTGATTCTAGCTCGACAAGTCTTAAGTCGGGCTTAAGGCCACTTTTAAGAACAGTTTTGTATTTTTCGTCTACAGGACGTAGGCGAGGGGCGTTAGCAGGAGCGGAAGCTTCCCCCTCGGCGGTAACCGGAAACGCAATAGCTTGGCCGGTATGCCATTCATGCTTGGCAAAATAATTCGCAACGCTGGCGATTACATCAGCGTTGTTATGCCATATGTCGCTTTGCCCATCTTGATCAAAATCCACGGCAAAGCTTCTAAAACTACTGGGCATAAACTGCGGCAAGCCCATGGCTCCGGCATAGGAACCTAACGGCTCCAGCGGATTAAAATGTTGATCGCGACAAAACAGCAAATAGTGCTCAAGCTCGCTTTGAAAAAACTTAGCTCGTGGTGGATAAGCAAATGCCAGTGTAGACAGGGCATCAATCACACGGTGCTTACCGGTGTTTTTGCCATAAGAGGTTTCTACGCCAATAATGGCAACGATAATCGGCGCAGGTACGCCATAGACTTTTTCAACCTCAGCCAACGTTTGCGCGTTATCCTGCCAAAATTTAACACCGGCATTAATCCGCTCTTCGGTAAGAAAAATGCGCCGGTATTTATACCAAGGCATACCTTCGGAAGGTTTGGCAATGCGGGCGAGAATATCTTCCTTGATTGCCACTGTAGCAAACAAATCTTCAAGTTCGGATTGATCGAATTGATGTTTACTGACCATTTGTTCAATAAACGACTGCTCAATTTCATCATCTTTAACACTTTTACCGGTGCAGGCAACCAGGGCTAAGCAGGCACTTCCAATTAAGACACGCCTTAAGTGAGGTGTAATTTTCATGGTTGTATCAAGTATTTTTTATGAGTGTGTATCGACATCAATATGCCAAAACCGGCCAGTAGCGTAACAACAGAAGTTCCGCCGTAACTGATCAGCGGCAGCGGGACACCAACAACAGGCAACACGCCGATAACCATGCCGATATTGACAAACACATAGACAAAGAAGGTAAAAGCCAGGCTGCTTGCCAGAAGCCGACTGTAGGTGTCTTTGGTTTGCGATGCTATATATAGACAACGGGCGATAATAAGCAGATAGAGCGACAACAAACCCACACAACCAAATAAGCCGAATTCTTCAGCAAATACGGCAAAAATAAAATCGGTTGAGCTTTCCGGTAAAAAATCCAGCTTGGACTGGGTACTGCCTAACCAACCCTTGCCGTGAATCCCGCCAGAACCGATGGCGATTTTCGATTGAATAATATGATAGCCGCGCCCCAATGGGTCAGCCTCCGGGTTTAAAAAAGTATGTACACGGTCGCGCTGATAATCGCGCATAAAATGCCAGATCACCGGTGTTAACCCAGCCAACGTCCCTGCAATGGCAGTAATCAGCCACCACGATAAGCCCGAAAAAAACAGCACGGCCGCGCCGGAACTGGCCACCAACAGCGCAGTACCCAAGTCAGGCTGTTTAGCAATCAGCAACGTAGGCAATAAAATCAATAACGTCGCAATAAAAAGATGTTTGGCTCTTGGCGGTAAGGGATGCTCGGACAAATACCAGGCAATCATCATTGGCGTGGTGATTTTGATCATTTCCGATGGCTGAAAACGAAAAAAACCCAAATCCAGCCAGCGTTGTGCGCCCTTGCCTATTTGTCCGAGAATTAATACCGCCAGCAATAACACAATGCCGATGCCGAACAACAGTGCGGAGTAACGTTTAAATTGATAAGGATCAACATGCGCCAACGCAGTCATTAGTACAAATGCCAGCCCCACGCGCGCCGCCTGCCGTAGCAACACATCCATGTCTTGACCACTGGCGCTGTAAAGAATCACAAAACTTAATAAGGCAATCAGTATCAGCCCTATCATTAACGGAATATCAATATGCAGCTTTCTAAGCAACGTGCCTATCAACGACGGCGGTTGAAATTGTTCGCTACGGGTTTCAGTCTGCATGACTTTCCTCTAAGAATTGCTTAATCACCTTGGCGGCAATAGGAGCGGCCATTGAACCACCGTGACTGCCGTGTTCTGCAACCACGGCCACTGCGATTTTGGGATCATCCGCCGGTGCCAATGCAATAAACAACGCATGATCACGTAATTTAAAGGGGATGTTGTTTTCGTTATAAGTCTCTTCCTGTTTGATGCTGTAAACCTGTGCCGTTCCGGTTTTACCGGCAATTTGATAAGGAATACCCTTGCCTATAAGTTTGGCGGTGCCATGTTCGCCATGCACCACGTTGGTCATCCCGGCAATGATTTTATTTACATTGTCCTCATTAAGATGCATTGATCCTTGATGAATTTCCGGACCTGCCGAGGTGGAATGGGCACTGACGATCTTATCAACCAAAAAGGGCGTCACGATGTCGCCATGATTGCCCAAAGTAGCGGTAGCACGCGCCAACTGCAACGGCGACACTTGCAAATAGCCTTGGCCAATGCCTGTAATAATGGTCTCACCTGGGTACCATGCCTGTTTTTTCTGCTGCCTTTTCCATTCTTGGGAAGGTACTAATCCGCTTTTTTCGCCAATCAAGTCAATACCGGATCGCTCGCCAAAACCAAACTGCTGTAAAAACCGGTGCATTCTATCAATCCCTAAAATCGAGGCTAGATTGTAAAAATACACGTCACAAGATTCAGTAATGGCTTCATTCATACTGACCGATCCGTGTCCGCCTTTTTTCCAGTCTCGATACTTGTGCGTGACATTAGGCAGTTGATAGTAGCCAGGGCAAAAATGCTTCTGTTCATAGCTAATGGCGTTGTATTCAAGGCCTGCCAAGGCAATAAATGGTTTCATCGTGGAGCCTGGCGGATATAAACCGCGTAGAGCCCGGTTATAAAGCGGCTGACTATCTGAGGCCTGCAAGGCCTGATATTCATCATTGCCGATGCCCACCACAAAAGGGTTCGGATCAAACCCGGGACGACTGGCAAGTACCAACACACCGCCGGTTTTTATCTCTATCGCTACCACCGCGCCATTAAA
>JAQTQN010000127.1 GCA_028712225.1 Methylobacter sp.
GCCAGGGCAACTGGGGCTCGCCGGACGATCCTAAATCTTTCGCCGCGATGCGTTATACCGAATCGCGCTTGACCGCCTATGCACAAACTTTGTTAAGCGAGTTAGGGCAGGGCACGGTTGAATGGTCGGACAATTTTGACGGCACGCTGAAAGAGCCGGTGCTCTTGCCCGCAAGGCTTCCGAATGTATTGCTGAACGGCACCATGGGCATCGCCGTCGGCATGGCGACGGATATTCCGCCGCACAACTTACGGGAAGTGGCAGCGGCTTGTATTGAGCTTTTAGATAACCCCGACTGTACGTTCGACACCATTTTTAGCTATATCAAAGGCCCGGATTACCCGACCGATGCGGAAATCATTACCTCGGCAGATGACATCCAAAAGATGTATTTAAGCGGTGGCGGGTCGATAAAAATGCGCGCTAAATACGAGGAGGAAGATGGCGTCATCGTCATCACTGCATTGCCTCATCAAGTCTCCGGCGCCAAATTGCTGGAGCAGATCGCCGCACAAATGCTGGCGAAAAAACTGCCGATGATCGAAGACTTGCGTGATGAATCCGATCATGAAAATCAAACCCGCCTGCTGATTATCCCCAAATCCAAACGCATCGATGTTGACGAGATCATGTCGCATTTGTTTGCCACCACCGATCTGGAAAAAAGCTACCGCGTTAACATGAACATGATCGGCCTGGATGGCAGGCCGAAAGTTAAAAACTTGCGGGAAATCCTGGTGGAATGGCTGTCCTTCCGTACCGAAACCGTGCGTCGGCGTTTGCAGTACCGGCTGGATAAAGTGCTGGCACGCCTGCATATTTTGGAAGGCTTGTTGATTGCCTATCTTAATATCGATGAAGTCATCGCCATTATTCGTAGCGAAGACAATCCCAAGCCGGTATTGATGGAACGCTTTGGGATTAGTGATATGCAAGCCGAAGCCATCCTGGAATTGAAGCTAAGACATCTTGCCAAACTGGAAGAAATGAAAATCCGGGGCGAACAAGACGAGCTGGAAAAAGAACGTGCGGCATTAGAAAAAACCTTAGGCTCGCCAAGATTGCTCAATCGTTTAATCAGAACCGAAATTGAGCGCGATGCTGAAAAATTCGGTGATGATCGTCGCTCGCCGATAGTAGCCAGAGAATCGTCACAAGCGCTGGAAACCACCGCATTAATAGCCAATGAGCCGCTCACCGTGATTCTGTCGGAAAAAGGCTGGATACGCGCGGCCAAAGGTCATGATATTGATGTGGCCTCGTTAAATTACCGGGCGGGAGATGGCTTTCTGGAAGCTGTCAAAACCCGCTCGACGCAACCTGTGTATCTGCTCGATTCCACCGGCCGCGCTTACAGCACCTCGGCGCATGACTTACCGTCGGCGAGAACCCAAGGCGAACCGCTCACCGGCCGACTTAATCCGCCTGCGGGATCATCGTTCACTAATTTGTTAGTCGGCAATCCCGACGACTGGATTGTGGTGGCCAGTGATGCCGGTTACGGCTTCCGCGTGCAGCTGAAAGAGTTACTGAGCAAAAACAAAGCCGGTAAAACCCTGCTCACCTTACCGGGCGGCGCTAAAGTGCTTAAGCCCGCCGCCGTTAAAAGCGATGAAGACTTGCTGGCTGTAGTTACCTTACAAGGCCGCTTGTTGATTTTTCCAGTCTCTGAACTGCCCGCCTTGGCAAAAGGCAAAGGTAACAAATTGATACAAATCCCCTCTGCCGACTTAAGCAACGGCAGCGACAAAGTGGTGGCGATTATAGCTATCGCCGCCGCAGGCGAGTTGAAAGTCATTGCCGGAAAACGCCATATCCAATTAAAAGGCGCCGATATTACTCATTACTCCAGCAGTCGCGCCAAACGCGGCTTGGCCTTGCCCAGAGGGTTTCAGCGGGTTGATGGCTTGGAAAGCGAATAAGGGGTTAAGCTTTTAGCGAGAGGAAGGCTGCAGAGTGGTGGTTTTTAGTCTCCACGCTCTGCGCCACTACCATTAAGTCCAGGATTTTTCCTTTCAATCTTAGGCCGACAAGGCTCTCCTGAGCGAAGCCGAAAGGCTCACTCCGAACGGCTTAACTTAATGGCAGCGATGCAGAGTGAGAGAGCAGGACAGCTTGATGGTTTATTAGGCGCGTTTGTTACGACGTATTTGAGAGGCGAATGTCAAAACGCCGGTAGCCATTAACATCCATGCAGCAGGAACCGGAACCGGAGATTCGGTAACCGTCGCAGAGATTGAGTTAAAGCTAGTTAGTGTTGTCGTTGGTTGTCCCAATGCATTGGTTGAGAAAATCCCTAAACCGGCGTTTAGGCCAAAGAGCGTCAAATCCGGCACGCCCGCACTTACTTCATTTGGCGCGTTATAAAAGGCAAAGTACACACCTGTGGTTGCCATTATCGCGGCTTGGGTAGCATCCTCGTACAAAGGATCATCGTCTTCACCACAAACTCCAGTGGGTGTATCGCACACAGACACAGTCGGGGCAATGACTGATGTAGTTGATGGATATAATTGCACAGACAAGCCCTGTGGATAAGGCGCACCATTACCTTGAAAGGTTGTATTGTTAACCACAATATCAAAAGTCGATGCAGTAACCTTTGCGCCACTTGCAAAGGTAATATCCAGATCTATACCGCCGGTATAAAACTTCGATGTGCCCGACCAGATTGATGCGTATGAAGGCGATGTCACGTCTGCTGCATAAGCGGGGCGTATAGAAGTTTCTATAGGATCAACGATTGAGAATTTGCCATTGTAGGCTTGTGAGCCACCGGCAACGTTGTACACCCCCGAAAAATCATAGGTTGTTGTAGAAGCGATTACAGGTACTGAACTGACGAAGCAGGCAGCAGCGATGGCGAGGCGAGTGTGAAGTTTCATAATTTTCTCGGATATTAAAAAGTCGAGACTTATTCTAACATCCTGCTTAATTACAAAGTAAGCGCGCAGGTTTTTTAACGCGCATCGTGAGTATAATAAAAACGTGGTGACGTCAGACTGCGCTATACGCGCTACTGCACAATATCTGATCCACATCGCGGCCTCTAACGAGGCCGCTTTTTTGTGCGGCGAATTATCTTGACCATTACAACTGAAGTAGGTGGTTTTAACCTTAAACTTGGAAAATAAATCAGTATTTTATGGCTTCACAAATGGTAGAAGGCTGAATCAATGTCGTTAAGTTAATCCGTTCATGGTTCGACAGGCTCACCATGAACGGATTAACTTTTACTCTGCAACAAGGCTCCCTCAGCGAAGTTGAAGGGCTCAGGCCGAACGGTTAATCCTTAAGCCCTAGCAACAACCCACACATCCACCCGAGCAACCCCGGCTTTTTTTAAAACCACGGCCAATTCATGCGCCGTGGTGCCGGTAGTCATTACGTCATCAATAATCGCAACATGTTGGGCTGTGATTGGCTTGTGCAAGGAAAAAGCGTTTTTCATGTTTTTGCGGCGCTGTTTAGCGGGCAGGGCGATTTGATGCGGGGTGTTACGATGGCGAATGCAGCTGTCGAGATCTAACGGGATTTGCAATTCTTTCGACACGATTCTGGCAATTTCTATGGCTTGATTGAAGCCACGCTCCCTATAACGCGATTTATGTAAAGGAATCGGGATAATGTAATCGGGTTTGTCGGCGCTGTCGTGCAGGTAGTCGCTTAATAAATGGCCGAGTAAGCGCGCGTTTTTATAATCAGCGCCAAACTTCAACGTGGTAATTAAATGCCGGATGGCGCCCTGATAAATAAACGGCGCGTAAGTTCTGTCGTAAGCGGGCGGATGGCTTAGGCAGCGTCCGCAAAGCATTGGCCAAGACGATTGTGTTTCTAGTATTTCCGCGCATTGATGACAGCACAACACCACTCTGGGTAAGTGTTGTAAGCAGGTGTCGCAAATATCATGTCCTGACTGGCCGGGGGAATTGCATAAGATGCAGGTGGCCGGAAGCAAGTGCTTCTGTATAATATCAAGCCAGTTGTATACTTTAATTCTTTGAACAGGTCGACGAGTGTTCATTGAAAGCCTCTAAGCAATCCGACACTGGAGAATAACAGCATGTCTGCAAGCCCCGCAATACGCCATGATTGGCAGTTGGAAGAAGTACAAGCGCTTTTTGCCTTGCCTTTTAATGATTTGATTTTTCAGGCGCAAGTCACGCATCGTGGGCATTTTGATCCTAATGAAGTGCAAGTGAGCAGTTTGTTGAGTATCAAAACCGGCTCATGTTCGGAAGATTGCGGCTATTGTCCGCAAAGCGCGCGTTATGATTCCGACTTAAAACCGGAAGCGTTAATGCCGGTTGACGCAGTTTTAAAAGCCGCCCAGCAGGCTAAAGATCAAGGTGCTTCAAGATTTTGCATGGGCGCGGCTTGGCGTTCACCAAAAGATCGGGATATTGAGCGCGTGGTGGAAATGGTGCAGGGCGTTAAAGCCTTGGGCATGGAAACCTGCGTAACCCTTGGTATGCTGACTGAGTCGCAAACCGCGCGGCTTAAAGAAGGCGGCCTGGATTATTACAATCACAATTTGGATACGTCCGAAGATTATTATTCTGAAGTGATCACCACCCGAACCTATCAAGACCGTCTGGATACCTTGTCGCGTGTCAGGGATGCCGGTATTAACGTCTGTTGCGGCGGCATTGTCGGCATGGGCGAGAGCGATAAGGATCGCGCGAATTTATTGATTGAACTGGCGAACATGCCGAAACATCCGGAAAGCGTGCCGGTCAATATGTTGGTGCAAGTGGAAGGTACGCCGTTAATGGGCACCGAAGCCTTGGACCCCTTGGTATTTGTCAGAACTATTGCCGTGGCGCGTATCCTGATGCCGGAATCTCGGGTGCGCTTGTCGGCCGGTCGTAAAGATATGAGCGATGAAATGCAGGCTTTATGCTTTCTGGCCGGTGCCAATTCCATATTTTACGGCGACAAACTGCTGACTACCGACAACCCGATGACCAATCATGATGTGGCTTTGTTTGATCGTTTAGGGCTGCATTCAGGCGGGTCGAGCTACGCTTAATGACTGAGCAAGCTTGGCAAGATGAGCTAGACGACTTAAAGCAACGCGGGCTTTATCGTTCCAGACGGATCATCGAATCCCCCCAAGGCATTCATCTGCAGATTGATGGCAAACCGGTCGTCAATTTTTGCAGCAATGATTATTTGGGGCTGGCAAATCATCCGGATGTGGTTAAAGCCTTTAAAACCGCTGCAGACACTTATGGCGTCGGCAGTGGTTCGGCGCACTTAATTTGCGGACATAGTTTGGCGCATCATGCGCTGGAAGAAGAGCTGGCCGAGTTCACCGGACGCGAGCGCGCGCTGCTGTTTTCAACTGGTTACATGGCCAATATGGGCGCCATTTCTGCGCTGGTCGGGCGCGGCGATTCGGTGTTTGAAGACCGGCTCAATCACGCCTCATTGCTGGATGGAGGCTTGTTATCCGGCGCAAAATTCAAACGTTATGCCCATGCCGATGTCGAGCATCTTGAAGTCAATCTGGTTAAAGCCACTGGTAACAAACTGATTGTCACCGATGGCGTGTTTAGTATGGATGGCGATTTAGCGCCGTTGGCGGCATTAGCAGTATCTGCAAAACAGCATAATGCCTGGCTGATGGTTGATGATGCGCATGGCTTGGGCGTTCTTGGTGCATCCGGTGGCGGAGTGCTGGAGCTGGCTCAATTGGGCCAGGAAGATGTGCCGATATTAGTCGGCACGCTGGGTAAAGGCTTTGGTACGTTCGGCGCTTTTGTTGCCGGGTCTGACGCATTAATTGAAACATTGATTCAAAAAGCCAGAACCTACGTTTATACCACTGCTTTGCCCGCAGCAGTTGCTGAAGCGACTCGTACCAGTTTGAAAATCATTATTGCTGAGCCATGGCGTAGGGAGAAGCTGGGAAAATTATCTGAGCATTTTCGAACGGGCGCTCAGCAGCTGGGTTTGCAGCTGATGCCGTCGGCTTCACCTATCCAGCCAATCGTGATTGGTGATAGCCAAGAGGCAATGGCAATCAGTAAGCAATTATTGAGCGACGGTTTTTTAGTCAGCGCGATTCGTCCGCCGACCGTGCCGCAAGGCAGTGCCAGATTGCGTGTAACGTTTTCGGCGTTACATGAGTTTGAGCAGGTTGATCAGTTGCTGGAAGCTATCGCCAAATTAGTCACAGCGTCTAAATGATTAAAATCCACCAGAAATCCTACGGTAGCGGTAAGTCCATCGTGCTGGTGCATGGCTGGGCGATGCATACAGGTATTTGGCGCGATTTTGCCAAACAGCTGGCGAAGCATTACCGAGTAACGTGCATTGATTTACCCGGACATGGTCAAAGTGAAGAGCTGCTGCCGTTTAATCTTGAACAAATTAGCGAACTATTGGCCAACAGCGTCGACACTGAACCGGCTTGCTGGCTGGGCTGGTCGCTAGGTGCAACGGTAGTGCTGGATTTTGCCAGACGTTTTCCAGAGCGTTGTACGGCATTAATCCTGATGACCGGTAATCCGCATTTTACTCAAATAAGCTCTTCGGATGGAGCAGTGCAATGGCCGGGAATGAAAATAGAATTACTAGATAGTTTTGCGAGCAGTCTTCAAGAAAACTGCCAGGCGACTTTGCTGCGTTTTCTATCATTGCAGGTCAATGGCTTACAAGATTACAAAAAATTGATGAAAGAATTGAAAACGGCTGTTGCTGAATATTCCGCCCCGGACGAGATGACGTTGCAAGGTGGTTTGGAGATTTTGAAAAACGCCGACTTAAGAGCCGTCATGGGCGAATTGACGATGCCGATGTTATCGATATTGGGGGCTAAAGATGCGTTGGTGCCGGTTGCTGTCGGTGAGTATCTACAAACGCTCTCTCCGAATATGGCGGTTAAAGTCATCGACAAAGCCGGTCATGCGCCGTTTCTATCCCATCCAAACGAAGTCACTGTATTGATGTCAGATTTTATCGAACACCATGTTTAATCCGGACAAAGTCAGAATAAGGCAGTCATTTGCCGCAGCTTCAGACACTTATGATGGCGCAGCTGAGTTACAGCGAACTGTTGGCAGAGCCTTAGTGGCCGATCTAAATGCAGAAATGCTGACCGGTACGGTATTGGATTTAGGCTGTGGCACCGGCTTTTTAACCGGTGAGTTATTGTCAACAAAAAAACAAACCCCGCCGCAGTCTGTAATCGCCGTTGATATTGCCTTTGGCATGCTTGAAGCCACGCGCAGCAAGTTAGCTGCTCATAACAATGTCAGGTATATCTGCGCTGATGCCGAGCAGTTGCCAATCGCAGCAAGCACTGCCGATGTCGTGGTTTCCAATCTTGCCTTGCAATGGTGCCGCAATCTTACCGCTGTCTTTGCTGAGCTTAAGCGGACACTAAAGCCGGGTGGACAATTGGTATTTTCAACTTTCGGTCCGCACACATTGCAGGAATTAAAAGCCGCCTGGGCTGAGGTTGATGATTACAGCCACGTTAATGAGTTTTATGGTGTTGCAGACATCGAGCATTTTTTACAGCAAGCAGGTTTTAGACAGGTGCGTATTGAACGCAACACACATTTATCAAAATATGATTCGGTGTTGGCATTGATGCGCGAGTTAAAAGCCATCGGCGCGCAAAATGTTATCGGTGAGCGCAATAAAGCCATCACTACACAAACGCAGTTACAACGCATGATTAAAACGTATGACTTACATCGGCTCGAGGGCATGATTCCGGCGACCTTCGAATGTTTCTTGATACAGGCACAGGCATAAGCAACATGTCCCAAGGCTATTTCATTACCGGCACCGATACCGACGCAGGCAAAACCTGGGTAACCTTGGCGTTGATGGAATATTTCAAGCAGCATGGCAAAACAGTTGTGGGTATGAAGCCGGTGGCCGCCGGTTGTGTTTGGCAAGATGGGCAACTGAAAAACGAAGATGCCTTGTTGATACAGGCGCATGCTTCGGTTGAAGCGGCTTATGAGCTGGTGAATCCTTACGCTTATGAGCTGCCGGTGTCACCGCATATTGCAGGTAAAGATAATCCTGTAGTTTTGAGCGAAGTGCTGGCTAAGTTCGATGTGCTAAAACTGCAGGCGGAAGTCATTCTGGTTGAAGGTGCAGGAGGGTGGTTGGCGCCGATAAACAATCACCAGGATATTAGTGACCTGGCCAAGCGTTTAGCTTTGCCAGTGGTTATGGTTGTAGCA